>JAPOYG010000531.1 GCA_026706755.1 Acidobacteriota bacterium
TGACCATCTACGACATGGTGAAGGCGATGGACCGGCGCATGGTGATCGGCGAGATCCGACTGGTCGAGAAACGCGGCGGGCGGTCGGGCACGTTCAAGGGGGAGTAGCGCGATGCAGCCGATGAGCACGGATCAGCAGGCGGTGACCGGTGGCTGAGGGGATCACGACGCTAGCCGATCTGCCGTTCCACGTATCCGGCCGTTACCCCAAGTCGGTCCTCATCCGCCGCTGCCGGGCAGAGGCCGCGGACGTCACGGAGCTCTCCTCGCGCGAGTTCTTCGAGCAGGTTCGCGACCTCAGCCTCGGCCTGGGCGCCCTCGGCGTCGAGGCCGGCGACAGGGTCGCGATCCTGTCCGAGAGCCGGCCGGAGTGGCTGATTGCCGATTACGCCGCCCTGACGCGCGGTGCGGTGACGGTCCCGATCTATCCCACCCTGCCGGAGGCGCAGGTGCGCTACATCCTGGCCGACTCGGGCGCCTGCGCGGTCGTCGCCTCCGACGAGAGCCAGGCGGCGAAGGTCCGGGCGGTGTGGCCCGAGCTGCCCAAGCTCGCCGTTCTCATCGTGGTCGAACGGGCCCCGGACGCTGCCCCGACGGCGGAGGAACGGGGAGCGAGCGCCGCGCCGACCGCCGGCGCGCCAACCGCCGCGCGACGCGAAGAGCTGAGCCTCGTCGACGCCGCGGCGCGCGGTCACCGGCGGCTCATGGACGAGGAGGGTCTCGGCCGTATGTACAAGGAAGCGGCGGCCGCGATCCCGGCGGATCGGCTGGCGACCATCATCTACACCTCCGGCACGACGGGCGAGCCGAAGGGGGTGATGCTGAGCCACGGGAACATCGTCAGCAACATCCTGGCCTCGGATTCCGTGATCTCGGTCACCGACGACGACGACGCGCTGTCGTTCCTTCCGCTGAGCCATGCCTTCGAGCGCATGGTCTGCTGCCTCTATCTCTACAAGGGCGTGACGATCTCGTTCGCCGAGTCGCTCGACACGATCGCGCGCGACCTCCAGGGTGTCCGGCCGACCACGCTGACCGGGGTGCCGCGCGTCTACGAGAAGCTGCACGCCCGCATCCACGACGCGGTGGCGCAGGCGCCGGCGGTCCGCCGGGCTCTGTTCCACTGGGCTCTCGGGGTCGGGGGCGACGCGAGCCGCGCCGCGCGGGCGGGCCGGCGCGCGCCGCTGACCACCCGGTTGCAGCTCGGGCTCGCTACGCGGATCGTCCTGTCGAAGGTGCGCGAGCGCCTGGGGGGCCGGGTCCGTTTCGTCGTCTCGGGCAGCGCGCCGCTCGACGTGCCCGTGGCGGAGTTCCTGTTCGCCATAGGGGTACCCGTGGTCGAGGGGTACGGGCTGACCGAGACGGCGCCGGTGCTGACCGTGAATCCGCTCGAGGCGCCGCGGCCCGGCAGCGTGGGCGTCGCCGTTCCCGGCGTCGAGATTCGGATTGCCTCCGACGGCGAGATCCTCGCGCGCGGGCCCAACGTGATGCAGGGCTACTACCACAAGCCGGAGGCGACGGCCGAGGTGATCGTCGACGGCTGGTTCCACACGGGGGACATCGGCCGCCTCGACGACGACGGCTACCTCACGATCACGGACCGGAAGAAGGAGATCATCGTGACCGCGGGCGGGAAGAACGTGGCGCCGACTCCCATCGAGGCCGAGCTGAAGCGGTCGCCGATCGTGGCCGAGGCCGTGCTCATCGGCAATCGCCGCCCCTGCATCACGGCGCTGCTCGTTCCCGACTTCGCCGCGCTCGCGCACGAACTGGGCACGCCGGCCGGGGCGGAGGCCCGCGAGGAGGTGGCAGAGCGGTCGGACGTGAAGGAGCGGCTCGAGGCGGTCGTCGCCGCGGTGAACGCCGACCTTCCGCGGCACGAGCAGATCAAGGAGTTCGCCGCGCTGCCGGCGGAGTTCGGCATTGCGACGGGCGAGCTGACCCCGACCCTGAAGGTCAAGCGGAGGGTCGTCGAGGAGCGCTGGAGCGCCGCGATCGAGGCGCTGTACGCGCAGTAGGAGTCTGCGTCGTAGAACGGCGCGGACTCCTGTAGGCTTGGCTGGGCACCGAGCGGAGGCCGCAGCGCGACCTGGCGGTCGCGGCGACGAACGGTGGGCGAGCCCGGCGCGGGCTCCCGGTCAGAACACCGTCGCTTCGGTGAGCGGCCACCACCGCAACTGCACCTTGCCGATGATGTACTTCTTCGGCACCTGACCCCAGTGGCGGCTGTCGGAGCTGTTGTTCCGGTGGTCGCCCATGACGAAGTAGAAGCCCTCCTCGACGACCTCCGGCCCGTGGTTCTCGTGGCTGCGGTGCTCCGGCAGCACGAACGTGTCGGGCAGCAGCACCTCGTTGACGTAGACGCGTCCGTCGTCGATGCGCACCGTATCGCCGGCCTCAGCGACGATGCGCTTGACGAAGGACTTGTCGGGGTCGCGCCGGTAGTGGAGCATCACGATATCGCCCGGCTGCGGATCGCCGAAGAACTGGTACGCGGCCTTGTTGACGATGAGGCGGTCCTGGTCGCGCAGGGTCGGCTCCATGCTCTTGCCCTCGACCCGCGCCACCTGGAACCCGAAGGTCACGATGAGCGTCGCGTAGACGGCGGCCGAGGCGAACGTCTTGACCCACGCGACGAGCTCCTCGGCGGCGCGGGCGAGAAACGGCCTCGCCGTCCGCGCCAGCGGCGGGACCGGCAGCGCAGGCTGTGGATCGATCGCGCCCCGGTACGCCGGATCTAGAGCTTCAGGTAGCTCCGCAGTCGACGCGTCTGCGCCCGGCTGACGGGGATCTCCGTGCCCTTCGAGTCCTTCATCTTCAGGATGTAGTTGCGACTGAACCAAGGCACGACCTCCTTGATCTTGTTGATGTTGACGAGGTGCGAGCGGTGCACCCGCCAGAACACCGCCGGGTCGAGGGACGCCTGCAGCTCGTCCAGCGTGCGGCAGCTCGACGTCCCGATCAGCGAGCCGGCTGCAACGGTGATCACGTCGTCGGCGAGCGACGCGTAGATGATGTCGCCGGCCTGGACGAGGAGAAACCGGTCGCCGCACTTGACTGCGAGCTGGGCGCGCCGGATCGGGCGCTGCGTCACGTACTCGGCGATGCGCTCGAGCTCGCCCTCCCGAAGGGCCGCCGCCCCGCCCGCCGCCAGCCGCGATGCCTCCAGGTGCGAGCGGACCCGGCCGACCGCCTGCGCCAGGCGGTCCGGGTCGATCGGCTTCAGCAGGTAGTCGACCGCGTTGACCTCGAAGGCCTCGATGGCGTACTGGTCGTAGGCCGTCACGAAGACCACCCGGGTATCGATCCTCCGCGCGACGATCTCCCGCGCCACCTCGAAGCCGGTCCGGCCCGGCATCTGGATATCGAGCAGGACGAGGTCCGGACGGACGGCTTCGATCAGGCGAAGCGCCTCGTCGCCGTCGCGGGCCTCCCCGGCGACGGCCACGTCTTCCAGCCGCCCGAGCTGAAAGCTGAGCTCGCTGCGGGCCGGTCCCTCGTCGTCGACCACGATCGCGCGCACGTTCATTCTATGTCGATACCGCCATGGCGATGCCGCCTATGCCGACGCCGGGCGCGGCACGACGATCTCGGGTATCTCGATGCGGGCGCAGGTGCCCTCGCCCGGAGTGCTCTCGAGGCGCAGGTGGTAGTTCTCGCCGTAGATTACGCGCAGCCGCTCGTCCACGTTCCGCAGGCCGATGCCCGCGCGCCGGTCGGGCCGCAGGTCGGTGTCCGCCATGCCGGCTCCGTTGTCGACGACCTCGATGACGCCGTGGCCGGCGACGCGCCGGCTGCGGATCAGGATGCGTCCGCCCCCCACCTTCCGTTCGATGCCGTGCTTGATCGAGTTCTCCACGAGCGGTTGCAGGACCATGCTCGGCATCACCATCTGCAGACTGTCCGCGCCGATGTCCTTCTCGACCGTCAGCGTCGGCCCGAAGCGCACCGACTCGATGTCGAGGTACTCGTCGACCGAGGCCAGCTCCTCCCGGAGCGTGACGAACTGCTCCTGGGTGCGCAGCAGCCGGCGCAACAGCGCCGACAGCTTGGCGATCAGCATGCGCGCCGTCTCCGGCTGCGACCGGATGAGCGACGAGATCGACGTCAGCGTGTTGAAGAGGAAGTGCGGGTTGATCTGATTCGTCAGGGCCTCCACGCGCGCCGCCATCAGGAGCGTCTCCTGCTCCTCGAGGCGGTGCTCGACGCGCGCGGTGTTCCAGATCTTGATCGGGATCGCCGCGCTCAGCACGGTGGAGAGCAGGATCAGGGCCGCCGTGCCCAGGCTCTCCGCCGGCTGGTGGAAGATGGTGGAGGGCCCGAAGCGATAGCCGAGAAACTGCCGGATGACCTCCAGGCCCGCGGGAGCGGCGGCCAGGACCAGCAGCCAGTCGGCGCGGAAACGCCGCAGCAGCTCCCAGGCGTGCAGGTGGAGGTCGGCGAAGACGAGCGGAGAGAGGCGCCAGATAGCCTCCTTCGGGGATACCTCGCGCAGGCCCCCGCCGGCGAATCCGCAGCCGACGGCGAACGGCATCGCCGCCACCTCGCCGGCCACGAGCGCCGGCGCGCCGAGCAGCGCGCCGACGATCGCGCCGGCGTAGGGACCGGCGAGCAGGCCGGCCAGGAAGGGGCCGACGAGCGAGCAGTCGGCCGCCTCGTAGTCCAGCAGCAGGCGTGCGGTCACGCCGCCGGTCAGGGGGATGCCGAGGCTGAACGCGAAGACCAGGCGCTCGCGCCAGGCCCGCTGCTCGGTCAGCAGGATGCGCCGGAACTGGCGGAAGCGGGCGAGCATGGTGGCCAGCGTCGCCACCACGGCCAGCTTGACGATCAGCGTGGCCACCAGGACTTCCGTCGCCGTGAGGAACCGGGCTCCGTCAGGCACGGCCTCCCATTAAAGCACCACCGTGCCGATCCCGCGTCTTGCTGATTCGGTACGGGCACGCTATAGTGCGGCGGTAGTGCGACGGTTCCTGTCCTCGCGGCGCGACGACACGACTTCCGATCCCGCCACGCGCTCCCTTTCCGTCGCAGACGTCGAGAGCGACTTCGTCGAGGCCGTCTACAACAAGATCGCGGTGATCGACGACTGGCTGTTCGGCGCCACCCTGCACCCCGGCCGCCTCGAGGCAATCCGGAAGCTCGATCTGCAGCCGGGCGACGAGGTGCTCGAGGTCGGCGTCGGCACCGGGATAAACGCCGCGCTGTACCCGAGCAACGTCGCCGTGACCGGCATCGACGTGGCCGAGAAGATGCTGGAGAAGGCCGCTCGCCGGCTGGCGGCGCACAAGGTCCGCAACGTTCGCCTCCTCCAGATGGATGCGGCCCACCTCGACTTTGCGGACGATTCGTTCGATCTGGTCTACGCGCCGTACGTCATCAGCGTGGTGCCGGATCCCGTGGCGGTGGCCCGCGAGATGCGGCGGGTATGCCGTCCGGGCGGCCGCTTCGTGTTCCTGAATCACTTTCTCAGCCCCAATCGGTTCGTGGCGCGGGCCGAACGCCTCATCTCCCCGCTGACCGTCTACGTCGGCTTCAAGGCCGACCTGGACCTGCCGGCGTTTCTGGCGCAGGCCGACCTCGAGCCGGTCTCGATCCAGAGGGTCAACGTCCCGCGCATCTGGTCCCTGGTGACCTGCACCAAGGACTGACGGCATGGCCCGCCACGAGCGCGAGTTCTTCAACGAGACCCGCGAGACCCGACCGGCCCTCTACTCCTGCCCGAAGTGCCGCCATCGCGGCGAGTACGAGGTACGCTGGATTCGGCGCATGAAGAAGGATCGCCCCCCGCGGGGAGCCGACCCCGGGGAGCGCGCCATGTTCGACAAGCTGCGGAACTACATGGTCCGGGTCGACGACATCGTCGTGTGCAAGAAGTGCCGGCGCCGCTTCGAGATTCCCTCCCACCAGAACCTCGCTTTCTTCTAACGGCCTGCGCCGCAGACTCCCGGGCCGGCGCGTGCGGCGGCGGAGAGCGTCCGCTCCGCGGGGGCAGGACTATAATCGCGCCGTGAAGTCAGCACCACGGCGGGACGCGCAGGCAGGCGGTGCCGGCCGGGCGAGGTTGCGGAGCGCGCTGGCCGCGGCTGCGGTGGCCGGTGCGGTCTGGCTCGCCGCCCCGCCGGCCGTCGCGCAGACGGAGCCCGACGCCGAGCGGGAGCTGTTCGAGTTGCGGGCGGCGCTCGCACACGGTCGCGACGCCGACCTGGCCGAGCGGCTCGAGGCGCTGGCAGCGTCGCGCGGTCCGGGCGACCCGGAGCTGGCCGCCCTCGAGGCCCGGCTGCAGATCGCCCGCGGCCGTTACGAGGAGGCGGAGGCGCGACTGGTCCCGATCGCCGCGGACGCGCCGCGAAGCGCGGCCGCCCTCGAGCTCGGCCTGCTCCGGACCTACCTGGGGCGTCGAGCCGAGGCCCGACCCCATCTGGACGCCGTCGTGACGGAGGCGCGGCGCTCGCGGCGTGCCATCGACCTGTACCGGGGCGGCCTCGCGGCGCGGGCGCTGGGGGAGTTCCGCCTGGCCAACTCGCTGCTCCGGGGCGCCGCCGCCGCCGCGCCGTCGGACCCCGGCATCCAGACGACGTGGGGCGAGCTCTTCCTCGAGAAGTACAACCAGAGCGACGCCCTGCGGTCGTTCGGCGACGCCCTGAACATCGACGACCAGTGGGTGCCGGCCCTGCTCGGACGGGCTCGCGCCCTCGCCAGCGACAACCCGCCGGGCGCGCGCCAGGCGGTCAGCCGCGCGCTGACGATCGACGCCGACAACGTCGACGCCCACCTGATCGTTGCCGGTCTGGAGCTCGACGGGCGGAACCGGACGGCGGCGCGCGAGGCGATCGACCGGGCGCTCGCCACGAACTCCCGGAGCCTCGAGGCACGCGCCCTGCTGGCGGCGATCGCCTTCCTCGAGGATCGGACGGCGGACTTCGAGGCCGAGGTCGAGCGCGCGCTGGCCATCAACCCGGCGTACGGCGACGTCTACCGCATCGCGGCCGTCCATACCGCCGGCGCGTACCGCTTTCCGGAGGCGGTCGAGCTCGCGCGGCGGGCGGTCGAGCTCGACCCCGGCAACACCCGGGCCTACGCGGAGCTCGGACTGTATCTGCTGCGGACCGGAGACGAGCCGGCCGCGCGCGTCGCGCTCGAACGGTCCTTCGCCGACGACCCGTTCGACGTGATGACGTTCAACCTCCTCGCGATGATGGACACGCTGGACGGATTCCAGACCTTCGAGCGCGGGGACGTCATCCTGCGGCTGCATCCGGAGGAAGCGCCCGTCCTCGGCGAGTACGCGCTCACCCTGGCGCAGGAGGCACTCGACGTTCTCTCGGCGCGCTACGAGATGACGGTCGAGGGCCCCGTCCTGATAGAGATCTTCCCGCGCCACGACGACTTCGCGGTCCGCACGCTCGGCCTGCCGGGCATGATCGGCGCGCTCGGCGCCTGCTTCGGGCGCGTCGTGACGATGGACTCGCCCCGCGCCCGGCCGCCCGGCGACTTCAACTGGCAGTCCACCCTGTGGCACGAGATCGCGCACGTGATCACGCTGCAGATGTCGAAGCAGCGGCTGCCGCGGTGGCTGAGCGAGGGGATATCGACCTACGAGGAGAAGCGCGCCGACCCGGCGTGGGCGCGCGACCAGGCGCTGGAGTTCGCCGACGCGCTCAATCGCGAGCAGGTGCTGCCGCTCCGCGAGCTGAACAGCGGCTTCCGGCGCCCCGACCTGATCTCGCTCTCCTACTTCCAGGCCTCCGTGCTCGTCGAGCACCTCATCGACCGCTACGGCGAGCCGGCGCTGCACACGCTCATCCGGGCCTACGGAGACGGGCTCGAGACGGAGGCGGCGCTCGAGCGGATCGGACTCGACTTCGACCGCCTGCAGGCGAGCTTCGACGCGGCGGTGGAGGCGGAGTTCGGCGCGCTCCGCCGTGCCCTGCAGGCGCCCGCGGCGCCCGGCGAGCTGCCGCCGGCCGGGGCGGAGCGGGTCGCCGCCCTGCGGGAGCGGGCGGACGCGGCGCCGGACAGCTTCCGCGCGCAGCTCGCACTGGGCCGGGCGCTGTTCGCGGCCAGCGCGTGGGACGACGCGCGCGCCGCCCTCGAGCGGGCCGTGGAGCTGGTGCCGCTGGCGACCGGTTTCGACAGCCCCCACGGCCTCCTGGCGCGCATCGCCCAGGAGCAGGGTGATCGCGAACGCGCGATGCGGCACCTCGAGAGTCTCCTGGCGCACGACGAGACGTCCCTCGAGGCGGTGCGGCTGCTCGCGGCCCTGGCCGAGGAGGCGCGCGACGAGGGGCGGATGCAGGCGGCGTACGAGCGCGTGCTCGAGATCGACCCGTTCGACCCCGTGCCCCACCAGGCCTTGGGGCGGCTCGCCATGGCGGGCGGCCGGCACGACGTCGCCGTCCGGGAATTCGACGTGGCCCTGGCGCTGGGGCCGGTGGACCGGGTCGTCGCGCACAGCGATTACGCGGAGAGTCTGCTCGCGACAGGCGACGTCGACGGCGCGCGCCGGCAGTCCCTCGCCGCCCTGGAGATCGCTCCGACCTACGAGCGGGCGCAGGAGTTGCTGCTCGAGGCTCTGGAGCGCGGGCCGTGAGCGTCTCGCCGCCGGACGTCCGCGACCGCCGTCGCGGCGCGGCGGCGCGAACGCGTGCCGGCGCCCCCGGGCTCCGGGGGCGGAGGGCGGTGGCCGCGGCGATGCTCGCCGCCGCCTCGATGCTCGCCCCCTCCTCCGGACAGGGGCAGTCGACATTCCCCGACGTCGCGGGGCGCGCCTCCGACGCCGTGCTCGCGGGGCTCGAGTGGACGTTCGCCCGCATCCGCTACAGCTCCCCTCCGGGCCGGCTGGCGGACTTCCGGCGCACCTACTGGAGCGACCCCTGGGCCGTCGACGGCCCCGCCGCCGAGCAGAACCTGAGCCGGCGCATGGGCCGCGTGACGACGATCGTGGTGAACGAGCCGGTCATCCTGGAGCTCGAGGACGAAGCCCTCTGGGACCACCCCTGGATCTACTTCGTCGAGCCGGCCAACATCGAGTTCACGGAAGCGGAGGTCGGCATCCTGCGCGAGTTCCTGCTGCGCGGCGGCACGGCCACCCTGGACGACTTTCACGGTCCCGTCGAATGGGACCTCGTCGAGCGGCAGATGGCACGGGTCTTCCCGGACCGCCGGTTCGTCGATCTCGACCCCGCGCACCCGATCTTCAGTTGCTTCTACCAGCTCGACGCCTACCCCCAGATTCCGGGGCTCGGGTCGTTCTTCAACAACGTCACCTGGGAGAAGGGCGGCTTCGACCCGCACCTGCGCGCGATCCTCGACGACGACGGGCGAGCCATGGTGCTGGCCAACTTCAACACCGACATGGGCGACGGGTGGGAGTGGTCGAACGCCGAGGCGTACCCCGGCTACATCCAGTACACCGCGCAGTCGTACCGCATGATGATCAACGAGATCGTCTATGCCCTCACGCACTGAGGACCCGGCCACCGCGGCCGAGCGGGTCATGGAGGGGCGCGCCGCCGTCCTCGCCGAGCTCCGCAAGGTGATCGTCGGCCAGGACGAGGCGATCGACCTCGTGCTGACGGCGCTGTTCAGCGGCGGCCACTGCCTCATCACGGGCGTCCCGGGGCTGGCGAAGACCCTTCTCGTGCGGACCCTGGCCGAGGTGCTGCACCTCACGTTCAAGCGCATCCAGTTCACGCCCGACCTGATGCCGGCCGACATCACCGGCACGGAGATCATCGAGGAGGCGGGCGGGCACCGCGAGCTGACGTTCGTCCGGGGCCCCGTGTTCGCGCAGATCATTCTCGCGGACGAGATCAACCGCACCCCGCCCAAGACGCAGTCGGCGCTGCTGGAAGCGATGCAGGAATACCACGTCACCGCGGGCGGCCGCACCTACGTGCTCGACCGGCCGTTCCTCGTGCTGGCGACGCAGAACCCCATCGAGCTCGAGGGCACCTACCCGCTGCCCGAGGCGCAGCTCTCGCGGTTCATGTTCAACATCGTGATGGGCTACCTCGCCGAGGACGACGAGGTGCGGGTGGTCACCGCCACCACGGCCGAGGAGTCGGCGCGGCCGAGCCGCGTCCTCTCCGGGGACGACATCCTCGAGTTCCAGCGCCTCGTGCGCCAGGTGGTGGTCGCCGACGAGGTGGCCCGGTACGCGGTCCGCCTGGTCGACGCGTCGCGGCCGGGCCGCGCGCACACGCCGGACTTCGTCCAGCAGTGGGTCCGCTGGGGAGCCGGGATCCGCGCCTCGCAGGCCCTCGTGCTCGGCGGCAAGGCCCGGGCCCTGATGAGCGGCCGCCACCACGTCTCCGTCCAGGACATCCGCGCCCTGGCCGCACCCACCCTCCGGCATCGGCTCGTGACGAACTTCTACGCCGATTCCGAGGGCGTCGACGCCGAGACGATTGTCGAGCGGCTGCTCGAGGCGGTGCCGGCGCCGCGGAGCGGCCTGTAGCGATGGCGGCGTCCGTTCGCCCGAACGAGCTGCGCCATCTCGATCCGGCCGTCGTGGCACGCATCGAGTCGCTCGAGCTCCGCGCCCGGACCGTGGTCGAGGGCTTCCTCATCGGACTGCACCGGAGCCCGTTCCAGGGCTTCAGCGTCGAGTTCTCCGAATACCGGCAGTACATGCCGGGCGACGACCTGTCGACGCTCGACTGGAAGGTGTACGGGCGCAGCGACCGCTTCTACGTCAAGCGGTTCGAAGAGGAGACAAACCTCGACTGCCGCATCCTGCTCGACGTGTCGGCCTCGATGGCCTACGGCTCCCACGGCGTCACGAAGCACGCCTACGCCGTCTCCCTCGCGGCGTCGCTGGCCTACCTGATGCACCGCCAGCGGGACGCGGTCGGCCTCGTCGCCTTCGACGACGACATCGCGACGGAGGTCCCGGTGAGCGGCCGCCCGGGACACCTGCGGCGCGTGCTGGCGGCCCTCGACCGCCTCGAGACGGGGCGGCGCTCCGACGTCGCGAGGCCCCTGACGCGCCTTGCGGAGGCGTTGACCCGTCCCGGCCTGGTCGTGGTCGTTTCCGACCTGCTCGACGAGCCGAAGTCCGTCCTCCGCGGCCTGCGGCACCTGCGTTCCCGCGGAGCGGACGTCATCGTCCTGCACCTGCTCGACCCGGCCGAGCGGAGCTTTCCGTTCCGGCGGGTCACCCGCTTCCGCGACCTGGAGACCGGCGCCGAGGTCCGCACGCTCGCGTCCCGGGTCCGCGCTCCGTACCGCCAGGCGATGGACGAGCTCGTCGCGGCCTACGAACGCGACCTGCGGCTGGCGGACGTCGACTACCACCGCCTGGACACGTCGAAACCGCTCGACGGCGCCCTGCAGTCGTATCTGGCCGCGCGCGCCCGGCGGCCGTGAGCGGGCGCCATGTCCTTCCTCTTCCCGGCGTTCCTGCTCGGTGCCGTCACGATAGCCATCCCTATCCTCCTGCACCTGGTGCGCCGGGAGCGGGGGCCGGTCGTGCCGTTCAGCGCGGTCCGGTTCGTGCGCCGCTCGCCGGCCGTCAGGACCCGCCGCCCGCGGCTGCGGGAGCTGCTCCTGCTCCTCCTGCGCGTGACGGCGCTGCTGTTGCTGACGCTCGCCTTCGCACGCCCGTTCGTCGACGACGCCGTTCCCGAGCGCCCGATCACGGTGATCGCGATCGATCGTTCGCTCAGCATGTCGGCGCCGGGGCAGATGGAGGAAGCCCACAGGCTCGGCGCCGCCGAGGTCGACCGGGTACCGGCGGGCCACCGCGTGGCCGTCGTCGCGTTCGACGACCGTGCGGCGGTCGTGCTCGAACCGACGGATGATCGGGCGGCCGCGGTCGCCGCCGTCGAATCGGTGTCCGCCACGGCCGGATCGACCCGCTACGCCGCCGCGCTGTCCTCGGCGTCCGGCCTGATGGGCGCGGAGGGCGGGCGTGTCACCGTGGTCACCGACCTGCAGGCGGCCGGCTGGTCCGACGGCGAAGCGGCCGCCGTGCCGCGCGCCGCCACCGTGGAAGCGGCGGTCGTCGACCCCGTGCCCGGGAATCTGGCCGTCACCGCGGCGGCCCGGACCGCGGACGGTCTGTCGGCCGTGGTGCGCAACACGGGGCCGGAGGCGCGTGACGCTCTCGTCGTGCTGGCCGTCGACGACGCCGTCCTCGAGAGCCGCGTCGTGACGCTCGAGCCGGGCGCGAACGGCGTGCGCCTCGGCTCGGCGTTGCCGGCAGGGGCCGTGGCGTCGGTCGAGGTCGTCGATCCGGACGGCTACGCGGGCGACAATCGGCGCTATCTGCTGCTCGACCCGCTTCCGCCGGCCCGCGTGCTCGTCGTCGCCAACGGCGGCCGGCGCGGCAGCGACGCGTACTTCGTCGATCGGGCACTCGCCGCCGGGGCGGAGGACGCACCGTTCGCGGCACGGGTGACGGAGCCGGGCGCGGTATCGTCCCTGGACCGCGGCGAATGGGAGGCGGTCGCCGCCGTGCTGCTCCTGGGCACCGACGGCCTCGAGCGCGAGGGGCGCGGGCGGCTGGCCGCGTTCGTCGCCGCGGGGGGGGGCCTGGTCGTGGCGGCGGGGCGCGGCGTCGAGCCCGCCCGGCTGGCCGGGGTGCTCGGTCCGGATGCGCGCATCGACTTCGAGCCGGATGCGGGGGAGCGGCCGCGGCGCTGGGTGCCGGCGGATCGCCGCCACCCCGTGTTCCGCGCGCTCGGCGAAGCGGCGGCGAGCGCCTTGGGCGAGGGGACGTTCCTGCGCGCCGCGGTGGCCGGCGAGGGCGCCCGCACGCGGGTGCTCGGGCGGTTCGACGACGGCACGGCGGCCCTCGTCGAGTACGACCTCGACGCCGGGCGCGCCCTGCTCTTCGCGTCGGACCTGAACGGCGCCGGGAACGACTTCCCGCGGCGACCGGGATTCGCGCCCTTCGTCGTCGAGATGGTTCGCTACGTCGCGAGGTTGCCGGGCGGCGCGCGCGAGGTCACGATCGCGGACGTGCCGGACGGCGTGTCGGCCGTGGCGGGGGCCGCGGTCCTGCCCGAGTCGGGACGCCGCCTCGTCGTCAACGTCGATCCGCGCGAGTCGGACCCCGCTCCCATGACGGTCGAGGCGTTTCTCGGTCGCGTCGATCCGCGGACGGCGGGGGGCGCCGCGCCGGACGACGATTCCGGCCCGGAGCGGCGGGAACGCGAGCAGGCGTACTGGTGGTACGCCCTCGCGGCGATGCTCGCGGTCCTGGTGGGCGAGGCGTGGGTGGCCCGCGCGATGGCATAATCAGCCGCATGGCCGAACCGCACGCCGGGGAGCTCCGGGCCTTTCTCCGGGCGGTCCGCCGGCGATGGCGGACGGTGGCGACCCTCCGCGGGCTCGCGCGGACGGTGGGGGCGGGAGCGGCCGCCCTCGCCTTCGTACTCGTTCTGGACCGTTTCGCGGCGCCGGCCGACCTCCTGCTGCTGGCCGCGGCAGGGGTGGTCCTGCTCGCCGCGGGGGCCTTCGCGTTCCGGACGCTCTGGCCGCTCCGGCGGCCCCCCGGGGACCGGCAGGTCGCCCGCTACGTCGAGGAGCGCTGCCCGGAGCTCGAGGACCGGCTGGCCAGCGCGGCCGCGCTGCGCGACGCCGCCCGCACGCCGTTCCGCGACCTCGTCCTGCGCGATGCCGCCCGCGCGGTGCGACGGATCGCACTCGACCGCACCGTGCCGGCACGCCTTCTGCGACGCGCGTTCCTGGCCGGGGCGATCGCGGTCGCGGTCGCCGCGGTCGTCATCGTCGCGGGGAGTCCCGCGCTCGGTCGGATCGCGCGTAGCGCGTGGCTGCACGCGGTGCCCTTCGGCGCCGCGATCGAGGTCGAGCCCGGAGATGCCCGGGTGGTGGCCGGCGAGCCGCTGGTCATCCGCGCGCGCTTGCGGGGCACCCCCGGAGAGCCGATCCGCACCCTGCCCGCCGTCACCGTCCTGCGCCCCGGCGCGGGTTCCGAGTCCCTCACGATGCGCCGCGTGGACGGCGGCTACGAGCTCGAGACGCCCGCGGTTCAACGCAACTTCACCTACCGCGTCAGACTCGGCGCGCTCGCCTCGCCCGACTACGCGGTGACGGCGCTCCAGCCGCCGGCCGTCGAGCGGATCGAGGTCGCCTACCGCTATCCGGCGCACCTGGGGTTGCCGGTGCGGGTCGACGCCGGGGGCGACATTCACGCTCCCGAAGGGACGGCGGTGACGGTGACCGTCGTCGCCGACAAGGCGCTTCGTTCCGGGGCCCTCCGCATGGCGAGCGGTGCGGCGCTCGATCTGGAGAGGCACGCCGACCGGCGGTGGGCGGCGTCGTTCGAGGTGCAGCAGGACGACAGCTACCGGGTGGCGCTCGTCGATGCCGACGCGCTCACGAACGGGGACGCCAACGACCATCTCATCCGAATCGTGGTCGACCGGCCCCCGGAGGTCCGCATCGCGCGGCCGGGCGGAGACCGCGAGATCACCCCCCTCGAGGAGACGGTCATCGAGGCGCGGGCGGACGACGACTTCGGCGTGGAGCGCTTCGAGCTCGTCTACACCGTGGCCGGCCGCGACGAGCAGGCGGTCGATCTGCTCGGGGCGCGGCGCAACCGCGAGGTGTCGGCCGCCCACACGCTGTACGCCGAATCGCTCGGGGTCCGCCCCGGCGACGTGATCAGCTACTACGTCCGTGCGCGCGACACGAACGCGGCACGTCCCGCCCGCGAGGCGCGCAGCGACATCTTCTTCCTGGAGGTGCGGCCGTTCGGACGCGAGTTCTCGGAGGCGGGCAGCCGGTTCATGGCGGCGATGGCCGGCGGCGACATCGGGCGGCTCGTCCGGGTCCAGAAGGAGATCGTCATCGCGACGTGGCGCCTCGACGCCGTGCCGGCCGCGGCCCGGCCCGTGGACGACGTCGATGCGGTGGCGACGACCCAGGACGAGTTGCGCCGCGCCGCGTCGCGGGTCGCCGCCGATCGCGGGGGAGACCGCCAGGCGCGGGTCCCGGGCGGCCTGACGCGCGCGATCGGGGCGATGCGCGCCGCGGCGGAGTCGTTGCGGGCGAACGACACCGCGGCGGCGGTCCCGTTGGAGATGGCGGCCCTGAATGGGCTGCTCCAGGCCCAGGCGGAGGTCCGCCGGACGCAGGTCTCGCTCCAGCCGTCGCCGGGCGGGGCGTTCGGCCCGCAGCCGCAGGAGGACCTGTCGGCGCTGTTCGATCGCGAGCTGCGGCGCGAGCAGCGGACGAACTACGAGGATCGCTCCGCGGCGACCCCGCCCGCGGCCCGGGAGGAAAGCGATGCGCGCCGCCGCGTCGGGGAGCTGGCCGACCGGCAGGAGGCCCTCAACCGGGAGGCGGAACGCGCTCTGGCGGACGCGGGCGACGATCCGCAGGTCCTGCGCCGCACGCTGGAACGGCTCTCGCGGGAGCAGGAAGAGCTGCGCCGGCAGGTGGAAGAGGTCGAGCGGCAACTGGCGCGGATGTCGAACGCCGGCGGCGGCGCGCGCGGGGGGACGCCGCGGGCCGGGGGGAGCGGCGAGCGCATCGCGGACCGGATGCGCGAGGCGCAGGGTGCACTGGGCCGCCGGGACGCGCAGGCGGCGGCCCGGGCGGGCCGGGAGGCGGCGGATCGCCTCCGGGATCTGGCGCGGGAGCTGGGAGCCGGCGGGGAGGGACGAGCGGGCCGGGCCATCCGCGATCTGGAGGCCGAGGCGAGACGAATGGCCGGCGCCCAGCGCCGCACCGCCCTCGCGTCGCGCCTCGCCGGGGGAGCCGGCGCCGGCCGGGCGTCGCGGCGGGCGCTGGCGGGCGAGCGGGACGAGCTGGCCGAGCGGGTCGAGCGGTTCGAGTCGCGCCTCGGCGCGCAGCGGTCGGAGGCTGCGGGCGCCGTTCGCCGGGCTCTTGACGAGGCGGCCGACGGCCTCGCGGAAGCCGACCTTGCGTCGCGGCTGCGCAACCTGGCGGACCGTGCGCGCGCCGGGTCCGGCGGCGAGACGCCCGCGGTTTCCGACGCGGATGCGGTCCCCGTTGCCGACGAGGACGAGTCCGTGGCGGAGGAGCTCGACCGGGTGGCCGTCCGCCTGCAGGCTGCGGCGCGGGAGGCGGACGAGGCAGTTCGGGTGGGGGAGGAACTGGAACGGCACATCGCCCGCATCGACAGGGAGATCGAACGTCTGGCCGGCCGCGCGGGCGGCGAGCGACCCGGCGCGGCGGAGGCCGGGGTATCGGCGGCGGCAGACGGTGAGGGTCAGGGTGCGACGGAGGCCGGAGAGCTGGCGGCAGCGGGTGGGGCCCTGGCGGGGCGGCTCGGCCGGTCCGGCGACCTGGCGGAGCGGGCGCAGGCGATCCGGCCGTCGCTGGTCGAGGACCTTCGACGGTGGGCCGAGCACGCGTTCAGCGGAGCCGC
>JAPOYG010000080.1:0-1593 GCA_026706755.1 Acidobacteriota bacterium
TCGAGATCGCCACCTTCGAGGACCAGTACTTCTCGACCATGGCGCCGATCGTGGTAGGCGACCACGTGCTGGCCGGGACCGGCAACGACCTCGACGCGCCCGGCTTCCTGCAGTCTTTCGATCCGCGGACGGGCGAGCGGCAGTGGATCTTCTACACCGTCCCGATGAAGCCGGGCGACCCCGGGCTCGACACCTGGCCGAGCCTCGACGCGGCGTCGCACGGCGGCGGGCAGGTCTGGGTGCCGGGGGTCTACGACCCGGAGACGAACTACTACATCTTCGGCACCGGCAACCCGACGCCCGGCTACACCGGCGTGGCCCGCCCCGGCGACAACCTGTTCACCTGCACGCTCATCGCGGTCGACGTCGACACCGGCGAGATGGCGTGGTACTTCCAGACCTCGCCGCACGACACGCACGACTGGGACTCGGCCCAGACGCCGATCCTGATCGACGGCGTCATCGACGGCGAACCGCGCAAGCTGGTCTCGACGGCGGCCCGCAACGGCTACTTCTTCACCGTCGACCGGGTGACGGGCGAGCACGTTGCGACGAGCCGTTACGGGGCCACCGCCAACTGGGCCAGCCACGTGCGCGAGAGCGGGTCGCCGAACCCGGATCCCCGCAAGGAGGCGATCATTCCCGGGGCGCTCGTCTCGCCGGTCGAGGGCGGCGTCACCAACTGGCAGCCGCCGGCCTTCAATCCGGACACCGGGCTCTTCTACACGCAGGAGAACAACGGCTTCAACCTGCTCTACCTGACCGATCCCGACCCGCGCGGCTCGATGGGGCTCGGGGGCAAGGACCGGGTGGTGGTCGGATCCGGCGGCAACGCCTTCTCCGCCATCGACTACCGGACCGGCGAGACGGTCTGGCGCCACCCCTGGCCGCCGGGCGGCGGGGGCGGATCGGGCGTCCTGACCACCGCGGGCGGCGTGGTCTTCACCGGCGACGGGAGCGGGAACTTCGTGGCCTTCGACGCGGCGGGCGGGGACCTGCTCTGGCACACGCGCATCGGGAACATCTCGAACGCGCCGCAGACCTACCTGGTGGACGGGCGGCAGCACGTCCTTGTCGCGGTGGGCGAGCGGCTCTTCGCGTTCGTGATGTACGGCGGCTGAGCGGATGGCGGACGCAGCGAAGGCGCCGGCGGTAGAGCTCCCCGAGGGGCTGATGGAGATCGCGCAGGTGGACGACGCCGGCCTGCTCTTCATCTCGCCGGTCATCCACGACTGGAAGGTGGTCGCGGATCGCGGCATCGACACCGTGATCGACCTCGAAGGCGGACTCGACGTCGGCGTCCCCACCGAGCCCCACGAGATCCTCTACGTCTACTACCCGATCCTGGATGAGGCCCTCCCCGAGCCAACCCGGACCGACGCCGTCGCCTCCCTCGGCGCCCTGCTTGTCGGACAGGGCCACCGCGTGCTGTCGCACTGCGGCATGGGTTTCAACCGCTCCGCCCTCGTCGCCGGCCTGATCCTCCACAAGCTGGGCATGCCCGGGGCGCAGGTCGTGGCGCAGATCCGCGCGCGGCGTCCCGGCGCGCTCTACAACGAGCGCTTCGCCGAGTACCTGGAATCGCTCGGGTAG
>JAPOYG010000080.1:1744-16311 GCA_026706755.1 Acidobacteriota bacterium
GAGATCTCCGATACGAACCGGAGGAACGGCCTCCTCCCGCGCTCGCTCTCGGGCTCGGCTTCCAGTTCGCCATGCTCACCGTGGCGGGCATCGTGCTGACGCCGGCCATCGTCGTGCGCGCCGCGGGCGGCAGCGAGGACTTCCTGTCGTGGGCGGCCTTCGCGGCGCTGGCGATCAGCGGCGTCACGACGACCTTGCAGGCGGTCCGCGTCGGACGGGTGGGCGCCGGCCACGTGCTGCTGATGGGCACCTCGGCCGCCTTCATCGCGGTGTGCGTCACCGCCCTCGTCGAGGGCGGGCCGGGGCTGCTGGCGACCCTCGTCACCCTCTCCGCACTGTGCCAGTTCGCGCTCTCGACGCGCCTCTCGCTGCTGCGGCGCATCCTCACCCCGACCGTGTGCGGCACCGTCATCATGCTGATCCCGGTGACGCTGATGCCCATCATGTTCGGCATGCTCACCGACGTGCCGGAGGGCGCCCCGCCCTCGGCCGCACCGCTCAGCGTGATCGTGACGCTGCTGGTGACGGTGGGGGTCACCCTCCGCGCCACGGGCGTGGTGCGCCTCTGGGCCCCCGTGATCGGCATCGCCGCCGGCTGCGCAATCGCCGGCTGGTTCGGCATCTACGACGCGGAACTCGTGGCCGAGGCGGGCTGGATCGGCCTGCCGGCGGGCGCGTGGCCGGGCCTGGACCTGCACTTCGGGGTCGCCTTCTGGGCGCTGCTGCCGGCGTTCGTGTTCGTGACCCTGATCGGCGCCATCGAGACCATCGGCGACAGCGTCGCCATCCAGCGGGTCTCGCGGCGGACGCCGCGGGCCACCGACTACCGCGTCGTGCAGGGGGCGGTCACCGCGGACGGCGTCGGCAACCTGCTCTCGGGCCTCGCGGCGACCGTGCCCAACACGACCTATTCGTCGAGCGTCTCCGTGACGGACATCACCGGGGTGGCCTCCCGCACCGTCGGCGTCTACATCGGGGCCATCTTCGTCGTGCTGGCGTTCCTGCCGAAGTTCATGGCGCTGATCCTCGCCATCCCCGGCCCGGTCGTCGGCGCCTACACCGTCGTGCTCATGGCCACGCTCTTCGTTCTCGGCATGCGCGTCGTGGTCGAGGACGGCGTGGACTACCGCAAGGGGATCGTGGCCGGAGTCGGCTTCTGGATCGGCCTCGGGTTCCAGAACGAGCTGATCTTCGCCGACTCCCTCGGCGCCTGGAGCGGGCTGCTGGGCAACGGCATGACGGCCGGCGGCCTGGCGTCCATCCTGATGACGCTCTTCCTGGAGCTGTCCCGGCCGCGTCCGCGGCGCCTGCGGACCGCGTTGAACGGCGACGCCTACCCGACCATCGATGCGTTCCTGAGCGAGTTCGCCCAGGGCCGCGGCTGGAGCAGGGCGATGCGCGACCGCCTCCGGGCGGTGGGCGAGGAGACCCTGTTGACGCTCATCCGCCGGGAGGAGGAGGGGCCCGCGGGAGAGGAGCGCAAGCTCCAGGTCACCGCGCGCAACGACGGCCGGGCCGCGGAGCTCGAGTTCGTCGCCGCGACCGAGAAGGCCAACATCGAGGATCGCATCGCACTCCTCGGCGACCGCGTGACCGGGGCGGAGATCGAGCAGGAAGTCTCGCTCCGGCTGCTCCGGCACCTGGCCTCGTCCGTGCGGCACCAGCAGTACCACGATACGGACGTGCTTACGGTGCGCGTGGAGACTCCTGGCTAGGAGTCTGCGCCGCAGAACGGCGATGCGGCACGTCGCGCCCGCGCAGACTCCCAAAGCGCCCGTAAGGGCGCTCTAGCGCCGCCAACCCGTCGCGCTCCGGGTCGGCCCCAGCCCCCACCGTCCCAGGAGCTTGCGCCGCGGAACTCGCTCCGTTGGCGTTCCGCGGCGCAAGCTCCTGGCCCTAGCCGGTGCGGGCGCCGGCCGGAACCGGCGATGCGGTCCGGACGATGGGACGTTCGTCGATCGGCAGGTGGATCAGCGCCGCCGCCAGACCGAGCGCGACCCCCGCCCACCAGATTCCATCGTAGGAGCCGGTGGCGTCGTGGAGCCGGCCTCCGAGCCAGACGCCGAGGAAGCTGCCGAGCTGGTGGCTGAGGAAGACGACGCCGAACAGGGTCGCGAGGTAGCGCACGCCGAAGACCTGGCCCACGATGCCCGTGGTCAGCGGCACGGTGGAGAGCCACAGCAGCCCCATCGCCGCCGCGAAGAGGTAGATGACCGCCGGCGTCTTGGGCGCGAGCATCAGCAGCGCGATGGCCGCCGCCCGCAGCGCGTAGATCGCGCTCAGTCCCGACTTCTTGCTCCACCGTTGCCCCGCCGCACCCGAAGCGAACGACCCCAGGATGTTGAACAGCCCGATCACGGCAATGGCTCCGGCCCCCACGGAGGCGGGAAGCCCCAGGTCGCGGACGTAGGCCGGAAAGTGCACGGTGATGAACGCGACGTGGAAGCCGCAGACGAAGAACCCGACCGTCAGCAGGAGGTAGCCGCCGTGTCCGACCGCCTCGCGCAGGGCGCCGGCCAGCGTCTGTCCGCCTCCCGGCTCGCCCCGCACCGCCGGCGAGCCCGGCAGGAGGAACGCCAGCGGCGCGATGGCCAGCGTCGACGCCCCCAGGGCGAGTAGCGCCGGCTGCCAGCCGTAGGAGGCGATGAACGCCTGCCCGAGCGGGGAGAAGACGACCTGCCCGAATGAGCCGGCCGCTGTACCGAGGCCCAGGGCCAGCGACCGCCGTTCCGGGCCGACCAGCTTCGCCATCGCGGCCAGCGCAATGGTGAATGCCGTGAACGCGACGCCTATGCCCACGAGGATGCCGGCCGTCATCTGCAGCGCGGCGGCGCTCTCCGCGTACGCCATGCCCCAGAGGCCGGCCGCGTAGAGGACGGCTCCCGCCGCCAGCACGCGCGGCGGCCCGAAGCGGTCGCTCAGTGCCCCGGCAAAGGGCAGCGCAACGCCCCACAGCAGGTTCTGGACGGCCAGGGCGAGCGCGAACGTCTCGCGGCCCCAGCCGCGGGCGCCCGTCATCGGCTCCAGGAAGAGCCCCAGGATCGAGCGCGCGCCGAACCCCACCATCGAGAGGAGGCAGGCCGCCACGATGATCAGGGCCGGGGTCTGCCAGGCGGGGGCGCGAGCGCGGTCCGGGACGGGTGCGAGGGCAGCGGTCATGAGCAGAGCGTCGTCGGTGGCCGGCTCCGGAGCCGACGGCCCGCGCGGGGACGGGTCGGTTCGGGCGCGAGCCCCAGCATAGCGCGGGGCCGCAAGCCGGGGAGGCGCGCTCCGGCCGCCCCGGGATAGAATCGCCCGCGAACCGGGCCGAACCGCGAGCATGGCAACGCAGCCCCCCACGGCACGAACTCTCGACATCCGCTACGAGGCCGACGAGAAGCCGCCGCACAGCGTGGCGTTCGGACTCGGCTTGCAGTACGCGCTTCTCGCCGTGTCCGGCATCGTCATCACCCCGGCCATCGTGGTCCGCGCCGGCGGCGGGGGCGATGCCTTCCTCGCGTGGGCCACGTTCGCGGCGCTCTTCATCAGCGGCGTCACGACGGTGCTGCAGGCCGTCCGCGTGTGGCGCGTCGGGGCGGGCTACATCCTGCTGATGGGCACGTCGGGCGCGTTCATCGCGGTCTGCGTCACCGCGCTCGCGCGGGGCGGGCCGGGGCTGCTGGCGACCCTGGTCGCCGCCTCGGCCCTGTTCCAGTTCCTGCTGTCGGCGCGGCTCTCGCTGCTGCGCCGCGTCTTCACGCCGGTCGTCTCGGGCACCGTGATCATGCTGATCCCGGTCACGGTGGTGCCGATCATGTTCGACATGCTGACCGACGTGCCGGCGGGGGCGGCGCGGGCCGCGGCGCCGGTGAGCACGGCCGCGACCCTCGCCGTGATCATCGTGGTCACGGTGCTCGCGAGAGGTGTCTGGAGGCTCTGGGCCCTCGCGATCGGCACCGTTGCGGGCTGCCTCGTCTCGGCCGCGTTCGGCCTCTACGATACGCAGAGCGTCCTCGACGCGGCCTGGATCGGCCTGCCGGCCGGGGGCTGGCCGGGCTTCGACCTCAGCTTCGGCACCGCCTTCTGGTCCCTGCTGCCGGCGTTCATCTTCGTCACCCTGATCGGCGCCATCGAGACGCTCGGCGACAGCGTCGCCATCCAGCGCGTCTCCTGGCGCCAGCCGCGGGCGACCGACTTCCGCGCCGTCCAGGGCGCGGTCGCCGCCGACGGGCTCGGCAACCTGCTCTCGGGGCTCGCGGCCACGGTCCCGAATACGACCTACTCGTCGAGCGTATCGATAACCGAGATCACCGGCGTCGCCGCGCGCACGGTCGGCATCTACATCGGGCTGGTGTTCATGGCCCTGGCCTTCGTGCCGAAGTTCATGGCCCTCATCCTCGCCATCCCCGGACCCGTCGTCGCGGCCTACCTGATCGTGCTGCTGGCCATCCTCTTCGTGCTCGGCATGCGGGTGGTCATCCAGGAGGGCGTCGACTACCGGAAGGGGGTTGCGGTCGGGGTCGCGTTCTGGCTGGGCGTGGGCTTCCAGAACCAGTTGATCTACGCCGACTACTTCAACGAGTTCTGGGCGGGCCTGCTCGAGAACGGCATGACGACGGGCGGCCTGACCGTGATTCTGATCATGCTGTTCATGGAGCTGACGCAGCCGCGGCGGTTCCGCACCCGCACGGAGCTCGACGCGGGCGCCTATCCGAAGATCGACGAGTTCCTGGCGCAGTTCGCGGCCGATCGCGGCCTGGGCAAGGTGATGACCCAGCGGCTCCGTGCGGTCGGCGAGGAGACGCTGCTCACGCTGATCCGCCAGGAGGCGGAAGGCCGCGCCCGCGAGGGTCGCCGCCTGCTGGTCGTCGCCCACCGCGTCGGCGCGGCGGTCGAGCTGGAGTTCGTCGCGGCCACGGACGAGACCAACATCGAGGATCGCATCGCACTGCTCGGCGAGCGTGTCTCCGGCGTGCCGGTCGAGGAGGAGGTCTCCCTGCGGCTGCTCCAGCACTACGCCTCGTCCGTGCGCCACCAGCAGTATCACGACACGGACGTGGTCACGGTCCGGGTGGAGCACGCCGGCACGTCGTGACCGCCGCCCGGCTCGATCCCGAGCGTACCTACGCCGAGCGCCGGGCCGCCCGCGAGGCGGAGCACGCCGCCGCCGACCGTCGGCATCGCGCGGTCGGACTCCGGCGTCTCGCCTGCCTGGGTGCGGCGGGAGCGATCGCGGCGGGGGCCATCGCGGGCGACGCCTACTCGGCGTGGTGGGTCGCGGCCCCCCTGCCGCTGCTCTTCTGGCTCGGCGTGCGGCTCGACCGCCTCGAGGACGAGCGATCGAGGCTGGCGCGCGCGATCGCCTTCTACGAGCGCGGGCAGGCCCGGCTCCGGGACGCCTGGATGGGAGCGGGCGACGGCGGCAGCGACCTCGGGGACCCGGCGCACCTCTACGCGGCCGATCTCGACCTGTTCGGTCCCGGATCCGTGTTCGAGCGGCTCTCCCTCGCGCGGACGCATCGCGGCCGGGCGACCCTTGCGGCCTGGCTGCTGCGTCCGGCCCCGCCGGAGGTCGTGGTCCGGCGGCAGGAGGCGGTCGGCGAGCTCGCCCGCAATCCGGACCTCCGGGAGGACCTCGCCGTCGTCGGGGACGAGACGCGGGCCGCGGTCGATGCCGATATGCTGCGGGCCTGGGCGGCGGCGCCGCCCGCCTTCCCGGCCGCCTGGGTGCGGTGGCCGGTCTGGATGGGCTCCTGCGGCGGGGCGCTCGCCCTGGCGGCGGGCGTCGCCTACGTGCTCGCGGCCGGCCGGTCGCTCGCGCTGAGCCCGGCCGCGCAGTCGCTGATCGGGTGGTACTTCGTCGGGGCGGTCGTTGCCGTCGCCGTCGTCACCCGCCGGACGGCGCCGCTCGTCCGGCGCGTGTTCGCCGGAGTGAGCGCGGCCGCCCGCGACGTCGCGCTCCTCGGCAGGCTGCTGGCGCGTCTCGAGTCCGAGCGCTTCCGGGCTCCCCACCTGGTGGCCCTGCGCGCGGCCCTCGACACCGCGGGCGAGGCGCCCTCGCGCCAGGTGCGGCGCCTGACCCGCCTGATGGACCAGGTCGACTCCCGCCACAACGCGTTCGCCCGTCTGTTCGGCTTCTTCCTGCTGTGGGACGTCCACCTGGCGCACGCCGTCGAGCGGTGGCGGATGGCCAGCGGACCGTCGCTGGCCGTCTGGCTCGACACGGCGGGAGAGATGGAGGCGCTGTCGTCGCTCGCGGCCTACCGCTTCGAGTGCCCGGGGCACACGTGGCCCGACCTCCGGGAAGGCCCGGCTCACTTCGCGGCCGATGCCCTCGCGCACCCGCTGCTGCCGGCGGGGGCGGTGGCGAACGACGTGCGATTGGCCGACGTGCCGCGGGTGCTGGTGCTGAGCGGCTCGAACATGTCGGGCAAGAGCACGCTGCTCAGGGCCATCGGCGTTACGGCGGTGCTGGCCCAGGCGGGGGCGCCCGTCCGCGCCCGCCGGCTGCGGATGTCTCCGCTCGCGGTCGGCGCGTCGGTCCGCATCGTCGACTCGCTCCAGGGGGGCAGCTCCCGCTTTCACGCCGAGATCACGCGGCTGCACGCGATCCTGGAGCGGGCTTCGGACGCGCGGGCCGAGGAAGGCAGACCGGTCCTCTTCCTGATCGACGAGTGCCTGCACGGCACCAATTCCCACGATCGCCTGGTGGGCGCCCGCGCGATCGTGACCGGGCTGGCCGACCGTGGAGCCATCGGTGTCGTCACGACGCACGACCTCGCCCTGACGCGCATCGCCGAGGCGCTCGGCCCGCGAGCGGACAACGTCCATTTCCGCGACCACCTGGTAGCGGGCCGCCTGCGCTTCGACTACACCCTGCGGCCGGGCGTCGTCACCGCGGGCAACGCGCTGGCGCTGATGCGAGAGGTGGGCTTCGACCTGTGAACGGCGCGGCCGGCGTCCGCCGATCGGGGGTCAGTAGCGGCTCAGCCGCGTCTCTCCCATCGTGTTCGAGACGCGCAGCCGGAGTGCCGGCAGGCCGGGATCGGCCTCCCGGCCATCGCCGCCGGGGCCGTCCACGCCCGGAACGGGGGAATCCGGCGCGAAACCGACGAGGCGCAACCCGGACGGCGCTTCGAGCCGCAGCTCGCCCATCAGGTTGTTGATGGTGACGTCGGTCATCGTACCTGCCGGCCACGCGCCGCCGAGGTCGACCGTCACGCTGCCCATGTGACCGGATGCCTGGAGCTCCGCCGCGCGGGTGTTGCCGAGGCGCTCGAAGCGGATCTCGCCCATCCCGCCGTCCAGCCGCACGCGGCGGGGCGCCACGGCGAGCGGCTCGCTGAGATCGAGCCGATGCTCCCCCATCGCGAGGTCGACCGCCAGGTCGGTAAGGGAGAGTCCGCCGAGATCGACGCGCGACTCTCCCGCGCGGATGGTCAGGTCGACGGAGAACGGGGTGTCTCTCGGGATCGTGACCGTCAGGTCGTTCGGCGTCGAGGGAGCCCGCTCCATCGCGTGGGCCACGAGCTGCACGAGGAGCGAACGCGCGCGCGAGAGGCGAACCGTGACGACACGTCCCGTCGGACCGGCGGCCGGCGCGTGATCGTGGACGAGGTCGTAGTACTTGCTGGCGTAGGTTCCGTCCACTCGGACGTCACTGCCCGGAGGACCCGGCCGAACCTCGAAGACGCCGTCCTCGAGATCGATTTCGAGGTGTGCGGACGCGCCCGCATCATCATCATCGCCGGCGACGCCGTCCGGGCCAGGGAGCGTGATGGAGCGGGCGACCGGCTCGGGCGACGGTTCGCCAAGGCGCTCGACGGTGGAGGAAGCCCAGACCAGGGCCACCGCGGCGACGGTGGCGAGCGCGCTGGGAACGGCGAGGACAGCAGCGACGATGAACCAGACGATGCGGTTTCGGCCACGGGCAGACTTCGGCGTCATCGGCTCGTTCCTCCGTCACCCGGCTTGGACGCACACCGCACGGATCGGGTTCCATTACTGCCCGTGAACGGTCCCGGGGCAGACTCGGACTATTGAACCGGTATGCTACTGGCTAACCGGATTGACACTACGTCTTACGGGACGCTACGCTCCTCCCCATGAACGACATATCCCAGAAGATCAGTGAGATCGTCGCGGAAACGATGGCGAGCAAGCAAGCCGAGATAGGCGACTTGCTCGACAAGCTGCGGGCAGACATCGATGCCCTGCAGCAGGCAGTGAGCGGCTTCGGCGCCGAGAGTGAGCGACCGACAAGACGGCGCAGTCCGCGCGCCGCGCCACCGGCCCCGAAGCCGCGCCGCCGGCGGCAGAGCGTCGATGCCGCCCCCGCGGTGGCGGCACAGGCAGCGTCGAGCCGGACTCCGGCCAAGCGCAAGCGCCGCGAGAAGACGCCGGAGGAACGCGAGGCGATCTCGAAGCGCATGACCGCCTACTGGCAGAGAAAGCGCGAAGAGAAGGCCGCCAAGGGTTGACGAGACTCGATGCGCGAGACGGACCGGGCACGAATCGACGAGTGCCCGGTTCTCTTGCCGACGTGAAGCGCATCATCGAACGTCCGTGCCCCGAGTCGACGCCGAAGCCCTCGCCGACGATGCACTGCGTGTCTACATCGCAGCGCGGTTGACGGAAGCACAGCGCGTCGAGGCGGTGCTCACCGAGCACGGTGCAGACTACGTGGTGAACGTAGAGTTGTTCCGAGCCGGCCTGTTGTCACGCCCCCACCACGGCGCCGTCTTCTACGTTGCCGCGTCCTGCGCCGATCGCTGTCGCGAGTTGCTCGTCGCCGCGGGGCTGAAGCGCGGAATCGTCACCGGCCCCGACTGACTTCGCCCGCCGGCGATGTTCACACTGCCCCCGCACCCCGAACCCGACGGCCGCCTTCCCGCCCGGCGCTACCGTCGCTCGTAGGGCGCGCCGGTACCGGACGAGCCGACAAAGAAGGTCGACCCGTCGGGGAAGGTGATGTCCCGCGCGTTGGCGGTGTTGGATCCGTTCTTCGCTCCGAAGCCCTCCACGACCAGCTCGGTGCCGACCGGGACCGAGTTCTTGTTGAGGCCCCGCCGCATCAGCGAGTTCGGTGCGCCGCACTCGATGGCCCAGGTCGCGACCTGACCGTCCTCGCCCACCACGTCGATATGGATCCACGAGTGCGGATTGATCCACTCGGTCTTCGATACCGTCCCCTCCAGCCGTAGTGGCCGATTGGCGTCGAACTCGGCCGAGAAGGCGTGATGGGCACCGGCCGGCGTCGCCCCCGCGAGCACGCCGAGCGCGGCAAGTACCGGTGCGGCAGTCCACAACGCGGAGTGCGTCGTCATTCGTCTCATCGCTAACCCTCGACTCATCTCCCGGGCCGGCCCCGTGGACGGTGCCCGCAACGGAGGAGTTTCCGCGCCTGCAAGACTCCCGACGTGCCCGTCAGGGCGCGCGCACGCCGACGCGCGCGGTGCTCACGTCCGCCCCGGTCATGAGCTCGAGGTTGCGGCCGTTGCCCTCGTGGCAGGCGTACTCGAACAGCATGTGTCCTTCGGGGGCGCGCCGGAGCGCATCGATCTCTATCGTCCACGGCTGCGTGAACACGTTCGGATCGGCGATGGTCGCCCGGTAGCGAATCGTGTCCGCGTCCGTCATCGTGAAGCGCTCCGTGACGTGCAGGTCGCCGCTGTGGAACACGCCGTGTCCGGTCGTCAGGGCGCTGGCCGGGGCGCCCTCCGGCGGTGCACCGTGGCCGACCGGCCAGGTGTTGGTCGTGAAGTGGGTCGTCTCGACGACGAGCGTGTCGCCTTCCCAGCGGCCGCGGGAGTCGCCCATCCCGAGCCGGATCCCGGGCGGGAGCGGCGGCCGGTCATCGTCGAGGGAGATGTAGCGTGACAGGTGGTTCCATTCGTAGAGCATCACGACGTAGCCGGGGACCTGCAGCACCTGGTAGGTGTTGTAGCCGACCGGGAGGTGCGCCCGCGGCAGCGCCGACGGGAGGCACTTGACGCGCGGATCGAGGAGGGCCAGCTCGTCCTGTCGCGCCATGATCTCTCCGCGCTGCTCCGCCGCCCAGGGCTGGAGCGGCACCTTGCCGTCCGCGGGGTCGACGATCATCGGCGACGACAGGAAGTCGGGGCCGGTGTCGTCCGGGTCGGGCTCGAAGAAGCGCGAGAACGCCGCACCCTGCCCCCGGTTGGAACCCTCGGGCGGAGCCCACGGGTCGCCCGCCGGGGCCTCCAGCGGCTGGTAGGGGCCCGGCAGGTAGTAACCCCGAAAGTCCGGATCGCCCCACGGGGTGCGCGGAGGCTCGAAGTCGGCGCTTCCCTGCTCCTGCGCATGGGCCGCGGGCGGCACGGTGGCGGCGAGGAGGAGGGCACCGAGGAGGGCACCCGGGACAACGGTGGCCGGAGCCAGTGGACCGACACCACGACAGCTCATCGTGCAGCTCCTTCCGGGGCGGTCATCGATTGCAGAATGAAGTCGACGCAGTCGTAGTCCAGAAGCCGGAGCCCATCCTCCATCCGGCGGTAGATCGGCATGCGCATCGTCCAGGGCCGGGTGAAGACGTTCGGGTCCTCGATCGTCACCTCGTAGTCGAGGTGGTAAGGCGTGAGCGGCGTGTAGCGCTCCACGACGTGCAACGCGTCGCTGTGGAAGTTCCCCGCGGCGTCGAACCACGTCCGCCCGTTGAAATGGGTGGTATCGACGACCAGCGTGTCGCCCTCCCAATGGCCGCGCGAGTCGCCCATCCAGAAGTCGTTGGGCAGCGGATGCGGGCTGCCGTCCGTGTAGATGATGCGCGTCGCGTGCGCGAACTCGTAGGTGATGACGACGTGGTCCGGCGTCTGCAGGATGCGGAACGGGAACGGCATGTAGGTGATGCGCGGGACCCCGGGCAGGAAGCACTGTCGCACCGGATCCGCTTCGAAGCGGTTGGCGTAGTTGGCTTCCTGCTGCTCCGCCGCCCACGCCTGGTAGGGAATGCCGCCGTTCTCGACCACGCCGAGCCCCGCGGGCACGCCGTCCTGCGCGTTGTGCGGCCGGATGTCCCAGGCCGCGGCATTGACCACCTGCCATATGCCGTTCAGGTCGGGCTGCCCCTCGGGCGTGCGGGGCCCGTCGTAGGACGAACCTGCGGCTTGCGGCGCCGGCGCTGCCCCCAGCGCAGCAAGGTAGCCGACCGCCTGCCGGACCTGGTCGTCGCTCAGCTCGCGCGTCGAGATTGGCGGCATCTGGCCGTAGCCCTCCCGAACCACGGCGAGGACGTAGTCGGCGTCGAACCCGAGGGGGACGAGCGGAGGAGCGATGTCGCCCCGGCCGGCCGCGCCGTGGCAGAGCTGGCAGACCTCCCGGTAGGCGGTCGCGCCCGGGTGGTCCTGAGCGACGACCGAAGCCGGCCCCAGGAGTGCGGCGGACAGGACGAGAAGACCTTGGCGGAGAGTCACGGCTGCTCCTTCGAACCGGGACGCGAAGCCCTGAGAATACCCGATCCGCGGGCGGGTCCCGGGCGCGGCCGGAAGGCGGGGCGCGCCGTCGCGGCAGGGTGCGCTCCGTTCCCAGCGCAACGCGGCGAGCAGGTCAGGAGCCGAGCTCGGCGGTCGACGGGTAGCGCGGGGGGCGCCGATGGCGCGTCGCCTGCTCGAACGCGTAGGCGATGCGGATCAGGGTCGGCTCGCTCCAGGCCCGGCCGAAGAACGAGATGCCGACCGGCAGGCCGAATACGTGGCCCGCCGGCACGGTGATGTTCGGATAGCCGGCGGCGGCCGCGTAGGCGGAGCTCGAGCCCCCGAAGTGGTCGCCGTTGACCAGGTCGGTCACCCAGGCCGGACCGCCGGTCGGAGCGGCGATCGCGTCCAGCCCGTGCGCGTCCATCACGCGGTCGATGCCGTCCTCGCGGGACAGCCGCCGCGCCGCACGGCGCGCGGCGAGGTAGGCCGGCTCCGAGAGCGGCCCCCGCGCCTCCGCCGCCTCCAGCCGCTCCTGCCGGAAGTAGGGCATCTCCTCGTCCGCGTGCCGGCGGTTGAACTCGATGATCCCGGCCAGCGAGCGGACCGGCGCGTCCGGGCCGAGCCCGGCGAGATAGGCGTTCAGGTCGGCCTTGAACTCGTGGAGCAGCACCTCGACCTCGGCCCGCCCCAGGGCCGCACGCGTGTGCGAGAGCGCGACCGGATCCACGACCTCGGCCCCCCGCGCCCGCATCGCGTCGAGGGCGCCCGCCAGCAGACCGTCGACCCGCTCGTGGAACCCCGCGAATCCGCGCGCGACGCCGATGCGCGCCCCTGCGAGTCCGTCGGCGTCGAGGTACGGCGTGTAGTCGCGCAGGCCGCGCGTCTCGCTGTCGGCGGTGGCGGGGTCGCGCGGGTCGGGCCCCGCCAGCACCCCCAGCACGATCGCGGCGTCGCGCACGGTGCGCGTCATCGGTCCCGCCGTGTCCTGGCTGTGCGCGATCGGAATGATGCCGGCCCGGCTGACGAGGCCGACGGTCGGCTTGATGCCCACGATGCCGTTGGCCGAGCCCGGACAGACGATCGACCCGTCGGTCTCCGTGCCGATCGCCGCCGGCACGAGGCTGGCCGCCACCGCGACGGCGGACCCGGAGCTGGATCCGCAGGGGTTCCGGTCGAGGGCGTAGGGGTTGCGGCACTGGCCGCCGCGCGCACTCCAGCCGCTCGACGAGCGCGTCGAGCGGAAGTTGGCCCACTCGCTCAGGTTCGCCTTGCCGATGAGCACGGCGCCGGCCTCGCGCAGCCGCTCCGCGACGAACGCGTCCGCGGCCGGGATCGAGCCCCGGAGCGCGAGCGAGCCGGCGGTCGTGGTCATCCGATCCGCGGTGTCGATGTTGTCCTTGAGCAGGATCGGCACCCCGTGGAGTGGCCCGACGCGTTCGCCCTCGGCGCGAGCGGCGTCGAGCGCGTCGGCCGCGGCGCGCGCCTCCGGGTTCACCTCGATCACGGCGCGCAGAGTCGGACCCTCCCGGTCGAGGGCCTCGATGCGGGCGAGGCAGGCGTCGGTGAGCGCGCGGGCCGTCAGGCGGCCGTTCCGCGCCGCCTGCCGCAGGTCGTCGAGCGAGACCTCTTCGACGGCGGCCGGCGCCGACGGGCGCACGCGCGGCTGCCGACCGGCCCCCGGTCCGACGGTGGCCAGCGCGCCGTAGCGCAGGAAGTCGCGGCGACCGATCTCCTGGGCCATCGTCTTCAGCGCCGCCTGACCCGTCGCGGGCTCCTTGTTCGGCCCCAGCCCCATCTACCCGGACCACGCGTCGCGTACTCCCCCGGCTGCGTTCTGCGGCGCAAGCTCCTCAGGGCACGGTGATGCTCAGCGGCACGTACGTGTCGCCCCAGTGGAGCCGGAGCTCGGCGTCCTTCTTCTCCACGACCGCGAAGTAGAAGGCCAGCGTCTCCATGTGCTCGCCGAGGCGCGGCGACACCATGAGGCGCAGGGCGTCGTGCTCCTCGCCGGGGTAGGGCGTGTGATAGACGTCGGCCTCGCGGCTGAAGATCAGCGTCCAGCGGTTCGGGTCCGGAATCGCCCACAGGCTGTACTTCCCGGCCTGGAGCGCGTTGCCGTTGATGGTCACGTCGCGGCTGACGGCGATGGCCGTCGCGTCGTTGGCCCCCGGGTTCCAGATCTCGCCGAACGCCACGATGCCGCCGAACAGCTCGCGCCCGCGCGCCACCGGACGGTCGTAGGTCACCGTGATCGACGTGTTGGCGACCTCCTGCCACACCGAGCCGCTCTGCGACGCCTTCACGTCGTCGAGGGCCATGATCTCGCCTTCGTCCGCGGCCGCCGCCGCGGTCTCGGCCGCCCCCGCGGCCGGTGCCTCGGCGCCTCCCCCGTTGCCGGCGCCCCCGCACCCTCCAACCGTGATGAAGGCCACCAGGGTGGCCAGCAGAATGCGCTCCCGAGTCATCAGGACCTCCTTGACGGGCGCTGCCTCCGGCTCGCCGCCGCGTCCCGCGGCCGTCGCAGCGCAGGACGCGCGCCCTCGCGCACGGTACCGTGCGGGGCGCCGGTTTTCAAGCCGGCGGGGCGGGGGGCGCCCCCGGATGCCGCAGGGCGGCCGCGCCCGCCGCGCCGGCCAGACTCAGCGTCATCAGGCCGAGGAACGGCGCGGTGTAGGCGCCGGTCGCGTCGAACAGCTCCCCGCTCAGCCACGGCCCGAGGCTGGCGAGGGCGCCGGTCACCGTGAGCCGCAGCCCCGCCGTGACCGCGAACGGCCGCCGCCCGAAGAAGTGCGAAAGGACCACCGGCACGCTCGTGTAGGCGACGCCGAAGCCGAGCCCGACGAGCGTCACCGCCACCCAGACGACGCCGGCCGAAGCGGGAGCCAGGATCAGCCCCGCCCCGAGCCCCTCGAGGGCCAGGGCCGCCGCCAGCACGAGCTGCGGGGGCAGCCAGTCGCCGGCGGCGCCGAGCAGCCGGCCCGCGCTGCTGCACAGGATCATCGCGGAGACGGCCAGACCGCTGGCCGGCCACGCGTAGCCGGCGTCGTCGAGGTGCAGCAGCAGGTGCGCCACCAGGGCGCTCCAGGTCACCGAGTAGGCGACGCTGCACCCGAGCAGCAGGGCGAACTGCGGCGTCCGGACGGCCTGCGCCAC
>JAPOYG010000335.1 GCA_026706755.1 Acidobacteriota bacterium
CGCCGGCTGTCGAGCAGCACCGTGACCGGACCGTCGTTGACGAGGCTCACGTCCATCATGGCCTGGAACACCCCGGTCGCCACGTGCGTTCCGTCGCCCCGCAGGGCGCCGACCAGCGCCTCGTACACCGCACGCGCGGCCCGCGGGGGCGCCGCGGCATCGAACGACGGGCGGCGGCCGCGCCGGCAGTCGCCGTAGAGCGTGAACTGCGACACGACGAGCGCGGCGCCGCCGACCTCCGTGAGCGAGCGGTTCAGGCGCCCTTCCTCGTCCTCGAACAGCCGCAGCTCGCGGACCTTGCGGGCTACGTAGGCGACATCGGCCGCCCCGTCGCCCTGTCCGATGCCGACGAGCACGACGACGCCGCGCGCGATGCGGCCCACGACGGCTCCGTCGACCGTGACCGACGCGGACCGGACGCGCTGGATGACGGCTCGCATCGCGATCGGAGCGCGTCGGAGACGGGATTCGCGGTCAGAGCGCGGCCATCCCGGCCCGCGCCGGGACAGCCCCGCCGACCTCGGCTCGGAGCTCGGCGGTCGGGTTCAGCCGCGTGTCGAGCAGGTGGCGAGGAGCCACGTTGCCCAACGCGCGCAGCATGGACTGCTTGATGCCCGGGTGCTCGCGCTCGAGGTCGAGCAGCCAGCGCTTTATGCGCTGCCGCTTCAGGCTCAGGTCGCCGCAGACCGGGCAGCAGCAACCGATGACCTCCAGCCCGCGCTCCCGCGTGTAGGCGCGCGCCTCGTCCTCCGACACGTAGACGAGCGGCCGAATGACGACGTGACGCCGGTCGTCGGACAGCAGGCGCGCCGGCATCGCCTTCAGCGACCCCGCGAAGAACAGGTTGAGCAGCAGGGTCTCGACGAAGTCGTCCGCGTGATGCCCGAGGGCGATCTTGGTGGCCCCGACCTCGGACGCCAGGCGGTACAGCACGCCCCGGCGCAGCCGCGCGCAGAGGGAGCAGGGAGTGGCGTCGGCGTCGAGCACGTCGTCCATGATGTCGCCGATCGACGTGTGCTCGATGCGGTACTCCCAGTTCCGGGCCTCGCAGGTCCGTGAGATGACGTCGTGCCGGTAGTCCGTGTAACCCGAGTCGACGTTGACGGCGACGAGCGAGAAGCGGACGGGCGCGCGGCGCCGCAGCGCGTCGAGCAGGCTCATCAGCGCCCAGCTGTCCTTGCCGCCGGACAGGCCGACCATCACGCGGTCGCCGTCCTCGATGAGGTCGAACGTCTTGATGGCGCGCGTGGCCTTGCGAGCCAGCCGCGCTTCGAGCGTGCTCTGGTAGGGCATACGCCGGCGGGCGGCCAGTCTACACCATGCGCCCGCGCCCCGCCACGCGGACGCTCACAAGCCGTGCAGCGACGGGCCGCTCCCTCCGAAGCGGGGAGTCATCCGCACCGCCACCCCGAGATAGCGGCTGTCGCGGGAACCCGGCTCGACGAGTCGCGGAACGAACCCCGTCTCCGTCCTGACGGAGAGCAGATAGGCCCAACTGCGCCGCGAGTAGACGCCCCGCGGCCGCAGGACGACGTCGCGGGGGACGCCCGGAGCGAGCTCCACGCGCTCCGTCGTTCCCCCCAGGCTCACCTCGACCGTGTTGGAGACCCGGGACAGGAGCGTGACCGTCGCCTCCGCGATCGGGGGCTCGCTGCGCACGACGAGGTCCGCCCGCCGCTCCGCCGCGACCCAGATGCCCGGAGGCTCCGGTCGGTACGCGTTGTGGTCCAGGTAGTACAGGAGCAGCGCCGGCTCGCCGTACTCGACACGCGCGCGCGGCGCGTCGAGGTTGATCGGCAGGTCGTTGACCATCGTCAGCTCCACCGGGAGCGCGCGCAGCAATCCGGCCTCGACGTGGAGGTAGGGCTGCTTGGCCGCGACGAACGGGTTCAGCACGACGTGTGCCGTGAAGAGCCCGCCTCCGATCCACGCCGCCGCCACGGGCCGGAACGAGGCGAGGCGCGGCGTGAGGAAGAGCAGCGCCGGGTAGATGCTCAGGAAGTAGCGATTGCCGGCCGGTCCGCCACCTCCGGACCAGGTGTACGGCATGTAGACGGCGGTGCCCACCGCCGTCGCCGCCACGGTGCCGAGGATGAGCCAACCGCGGAGCGAGCGGTTGGCCCGGTCCCGGAGGAAGAGCCAGACGGCCACGACGCCCGGGAAGAAGAACGGGACGAACCCGAAGTGCCGCCCGGCCAGGAAGTACCACAGATTGGTGCCGAGCAGCCGGAGGAAGGCGAGCGGATCGAGCGCCTCCTCGACGACGATCTCGTTCGTGGTCATGCCGATGCCGAGCTCGGCGAACGTCGCCCCCTCGCGCTCGAAGGGGAACGTGCCGTAGAAGGTCTTCCGCTCGCCCCCCTGGTAGTTCACCTCGCCCGTGACGAGCGCGTTCACCGCGAAGCCGGCGGCAACGGTGAGGGCGAACACCGTGCCTACGAGCAGGCCGTCCCGGAAGCGGCGCCGCCCCCACATGGCCAGCACCGGCGGCGCGATGAGCAGGACGTTCAGCGGCTTCGAGAACGTGACCATCCCCAGGACGACGGCGGCCGCGATGTCCGTCCAGCGCCCTCGCAGGGCAGCAGCCGCGCCGTTGGCCTCGGGACGCGACACGTCCTTGTAGAACCAGAGGAAGTACGCGCCGACCACCCCCGCCACGTGGAGCGTCTCGGAGCTCAGGAACACCGCGTGCACGGGCACGACGGTGACCGCGAAGAAGCCCAGGGCGTACGGCAGCGAGAAGCGCCCCGGCGACTGCGCGGACAGGAACAGGTAGCCGAGCAGGACGGCTCCCGAGAGCAGCACGACGTGGAACGCCAGCATCCCGTTGAGCCCCGCGAGCCGCACGAAGGGCGCCGCCAGCACGGAGTAGATGTAGGCCTTGCCGTAGTAGAGCCGATCGCCGGCGCGACGGTCGCCGCTCCCCCGCTTCAGGAAGATGCCCTGCGGGCCGTCGTGATAGATCTGGTAGAAGCGCTCGACGTCCCGGGCCTCGTAGGCGAGGTCGCCGTCGTACGCGACGCTGAGGGCCATGGCGACGTAGGTCGCCTCGTCGCCCTTGATGCCGTACGTCGTGCGCACGACGTCGATCGAGAGCGCCGCGCCGCAGCCGACGACGAGGAGGGCGGCGGTCGCGACGACGCCGGCGTCCGGGCGCCGGCGGCCGGCTCCGGCGCCGGTCCTCCCGGCGCCGAAACCGAGCCCCGCGGCAATCCCGGCCGCACGGTTCAGCATGCGCACGGCGCCATTATGGGGCATGGGGATTCCGGACGGAGATGCCGCCGATGACCGAAACGCGCCGCTCGCCGGGGGGCGGACGGGGGGCCGCGGCGAGCGCGCGCCCGCCGAAGCGCCGGCGCCGCCCGCGCGGCCCGTCGCGGGCACTGGCCCTGGCCGCGGTCCTGCTGCTCCTTCCGGCCTGCGGGCAGCCGCTCCCGGACGACGAGCTGGCGACCGAGCTCGGCGCCGCCTATGGGGCCCTGGCCGCGGACGCGGACGCGCGGGCCTCCGGTGCCGTGGCCGGACTCGAAGGCTGGCTGTTCTCGGTGCCCGAGCTGCGGCACCTGGCCGGGGGGCCGCTGGACGCCTTCGATCCGCTCGCGGTCATGCTGGGGTTCCAGCGGGAGCTGGCCGCGCGCGGCATCGAGCTGCTCGTCGTGCCCGTGCCCCCGAAGGCAGTCATCTACGCGGACAAGGTCGGGGTGGAGGATCCGCTCGTGCCGGTTCCCGTGCCCCGGCTCGATCCGAACCACCGTGCCTTCTACGCCCTGCTCCGGAGCCGGGGAATCGACGTGCTGGACCTCACGGAGCGCTTCCTCGACGACCGCTTCCACGGCGAGGGCCCGCTCTACTGCCGGCAGGACGCGCACTGGTCGGGCGTCGGCTGCGTCGTGGCCGCCCAGGTCATCGCGGAGGTCGTGCGCGGGCGCCCGTGGTTCGCCGCGCTGGAGACGCAGCCCTTCCGGTTCGGATGGCAGTCGACGACGATCGACGGGGACCTCGCGCACGACCTCGAATCCGCGCCCGCCCGCGAGGAGTTGCGCCTGCGCACGATCGCCGCCGGGGGCGAGGGGCGGCCGACGGCCGTCCCTCCCGCTGCCGACAGCCCGATCACGCTGCTCGGCGACACCCACGCGCTCGTCTTCCACGCCGGCGACGAGATGCACGCCGTCGGGTCCGGACTCGCCGATCAGCTCGTCTACGAGCTCGGCCTGCCGGTCGATGTCGTGGCCTCCGACAGCCCCGGGGCCGCCCTCGCCGAGCTGCGGCGGCGCGCGGAGGCGGAGCCGGCCGCCTGGGACGGGAAGCGGCTCGTCATCTGGTGCTTCGCGGCGCGCGCCATCACGGCGGACGGAGCGTGGCGGGCCGGCCCGCACGCCGGCTGAAGAGAGAGGCCGGCGCGTTCCGCGGACCCTGGCCCGCCGTGCTACGGCGCAGACTCCCGCCCTGCGCGATCGGGCGCAGGCCGACCGCCGGACGCATCCGCATCCGCGTCCGCGTCCGCTTCCCCGTCCGCGGACTCGAGCACGTCGCGCACGACGTAGATCGGCTTGTTCTGCGACTCGTGGTAGGTGCGGGCCTGGAGCTCGGCCAGCAGTCCGAGGGTCACGAGCTGCAGGCCGCCGAAGGCGAGCAGGATCCCGAGCAGCAGCAGTGGACGATCGCCTATCGCCTGGCCGCCGAACAGCCGCACGTAGCCGAGGTAGACGATGATGACCGCCCCGGCCAGCCCCATCAGCAGGCCCGGCGGACCGAACATCTGGAGCGGCCGCGTCGCGTAGCTCAGCAGGAACTTCACCGTGAACAGGTCGAGCACCACGCGGACGGTGCGCGAGAGCCCGTAGTTGGACCGGCCGAAGCGCCGCGGCCGGTGGTTGACCGCCATCTCCGCGATGCGCACGCCCTGCTCGCTGGCGATGGCGGGGATGAAGCGGTGCATCTCGCCGTAGAGCCGGAGAGACCGGATGACCTCGCTTCGAAAGGCCTTGAGCGAGCACCCGTAGTCGTGCAGCCGCACGCCGGTGATCCCCGAGATCAGCCCGTTGGCGAGCATCGACGGCAGGCGCCGCGTCAGCCACGGATCCTTGCGCGCCCGGCGCCACCCGCAGACGATGTCGTTCCCCTCCTCGAGACGGGCCACCAGCGCCGGGATGTCCCGGGGATCGTTCTGCAGATCGCCGTCCGACGTGACGATGATCCGTCCGCGGGCCCGTGCGAACCCCGCCGCGAACGCGGCGGTCTGCCCGAAGTTCCGGCGCAGGCGGACGACGCGGACGCGCGGGTCGGCGGCGTGCAGCTCCGAGAGGATGGGGAACGTGTCGTCGGTGCTCCCGTCGTCGATCAGCAGCAGCTCGTAGGGGCGCCCCCACTCTCCCAGGGACTGGCTCAACTCCTGGTGGAGGGTACGGAGATTCGGCGCCTCGTTCCTCAGCGGAATGACGACCGACAGGTCAGGTGTCATGAACGGCCCGTCAGCGCGCCCGCGCGAGCGCGGTGTCGCGGATGGCGGCCAGCATCTCTTCGTGGACCCTGCCGTTCGTCGCCACGACATGGCCTTCTACCGGGTGGAAGGGGCCGCCGTCCATGCCGCTCGTCCGCCCGCCCGCCTCGGTCACGATCAGCGCGCCGGCCGCCGTGTCCCAGGGGTGCAGGCGCTGCTCCCAGAACCCGTCGAGACGGCCCGCCGCAACGTAGCAGAGGTCCAGGGCCGCGGAGCCGAGGCGCCGGACGGCACGCGCCCGGCCCACGAAGGTGCGGAAGAGGCCGATCACCTCGTCGAGCGTCTCGTGCACGTCGTAGGGAAAGCCGGTGCAGAGCAGCGCATCGATGAGCCGGCCGGTCGACGACACGGACAGCGGCTCCCCGTTCAAGCGTGCTCCGCCGCCCCGCTCCGCCGTGTAGAGCTCCTCGCGCAGCGGATCGTAGACGGCCGCCACCGAGGCTTCGCCGTCGATCTCGAGGGCCAGCGAAGCGCAGAAGAACGGCAGCCCGTGCGCGTAGTTCACGGTCCCGTCGATCGGATCGAACACCCAGCAGTGGGACGTTCCCGGCTCGGCGGCGGCGTTGGCGTCGAGTTCCTCGGCGACGATCGCGTGGCCCGGGAACCGGTCGCGGATCAGGGCCCGAAACATCGACTCGACCTCGACGTCGACCTCGGTGACGAGGTCGATGGGGCCCTTCTTGGTGACGGTCAGATCCGTCCGGAAACGGGAGAGCTGGATCTCTCCCGCCCGCAGCACGGCTTCGATGGCGGTGGCGACGAGGAGCGGATCGACCGGCGTCAAACCAGCTTCTTGACCATCCGCACCTCCATGCCGCCCTCCGGCATCCGCTGCAGGGAGAGGTCGTCCATGAGACTGCGCATGAAGAAGATGCCGCGCCCGCTCGGCTTCAGGATGTTCTCGGGGGCCAGCGGATCGGCCACGTCCACCGGATCGAACCCCGCGCCCTGATCCACGACGCGAACCACGAGCTCGGTCGGCTTGGCGGTCGGCTCCAACCGGCACTCGACGACGACGCGCTTCGAACGGTCCTCGCCGTTGCCGTGCTTGATGGCGTTGATCACGGACTCCCGCAACGCGACACCCAGCCAATGCGTCGCGTCGCCGTCGAGGCCGCCGACCTGGCCCATGTGGTCCGCCACCACCTGCACGAAGTCCAGCACGTCGAAGTGGCTGGGGCAATCGAGGATGACGCCGGCGGCAGGCATGCGTTCGTGCGCCGTACCATACTCGCGGCCGGCGCCTCGGGCAAGCGGAGCGGGTATAGTTCGCGCATGTCCGGCGCGGCACCGAGCGCAGCCACGGTAGCCCCGGCCCGGGCGCTGCGGGGCCGGCTCCGCGTGCCGGGCGACAAGTCGATATCGCACCGCTACGCCATCCTCGCGGCGCTGGCCGATGGGGTCTCCACCGTGGCCGGCTACGCGGACGGCGCCGACTGCCGTGCCACGGTCCGCTGCCTGCGCGCGCTCGGCGTCACCGTCCTCGCCGCCCCGGACACCGAACGCGTCGGAGCGGCGGGCCGGACGCTGACCATCCACGGCCTGGGGCTCGGCGCCCTGACCTCCCCGTCCGGACCGCTCGACGCCGGAAACTCGGGCACGACGATGCGACTCCTTGCCGGCGTGGCCGCAGGGCACGTCTTCCGCACGGTCATCACGGGGGACGGCTCGCTGCGGCGGCGCCCGATGCGGCGGGTCATCGAGCCGCTCGAGCGCATGGGAGCCACCCTCGACGCGGACGACGGCCGACCGCCGCTGACGATCCGCGGCGGCCGTCTCACCGGCATCGAGTACGCGCCGCCCGTGGCGAGCGCCCAGGTGAAGACCGCCGTGCTCCTGGCCGGGCTGCACGCCGCCGGGACGACGCGCGTGGTCGAGGCGCTCCCGACCCGGGACCACACCGAGCGGGCGCTCGAGGGCTTCGGCGCGGCAGTTCGACAGGACGCGGAGGGCATCGCGGTAACCGGGGGCGCGCGGCTGCACCCGGTGGACCTCGCCGTCCCCGGCGACTCGTCGTCGGCCGCGTTCTGGGCCGCGGCGGCAGCCGCGCTCCCGGGCTCGGAGGTCGTGATCGAGTCCGTGGGCCTGAATCCGACGCGCACCGCCTATCTCGACGTCCTGCGGCGGGCCGGAGCCGAGGTCGAGACCCGGATTACGGGGAACGCGGGAGGCGAGCCCATCGGCACGCTGTGCGTACGCCACCACCGCCGGCGGCCGGTCGCGATTGCCCCGGCGGAAGTCCCGGGGCTGATCGACGAGCTCCCGGTGCTGGGCGCCGTGGCCGCCCTGGGCGGAGGGATCGACGTGCGCGGCGCCGCGGAGCTGCGCCACAAGGAGAGCGACCGCATCGCGAGGTTCGCCGACGGGCTGCGGCGGTTCGGCGCCCGCGTCGAGGAGCGGCCCGACGGCTTCTCGGTGGACGGGTCGGGAAGGCTGGCCGGCGGCCGGGTCGACGCGGCCGGCGATCACCGCCTCGCGATGGCGTTCGCCGTCGCCGCCCTCGGCGCGGAGGGGCCCAGCGTCATCGCCGGCGCCGACTCCGTCGACGTCTCGTACCCCGGTTTCTTCGCGGCGCTCGATGCGCTGCGCGGGGACTGACGCGCCGCCCGGGCGTTCGGACGTCATCGTGCGGACCGACAAGATCTTCCTGGTCGGCTTCATGGCCGCCGGCAAGTCGACGGTGGCCGAGGCCCTGGCGCGGCGCATCGACTGGCGCGTCGAAGACGTCGACGCGCGCATCGAGGCCCGGGAGCGCCGGACCGTCGCCGACATCTTCGCGCAGCACGGCGAGGACCGCTTCCGGGCGGTCGAGCGGGCCGTGGTGCAGGAGCTGCTGCCGCTGCGCCACGTCGTGGTCGCCACCGGGGGCGGCACGTTCGCGGACCCCGCGAACCGGACCGCGATCAACCGGAACGGGACCTCGGTGTGGCTGGACGTGACCTTCGAGACCGTGATCGCCCGGCTCCCCGCCGACGGCAGGCGGCCGCTCGCCAGGAATCGGGACACGCTGCACGGGCTGTACCGCGCCCGGCAGGTTGCCTACCGGCAGGCCCATCTGCGGCTGGACGCGGACTCGCTCCCCGCCGGCGCCCTGGTGGAGCGCCTGATGGACTGGCTCGGAGCGTAGACGGGAACGAGGCGGCCGTGGGGTGGTGGGGGCGCCGACTCCTAGGACGAAACGGCGGGCCGCTCGGCCGGTGCGGGACGCGTGCCGCGCGCCTTGCGGGCCGCCCGCTCCTCGCGCCGGCGCAACTCGGCCGCGTAGGCGTCGGCCGCCGAGCGCGAGCCGAGGATCCAGCCAATCACCATCCCGAAGAGGAGCACGGCCGGGATGAAGACGAAGTGACCGGCCGTCATGTCGAACATCTACGGTTGCTCCTCGTCGCCACGGTCGCCGACGCGCCGGGCCAGTCCGGCGAGATCGCGCTCCACCACCTCCATGCGGCGCGTCAGGGACCAGAAGTAGCCGAACGCCAGGATCCACACGATGGAATAGGCGGCGATCAGGAACGGCGCCGCGGGCAGCCGGTCCTCTTCCGGCAACTGGTCGATCGGCACGAACTCCTCGACCGGCGGCTGCGACGGCTGCAGCGCGGCGGCGGCGGGCGACGCGCCGCCGGCCGCCAGGGCTGCGGTCAGCATCACGCCCAGCAGGATCCAGCCGACGCCGCGTCCGGCCGCCGCCAGCCCCCCGGTGCGAGCGGCACCCGCCCGGCGGGCGTGCGATCCGTCAGTCGTCGTCATATGCCAGCCGCAGCCTGTCGACCGCCGCACGCTGCTCCTCCAGTCGCCGCCGCCCGTCCAGCATGACGAGGAACAGCGCGAAGTAGGCGGCCACGCACCACCAGAAGGGGCCGGCCATCGGCATCTCCAGCGTCGGCACGACGGTGGTCTCGGGATGGATGGTGCGCCAGAAGTTGACCGACACATAGACGAACGGCACGTTGGCCATGCCGAACAGCGCCAGTCCGGCCGAGAGCTTCTCGGAGCCCGGGCCGCCGTAGCGGCGCAGCAGCAGGTAGGCGATGAACGTGAGCTCGAGGATCAGCGCGGTCGTCAGCCGGACGTCCCACTGCCACCACACACCCCACGACACCCGGCCCCAGAGCGGCCCGGTCGTCAGTCCCATCAGACCGAAGAGCACCGCGAGCTCGGCCGCCGACACCGCCAGGCGATCCGCCCGCGCGCGCTCCGTGAACAGGTAGACGGCGCTCGCGATTCCGCACACGAACACCGCCGCGAACATCACGAACCACGCGGGCACGTGGAAGTAGAAGATCTTCGCGACGAGGCCCATGGTGGCCTCGTTCGGAGCCATGGCGATCAGCACGGGCGCGGTCGCGAACAGGAGCACGGCGGCCGCGAACCAGATGGTCTGCGAACGGTTGCGCATGCGGGTCATTCTGCCATGAGCGGCTCGAATGTCCAAAGCGTGAGGGTCAGGAACACGACGTCGAAGAAGGCGATCAGCGCCAGCCAGAATCGGGCCTGGTCGAGGTTCGGCTCTGCCGCCAGGAGGGCGATCGTGCCGCTCACGCCGGCGACGAGCACGGGAATCGTCACCGGGTAGAGCAGCACCGGCAGCAGCACGGCGCGGCTCTGGCTGCGCGCCAGCATCGCCGCGAAGAGCGTCCCCACGGCGGCGAAGCCGACGGTGGCCGCGGCGAGGAGGGCGGCCAGCCAGAACGCCTGCTCGATGAGGGCGGAGGAGAAGAAGAGCGTGACGAGGAAGACGACCACCACCTCGACGATGGCCATCAGCAGCACGATGCCGAGCAGCTTGCCGACGAAGATCGCCGACCGCTCCACCGGCGCCAGGAGCAGCGCGCGCAGCGCGTCCTGCCCCAGCTCCCGCTCGAACGCCCGTCCGAGGGCGAGCTGGCCCGCGTAGGCGAGCGCCACCCACACGATGCCGGCCTCGACCCCGGCCAGCGGCCGCCCCTCGCGCACGAACGCGAACGAGAAGACGAGCACGCACGACGTCGCGAAGAAGACCGTCGTGTAGACCAGCTCCCGGCTGCGGACCTCGACCCGCAGGTCCTTGCGCATCACGAGCCACGCGATGCGGCAGAACTCGCCCATGGCTCACTCGGCGAGCGCCGCGCGGTAGCGCTCGCGCAGGGTGCCGCCCGCCTCCGCCAGCGTGCCGACGCGCCCCCGGCGCAGCAGGACGGCGCGGTCGACGATCCCGTCGATGAGGTCGAGGTCGTGCGTCGCGACCAGGACCATGCGCCGGGCGGAGCGCAGATCGCGCAGCCGGGACGCCAGGGCACGGCAGGAGCCCTCGTCGAGCCCCGTGAACGGCTCGTCGAGCAGCACCAGCCGGGGGTCGTGGAGCAGCGTGCGCTCCAGCGCCAGCCGCTGCCGCATCCCGCGCGAGAAACCCTGCACGGCATCCCCGGCGCGGTCGGCCAGGCGGGCGCGTTCCAGCGCCGCCGACACGCGGGCAGCCGCGTCGGGCAGGCCGTAGAGCCCCGCGAAGAAGTCGAGGTTCTCGCGCGCCGTCAGCTCCGGATACAGACGGAGCTCGTGCGAGAGGAGCCCCAGGCGACCTCTGAGAAGGGCCCCGGCCGCGTCGGCGGTGCGGTCGCCGTAACGCACCGTCCCCGCCGACGGGGCGATCAGGGAGGCCAGCAGCCCGAGCAGCGTCGACTTGCCGGCGCCGTTCGGCCCGAGCAGGCCGACGACCTCTCCGCGGCGCAGGGTCAGCGAGACGCGTGTCAACGCGCGGCGGCGGCCGTAGTGGCGGGAGACGTTGCTGACCGTGACCTGCTCGAAGTCGAACGGGTCCTCTGCGGCCGGCGTGGCGCTCATCCGGCGGCGCCCGACGATCCGGCCGGCGCCGGACGCTTGCCGAGCCGGCGCGACGGGCTGAGCACGACGGGGGCGAGGTCGGCGTCCAGCTCGCGGTAGACGCCCTCGAGGGACGCCATGAGCGTGCCCCGGCGGGAGGCGTACCTGGCGGCTCCGATGCGTCCGGCGACCCGCTGGCGCTCCAGCGTGACGAGATCGCGGAAGAGCTTGTCCTTCCGGGCCTCGAGGCGCCGCCGGCGCTCGCCGCCGGCATCGTCGCCGGTCGGGCCCACCGCACCCCAGACGCCCGCGAACAGCATCACCCCGGCCAGGATGAGGGCGAGCGTCGACGGCGTCCGGCTGTGGTGCGGCAGACCGCTGATCTCGAACGCCACGGGCGTGCCGGCCGGCACGCGCGGTCCGGCGCCGAAGATGTACGTCGTATCGCCCCCGATGGTGTCCGGGCCCATGTCCGCGCGGCGCGAGATCTGGTCCGACGCGACGTTCATCTCATCCCGTTTCTCCACCACCAGCAGCAGGCCCTCGAGGTCGACCGGCAGCGGCTGCGCGAGCGCCTGGCGGTCTCCCGAGTAGGGCAGCGCGAAAGCCACCCGCAGTGGCGTGACCCCGGGGCGGAAGGGCCCGGGAAGCGAGACGATGGCCCCTTCGATGCGCGTGCTCGGGGCGGACTCGCCGAGCGCGGTCGCCCCCTGCGCGCCCGCCGGCAGGGTGAGCCGAATCGGCTCTCCGGGGTCGACCGGAGCCCCGCCGGCATTCAGGACGTCCAGGTAGTAGAAGACCGTGAGCGACTCCTCGCCCAGCTCGACCGCGAGCCGCGAGTCGGGCCCGAACGTGACGTCGCCCGCTTCGACGGCGGCGGACGGATCCGCTCCCCCGCCGCTCGAGCCGACGAGCAGGAGCCGGGTGCCGCCGCCCGCCGGCACGGCGAACGGCTGCGACTCGAGGCGAACGCCGTCCAGGTCCGTTGCGGCGGTCGCGGTCGCGCCCGGGGTGAGCGCAACGAACGTGGCCCGTCCGTCGGCGTCGGTGGCGACCACTTCCACTGCGTCTCCGATCCGGAGCTCCACGGGCTGGCCCGGGACGTTGTTCGTCATCTGCCCGCGGATGACGCGCACCGATACGGTCCCCGCCGGCAGGCTCGGGTCCGGGAGCGGGATGCCGGACATCTGCCGCGGATCGGGTTGGGCCGCGACGGGCGGGACCGCCGCGACGAGGATGAGCAGCGCGGCACAGGCGGCGGCCAGGCGGGCCGCCGCCGACCGCGAAGCACGCCGGGCGGAGTGGGAATCGCAGGTCACGGCTGGGCCACGGACACGGATTGGGGCGGCGTGGAGGGTCCGGCGGGCCCGCCGCTCAGGCTCGCGCCGCAACCCTTGCAGAACTTCGCGTCCGGCTCGTTGCTCGTCTCGCACCGGACGCAGGCGCGGCGGGCCGGCGCGGTGCGCGGAACGTCCGCCTCCGCCAGGCGCGCGGCCAGCTCCCGCTCGATCCGGTCGCGATAACCGGCGCCCTCGACGTCGAGCTGCTGCAGCAGCCGCTTGGCCCGCGCCCGCAGGCGCGTGCCCATCTCGTGGAAGTCCGCGCCGGACACCTTGCCCATCGCGCGATCGAACTCGAGCTCCTTGATCGACCGCAGGACGAGCGTCTTCTCGCGGTCGAGGGCCGCCCGCGTGCGCCCGCCGACCATCTCCGTGCGCTCCACCGGGCGGGACGTGACCAGGGGCAGCAGCAGGCCGCAGGCGGCGTACCCGACGTAGGCGACGGAGCCGACGACGGCCACGAGCAGAACGAGGGCCGGTGCGTCGGGGGGCGTGGCGTAGTACACGGCGGCGGTCGCGCCGGCCAGACCGGCGAGGGCGAAGAAGTGCCAGGGACGGAACGAGCCGCCGTCAGTCGAGGTCTCGGAGCTCATCGTCCAGGCGCGCATCGAGCTCGGCGTCTTCCGCCTCGGACAGTGACGCCGCCTCCTCGGCGGGCGCGTCCCGGCGTGACCAGCGAACGGCCAGCGTCCCGACGCCGCCCAGGCAACCGGCGCCGAGGAGGTACGGCAGGAGCCACGCCAGGCGGTTGAACCCCTCGTCGAGCGGAGCCCCGAGCGGCTCCTGGCTGCCGTAGGTCGCGATGAAGTAGTCGAGGATCTGGCGGCGGTCGCCTCCCGCCTCGATCTGCTCCCGGAGCTGGCCCCGCATGTACTCGGCCCCCGCCGCGACGAGCTGCTGCGAGCCGTCCGGGCGCGCGACCCAGCGGGGCGGCGACGAGCAGCGGCAGTCGGCAAGGGTGTAGTGCGGGCAGTCGCCGCAAGTGCAGACCAACTCGCGCTGCAACTCGGCCTCGAGGGGCGTGGTCGCCAGGTACGACTCCGGCGCGGGTCCGGCCTGCCCCCCGGCTGGCGCCGCCGCGGCCGCGAGGGCCAGCAGCAGGACGAGGGCCGCCGCCATGCCGAGGACCAGCATCAGTGATACGGTGCCCGAAGCGGCCGTTCCTCCCGCGGGGGCCGCCCCCCCGGCGCCGGCCGGCTCGCGTGCCGCCAGGAACGCGAAGCGGCTCTCCGGCAGCAGCGCGATGCCCGTCCCGAGGGCCAGCAGGGCGAAGCCGAGCCAGATCCAGTTGACGAGCGGGTTGACCGTCACCTGGAAGCTGGCCGACTGATCGGCCATGTCGTACGCGGCCAGGACGACGTAGACGTCCTCGGCCAGGGTGCGGCGCATCGCGACCTCGGTGGTCGGCTCGGCCTCGTGCTTGCGGTAGAACCACCGGCCCGGGTAGAGGTTGCCGACCTCGCGGCCGTCCTCGAACACGGTGACGTGCGCGGTGTGCATCTCCTTGCGCCCGTCGTCCGTGATGCTCAGCCGATCCAGCTGCACCGCGAAGCGGCCCACCTCGACATCCTCGCCCGGCATCAGCAGGACCTGCTCGGTCTGCCGGTAGCCGGCCCCCGCGAAGCCGAGCATCATCAGCACGATGCCCAGATGGACCACGTACCCGCCGTAGCGCCGCCGCGACCGCATGACGAGCCCGATCATCGCCGTGGCGAGATCGGTGCCGGTGACCCCGCGGCGAACGACCGCGCCGCGCACGAACTCCTGCCCCACGGTGCCGACGACGAAGGCGCAGAGCGCGAAGCAGAGGCCCGACACCCAGACGCGGAACCCGAGTGCGTAGAGGATGGCGGCCGTGCCGCCGGCCAGCGCGACGGGCCAGAGGAACTGCTCGCGCAGGTTGGCGAGCGTGGACTTCCGCCACGCCAGCAACGGACCGATCCCCGTCAGCAGCAGCAGGGCGAGGCCGATCGGGATCATCCACTTGTTGAAGAACGGCGGCCCGACGGTGATCCGCTGCCCGGTCACGGCCTCGCTGAGCGTCGGGAACATCGTCGCGAACAGGATGAAGAACGCCGAGAAGAGCAGGATCCAGTTGTTGACCAGGAAGGCCGCCTCGCGCGACGCCCACGATTCCAGCTCGTTGCGCGCGCGCAGCAGCGGCAGCCGGTAGATCACGAGGCCGAAGCTGACCGCGACGACGGCGGCGATGAAGATGCCGAACATCATCGCCAGCTCGGGGTCCTCGCCGAAGGCGTGGACCGACTGCACGATGCCCGTGCGGGTCATCGCGGTGGCGAACAGCGTGAGCACGAACGCGAGGATGACCAGCGAGATGTTCCAGACGCGGAGCATGCTGCGCCGCTCCTGCACCATGACGGAGTGCAGGAACGCGGTGGCCGGGAACCACGGCAGCGCGCCGGCGTTCTCGACCGGGTCCCAGCCCCACCAGCCGCCCCAGCCGAGCTCCTCGTAGGCCCAGATCATCCCCAGCGTCAGGCCGAGCGAGAGGAAGAACCAGGAGAACATCGTCCAGCGGCGCACCGCCCGCAGCCACGAGTCGTCGAGGTAGCCGGTGATCAAAGCCGCCATCCCGAAGGCGAACGGGATCGTCATCGCCACCAGCCCCGTGTAGAGCGAGGGCGGGTGGATGACCATGTAGGGGTTCTGGAGCAGCGGGTTGAGGCCGCGGCCGTCCGCCGGCGCCTCCAGCAGGTAGGTGGCGAACGGGTTCTTGTTCACCACCATGATGAACAGGAAGAACATCTGGACGACGGCCACGGTGGCCACGACGTAGGGCACCAGCTCCCGGTGCCGCTCGCGGTTGCTCCGGACGGCGATCGCCCCGAACACGGAGAGCAGGAACACCCAGAACATGATCGACCCGTCGAGGCCGCCCCAGTACGAAGTCAGCTTGTAGAAGAGCGGCTGGACGGAGTCGGAGTAGCGATCGACGTAGCGGATGCTGTAGTCGTGCGTGACGAAGGCGCGCACCATGATGGCCGACGCCAGCGTCATCAGCGCGGTGACGAGATAGAAGGCTCCGATGCCGCTCTCGACGAGCCGCGTGACGCGCCGGCGGGCGCCCGCCACGCAGGCGGCCGCCGCGTAGGCGCAGGCGACGAAGGCCGCCAGCAGCGTGTAGGTTCCTAGTGTGGCCATACGCCTTGCCCGGCCGCGACGGAGGGTGCGGCCCTACTGGTCGAGGTCCGTGGAGGCGACGCCCGGCGACGGGCGTCAGTTGTCCGCGCCGCCCGTGGCCGACACGTATCCGCCGGTGCGGGCGCTGTCGCCGACCGACGGCTGCTCCTCGTACTTGGAGGGGCACTTCGCCATGATGCCGTCCCGGTCGACGTAGAAGACGTCGCCGTCGAGCCGGCCCGTCGCGACCACCTCGGCGTGGTTGTCGAACGTGTCCGGCACGATGCCGTTGTAGACCGCCTGGATGGAGTGGACGCGGTTCTCGACGCTGTCCGTGATTTCGAAGCGCCAGTCCAGGCTGCGGGGATGCCGCAGGACGTTGGCCGCGTAGCCGTGCACCTGGAGCGCCTTGCCGTCCCACGCCTCCGGATCGGCCACGACCTCCTCGACCTCCATGTAGAACTGCGTTCCGTCCTGCATCGTCGTCCAGACGAGACCGGCGAACGC
>JAPOYG010000600.1 GCA_026706755.1 Acidobacteriota bacterium
CTCAAAATCCAGTGAGGCTCACCCCTCGTGTGGGTTCGATTCCCACCTCCGGCATACCAGCCCCTTCCCCGGCGACGTGGGAGTCGTGTTCCGCCGCTGCTCGCCCCGGTCAGGACCGCAAGCCGTCAAGGCCTGATCGGGATCTTCGCCCGCGGTGCGTGCGCCTCACTGCGTGCCACCTTGGCGGCTGACCGCCGCCGGCTTTCCATCGACATCTCCAATCGTTCCTTCCACGTTGCCACCCAGGCGGGCGAGTCCGCGGCCTCGTACGTCGTTCGCCCCTTCTCGAGGACGAGTTCCGTCGTCGGGTCCGGGATTCCCCGGTCCCGCTCCGGCGTGTTGTCCACGATGGTCAGCTCGTCGAACTGGTCCGCCGTCTGCCGCAGATTGTGCAGGGAGTTTCGGTACCGGTCGGGTACCCGCCTGGCGTCCACCCAGTGGCCCGTCTGGTTCTCAACCCGGGTTCGGATCCGCTCGATGTTGATCTCCGGCCCTGCCGTTCCGATGTAGATCCCCTCGATCCGGTATCCCGCGTCGACGGCCCGCGCGACCAGCGCCGCCCCGGGCCGTCCCGAGTACGTGCTTTCGATACCGAAGTTCAGCCCTTCGGCCAGCGCCTTGTCGATCTCTCCGTTGACGTACTCGTCCGTGCGCCTGCGCGCGTCCGGCGTATCCCAACCCCCGATACCGCTGGCCACCGAGTCCTTGTCGAAGTACCGCTCCGGCAGCCGGTCCTGGTTGGCGCGCTTCCATGCGCTCTTGCCGGCGCCGTTGCAGCCCATCACGATCGTGAACACCGGCCGGTTGTCGAGCTGGTCGGCCATCTCCTCCGCCTCTCCGGCGGCGCTTGCCCGCTCCCGTGAAGGCGGACTGACTTCGGGAACTGCTCATCCCGCTCCAAGCCACGCCGCGGGGAACCTGCAGGTGTCGCACGCCAGGCGCAAGTGTCTATGTTACGGTGCTTTAGGGGAGAGTGGAGCGCGAAGGTTCATGGACGTAGCCGGCTTCATGCAGCGCCGCCAGCGCGTCCCCCAGCGCGTCGGCAATCGAGACCGCCTCCCGCTCCGGCGCGGGACCCCGCGGAAGCCGGTCCGCCAGCGTCCCTCCGGCCAGGTACTCGACGACGAGGAACGCACGGCCCCGCCACGACTCGATGCCGTAGACCTGAGCCACCGCCGGGTGCGAGACGTTGGCCATCGCCCACGCCTCCGGCTTGACTCCCATCAACCCCGGGACCAACGTGCGCGTCGCGGTCTTGACGGCGACGTGGCGCTCGAGCCGCAGGTCGCGCGCCAGGTACACCGCGCCCATCCCGCCGGCGCCCAGGCGCCCCGTCAACCGGAACTTGCCGGCGAGAAGCGCGGGCACCTCCGTCTCGACGTAGACGGACCCGCAGCCGCAGCCGGGCGGCTCGGCCGCATCGGCCACCGACCCGCAGTCCGGGCACTCCCGCGCCGGCAGCGGCTCCGCCGTCGAGCGTCCGGCGGCCTGCGTCACCCGCAGCCGCCCGACCGCAAGCCCCGCCGCAGCCCCGAGCGATTCGAGAAACGGCACGTCCATCGGCCGCACGAGGCGGTCGTCGAAACGGCGACCGACCGCCAACACGCCGACCAGCTCGCCTCCCGCGCCCGGCACCGGTACGACGGCGTCGACCGCCGTCTCGACCACCCACGCCGCGTCCTCGCTCGGCAGCAGCGGGAACACCGAGGAGTCGTCGTCCGGGTGGACGCGCAGCGTCCCACCCACCGACTCCAGCAGGTGTGCGACGGCCGATGTCCGCGCCAACGGGGTCACCGCGGCGTCGGGCGCGCGGAAGACCTCGGCGTCCGCCGGGTCGACCGCGGCCGCGAGCACCGCCGGCGAGCCGCAGCCGCGCCTGACCGCACGCGTCACCGCCCGAGCGGCGGTCCGGAAGTGCCCCGCCTGCGCCAGCGCCGCCGTCGCGGCGGCCAGTGCCCGCCGCTGGTCCGTCGCTTCGGGATGGGTCCACGAGTCGAGACGGCGCAGGATCGGCTCCCGGCCGAGGGTCACCGCCAGCAGGAGGCCGGTCGCGGCGAGCAGCGCCTGCGCGAGAGGGTCCGCCGCCAGCGCGCCCACCGTGCGCTCCGGACGGCTCAGCACCAGCCACCCCACGCCGACGGCCGGCGCGGCGGCGGCCGCCCCGGTCAAGCCGGGACGCGCCAGCACCCGCCGGTAGCACGCCCGCACCACTTCCCGCACGTGCGGCACGCGGGCCGCCAGCACCGAGTACCAGAGCGCGACGATCCCCGGGAAGTGCATCACCTGTATCAGCAGGAGCGTCGGCGACCACTCGAAGTTCGCCACCCAGTGCCCCGCGCGAGGTCGTCGAGCCGGGCCCGGCGGTGGACCCGCGGGCACTCCCGCGCGAACGCCCACAGGAACGCCGGGGCGAACAGGTACGAAGGCACGTACAGGTAGAGGAAGAGCCGGCTCGACGCGGGCAACGCCTGCGCGAAGGCCGTGAACTGCTCCGGCGGCGCGATCGCCAGGAAGAACGCCGGCAGCATGTGCAGCGGCGGCAGCGTGGCCTTCAGCAGGCAGTAGACCCCGAGCAGCCAGGTGCGCAGATCCCGGCGCCCGGCGATCAGGAGCAGGACGGCAGCCGTGGCGAGGGCGACCACCTTGGTCGCCTGGTAGGCGGCCAGCTCGCCGTGCACGCGATGGAACTCGCCCCACGCCCAAGGGAGCAGCACCAGCGTCGCGGCCACCTCCACGACGGCGACGGCGACGAGGGCCTGCGCGGCGCGCCGCCAGAAGGCGCCGGCGCAGGCTGCGGAGCCGTCCGCCAGCGACGCCGCTCCCCGGGCTTCGTCGACGGCGAACGCCTGGGCCAGGGCGCGCAGGTTACCGAGCGCGCGGCGCTCCGCCGGCGCGGCCAGCCGCTCGCATCGCTCCCACTCCACCCGCTGGTTCAGCGACAGCGCATCCGCCACGTCCAGGACGACATCGTCGCGTTCTTCGCGCTCATCCGGCATGCGGCGGGTCGCCGTCAGCCCTCCGGCATGACGTCGCTCAGCCGCTTCAGCGCCCGCCGGAAGGCCATCCGCGCCGCGTCGGGCGACGGCAGCCGCTCGACCAGCGCCAGTTGCCCGTAGCTGTAGCCGCTTTCGACGCGGCCGACGACGAGGCGACGCTGACGCGGCGTCAGGCGCTCGAGGCCCTTCAGGTACCGCGCCCAGGTCTGCTTGTCGATGAGCTGCCGGAGTTGCGGCGCCCCGTCGTCGGAGAACCGAGGCGGCTCGCTCGGCTCCCCGACGCGGTTCAGGCGGAACAGCGCCCGCCGCTGGTAGTCCCCGATCCGGTTCTCCACCGCACGCCGCAGGTAGCTGCGCAGCGCCGCCGCGTGCGCCGACCGAAGCGTCGACAGCCGGGCGAGCGAGCCGTGCAGGGCGTCCTGGACAGACGACCACGCCGCTCGGCCCGACCTCGCCGGACGTGTCCAGCCGCCGAGCCGGGACACGATCTCACCTGCGACGTCGGTGCCATGAACGGTGAGCCTGACCACCTCGGCCGGGGGCTCGCCGGGCAGAGGCACGCCATCCGCGGGGTAGCCCACCAGGCTGTAGCCGAAGCCGGTAGGGGCGAGCGCGTCGAGGACGACCTCGAGCACGGCGCGGGGAGCGACCGGGATCGGCATGCTGACCGGCGAGCCGCCCAGCAACAGGTCGCGGGCGCGGGCCAGGTCGTCGGCCTCCAGGCGCAGGAGGTAGGCGTCGTCGGCGAGGCCCGCCGCCGCGGCTCCGGCGGGGTCCGGCGAGAAGAGAGACACCGGGACAGGGATCGGGCGCTGGGCCAGTGCGGCCGGCGCCGGCGCAAGAAGCAGCAACGGCACCACGAGACAGCACAGGCGGCGGGGCGACGGGGACGGCAGGGCGGGGGGCATAGGGTTTCCTCGCGAGGCGGTCTCAGAAGCCGATGCGGACGGACAGGCTCGCACCCTGGGGCGCGGCATCGACATCCACCCAGTCCGGAACGTCGACACGGCTGAAGATCAGGGCGACGACGGCGCCGGCCGCGGCGATGCCGAGACCGGTATAGAGCCGGGAGGCGGGAAGGTGGTCCTCGGTGTCGATCGTGCCCCGCATGACCGCCAGTGCCTCCGGCGACGCCGGGGGATGGTCTCCCTGCGCCGTCGAATCGGTCGTGGACCAGCGGCGGACGGCGTCGGGATCCACGTCCGCGTAGCTCGTGGGACCCAGGAGGCGGTTGCCCACTCGAACGGACCAGAACTCCTCCGACGTGTACTCCCAGGCCAGGGAACAGCCGGAGCCCGTCCACGCGGTCACGGGGTTCCGAGCGCCGCCGTACGCGATCTCCAGGCTGGCCAGTGCACCGGGAGCGTGCGAGGGCCGAACGGACGCCGTACCGCGCCCCGGGGTCAGGGGCGAAGGACCGTAGCCGTCCAGCGCGCCGCGCAACCGGCAGCGGCGCTCGGAGAACGCGTACCACACCCCCGCGGCGCCGACCGCGGCGCCCAGGGCGAGCCGCGGCGCAGACCGGCGGCTCCGGGCGTCGCCCTCGGCGGCAGGCGGCACCCGGCCGTCGGGCGGCGCGGGGCGCTGGCGGGGCAGCTCGAGGGGAGCGAGGACCGGGACCCCGTCGAGGCGGAGCGGTTGAGCCGACAGATGCGCCGGAGCGAGAAGGGCGGTGAGCAGCAACAGGATGGCAAGGCGCAAGGTTCTCTCCAGAATTGACGGCGAGCATCGCTGCCGAACACCGCCGTGCCGGGAGTTCCGCTGCCCGACCGGCGTGCGGTATCGACGGGCACGACCACAGCGCGGCTGCCGTCCGCGACACCGTGGGGGGGGTCCACGTGACCGGGATCGTCATCGCGACGCTAGTCGAGTGCTCCCGTGAGCGGGTCCGCCGGCGCTGGTGGACCCGCGTCCTTCACCATGACCGTCAACTCCGGCCTCTCGGGTCTTCCGGGCGCCGTGGCTATTGACGGATGGAAGGCGGAAACCGAACGGTTGGGCCGGGAGAGAAACGTGCGCCGTCACCTGACGCGGGCGGGAGGCCACCCGCCAGATCGGATGCGGGACCTGTGCCGACACGCTGGCGGCCTCCTTGATGCGGAAGCGCGAGACGCCGACTCCGACCGCCAGGTACGACCAGACGCGGACACCGCCGCCGGCATCGGCGAGGGCGCCCCGCTGGAAGCGGCAGTCGCTGTCGAAGCGGGCCTGCTCCGGCGCGGCGGCCCCGGACAGGACTTGCCGACAGATGCCGCCCGATTCGGGGAAGACGGCGTTCCCGGAGAAGCGATGATCGGCGTGTGCGTCCGGTTGGGCGGCCTGCGGTGGCGGTAGATCGTCGTTCATGTTGCGGACACTCACACCGTAAGTCGCTTCTAGTCAAGGCTTACGGTCACCCACGCGCCCGACGACTGACGGGCCCAGCGCCTCAGCACGCTCGACTGACAGGCGGACCAACGTCCTGCACGGCGACGGCCACGGTCATCGAGACCGTCTCGAAGAAACTCCAGGAATCCTGGTCCCTACGACCTGCGTCGTGGGTTCTCCAGCGCCAGCAGGCCCGGCGGCGGGCGAACGCGCAGCAGACCAACCTTGTGGGCAGCAGGAGTGGTGGCTGTTGGTCCGCGCGGTGGTGAATCCGCGCCGCGATCGACGGACGGTGACGAGCCGACCGGCGCACGCTGTTCCGATCCCGACGTGGGAGCACGAAGTTCCTTGGAAGAGGGGAACCGGTGATCCGTCCTGCGCCGCGCGCGGGGACGTTGCGCCTGCGTTGCTGCGACCACCGGAAGGCCCGGCCCTTCGCAGCGTACCGCGGCGTCTGCCGGGAGTCGGTCCGCGACGTGGTGGCGCACCAATCGGGCCGTCCGGACTCGACCGTCGAGGTCCCATGCTTCGCTCAGCGCGTGCGGCTCGCGTCCGGCGTCGGCCGCCAGGTGGTCATCCTGTAGCCGCCCGCCGGGGTCGCCTTCAGCAACGTCCGCCTCGGCCGCGGCGTCCGCACGGTCTTCAGAGGAGACCTGTTCCTCGAGAGCCTGGACGTCAGCAACGGGTTGGGCGCGGTCGAGAACGGCCTGCACGTAGGCGCGCGTCTCCTTGTACGGCGGGATGCCGTTGTAGCGCCGCACGGCGCCGGGCCCCGCGTTGTAGGCGGCGAGAGCGAGAACGGTCCCGAACTCGTCGGTGAGCCGATGCAGGTAGGCGACGCCGGCGTCGACATTCTGTTGGGGGTCGAAGGCATCCGAGACGCCGAGTTGGCGCTGCGTGCCCGGCATCAACTGCATCAGGCCCTGGGCTCCGGCCGGCGATTGCGCGTTCGCGCGGTACCCGGATTCGACGGCGATGATCGCGTGCACCAGGCTGGGGTCGACGCCATGCCGGCGAGCGGCGGCGTCAACGATGTCGGCGAACGGCCGCGTGCCGGCCTCGAGCGGTCGCGCCGAACAACCGGTGGCGACAGCGACGAGCAGCAGGAGAACGAGGCAACGGCAGCAGAAACGCGACATGGGCGAGCGCGCAACATACCACATGCGCAGCGCTGGCCGGTTGGAGAGGACCCCGCAGTCTCTGGAGGAGAGGGAGCGCGAGCGCGGCACGGGCGGTGACCACTGATGTCGGTCACGTCGTCGTCGGCGACGCCGCCCGGTTCGACCAGCGCGACGTGGGCCGGGTGTCAGGCGATACGGAAAACTGACTTGTGTGCCTAAGTCGGCCCGTGGACGGGGAGGCCGCGGCGCGCTCGGTTGGGGAATGAGACGGCTCACCACCTCCTCAGCGGAATCGCGACTCTCGCCCCTGAATCCTCTACGGCAGAAGTGTGTACGCAACGCCGGCCTGGGGCACGGCGTAGAGCAGGCCGGTCGAACGAATCGTGATCGCGCCGAGTGCGACACTCCCGCTCCATCGCCCCCGGATGCGGAACCCCACTCCCCCACCGAAGATCAGTTGCCACGGGGCGCCGCGCGTCGGCTTGCGCCACGTGCCGAGCAGGACTGCCGGGCGCAGCTTCCAGTCGTCACGCGACAGGTCGAATCGCCCGCCGAGGGCTACAGTGCGGCCGATCGGTTCCGGCCAGGTCGTCAACGACCCCCAAGCCCCCAAGCGGCCTATCGCCCGCGTCGACGCGCCGACCACCAAACCTTGCGCCGTCGCGGGCAGAACGTCGTGTGTGCCAACGGCGCGCGTCGCATGCCGCACCGCAACGGAAACGGACGTCTGCGCAAACGCCGGCGCCCCGCCGAGGGTCAAGAGTACGATTCCCGCTGCAAGTCGCCGCGTCATTCCCTCGCTTCCTCAACTCCTGGCGAGGCTTCGCCCTTGGCGTCGGCGACCGGCCGCGCCATCGATCCCGGATCTCGCAGGACCAGGAAAGACGAGGACGTTCGCGCCGGCGTGGGGCCGGGCACGACCTGCAACAGCGCCGCACGCCGCCCACTGCGAGGCTGCTGCCTGCCCATCCAGGCCGGCTCGGCCGGCGTAAGGCCCAGGATGGCCGCCACCCGACCGACGTGGATGGCTCCGCGTCGTGTAGGGTCGACCACCAGAGCCAGCGTGCCCATCCGGCTCGAACGCTCCTCCGGCCGTCCCGGGTCCGCGGGGCTGACGTGCAGCTCGAGCCGCGTGCGGGTGCGCGGACGGCTCACCAGCATCGAGCCGCTCGCCCCCACCCCGCCGGCGCACGGCAACGCCTGCGCCAACAGCCGCGAGAGCTCCGCATCCTCGGCCGGAACCACGGCCCGCAGGAAGCCGTCTCCGTCCGACAGGCCATCCTCCCGGCGCAGAAGCTCCAGCGCCGCATCGTTGGCCGCAGCCACCCGCCCGCGCCGGTCCAGCTGAATCACGCCGGTCCTCTGGCTGCCGAGCATCTCAACGGCCGACGCGCCCTGCACCCGCGCATCGACCACCGCCTGCCGGACCCGCGCGAACTGGCGCAGATGCGGCAGGAAGCGCTCGCCCCGAGCGGGGATGCCGACCAGCCCACCCCCGCCACCGGATCCGCCGTCGCCCAGACGATGCGCCAGCCGTCCGGCCCCTCCAGCCGCACGTTGAGGCCGTCGCGAGTGCCGTTGCGCGACATGACCTCGTTGAAGACCGCCGAGGTCTTCCTCTCCCTGTCCGTGAACAGCGCGGAGTTGGGCGTCACCTGAGCGTCCGGCAGTTCACGCAACCGCGGGAGGCGCTCGTCCAGGTGGTGGTAGTCCTAGCCAGAAGTACTCCCGCTCCAGATCCGGCCGGCGCCGACCTCGGAAACAGAATCGCCGGAAGAAGACGTCCACGTCGCCCCCCGCCGTCCCTTCGGCCAGGATCAGACTGTTGCCCCGCGAGCCGCACCATTCATCGACGAGACCGGCAACGACCGGCCACTCCGCATCATCGAGCACGCACGCGTGCAACGACTTCAGGATGCGCTCGAACAGGTCCTGCCGGCCCATGACTTGGCCCCGAATCTTAAATGCTCGGAGAGTGCTCCGACGCCCTGCAAAGGGAGGGGTTCGCCGGCGGAGGCCGGCTTGCGAGGACCGCTGGCTGGTCTGCAGCGAGATCCGGCGAGAGGTGCCGAGCTCTATCGGAAGCGGATGTCGACACGAGGGACGAAGCCGTCCCGGTCAGACGCCGGGCTCGATGCTGCCGTGGGCGAGGCCGCAGGTCAGGTTGCGCGCCTCGCGCGGGGCTCCGTGCTCGCGCGCGGTCGCGATGACCCGGACGTTGCGTCCACGCGGATCAAGGCTCGATCAGCGTCCTCGCAACGCGAAACCCGACGTTGCTGAGCCTGTCGCCGGGCGGGTGCGCGTTGTGCGCGTCGGGGTGGAGGTCCTTCGCCCCGGTACCCCAGGACCCGCCGCGAAACACGCCGTGGACATCCATCCACTCCCACACGTTGCCGACCATGTCCGCAAGACCGAGCCGGTTGGAACCGTAGGAGCCCACGGACGCGGTGAACAGCGAACCGTCCGAACTCGCACAGGACGGGCCGTCGCCGTCCGGATAGGCCCAGCTCCCACCTATTCTCCGGTTCAGGTACGGCATCAGATCCGCATCGGCACCGTTCACGTCACATCCGCCACCCGACCCTCTGGCCGCCTGCCCCCACTCGCCCTCGCCGGGCAGACGATACGTCGCGCCGGTTGTCCGGCTCAACCACGTGGCGTACTGCTGCGCGTCGTGCCAGCTCACGCACACTACGGGATGACGATCGCTCTGGGAGAAACCCGGGCTGCGCCACGTCGCGGGCTCATCCGGCTGCCAGCCGGCGGAAGTTGCCACGTAGCATCCGCCTCCGGCCCCACCCCCCGCCGCGGACGCGAAAGCCTCGTACTCGCCCACCGTCACCTCGTAGCGGCCAAGCGCCAGCTGTCCGCCGGGCATCACGACCATTTCCGGGCAGGCATCGCACTCCCGAAAGACGCCGCCCCCCGTGGGCGGTACCTCCTGCGGCGCGGCGGCCGGCGCCGTCAGCACCACGGCAGCGCAGACACCGACAACGGAAGCGAATCCGTGCGAACTGGTCATTCTGCGGGTCCCTCGCGCCGGGCCACTCTAGCACCTCGCGAGCGCCGGCGACGCTGTGTCAGGCTCCTGACGAGCCATGCCGCGAGCCCGGCCGCGCAAGCCAGCAGCACGGCCGCACCGACGGTCGAGCCGAACAGCAGGGCGTGGCTCGCGGCGAGCGCCAGGTAGACGGCTGCGCAGCCCGCTCCCCAGCGGCGCAGCTCGGGCGCCAGGGGTGAGGGCGGGGGTTCGCCGGCCGCCCTGGCGACACGGCTCCAGCCCGGGCCGCCCGGCCGCGTGCGGCGGTAGAAGCGGATCAGGTGGCGCAGCGGCTCGGGGCGCGTGGCGAGCGTGGCGGCGAGCCAGCACGCCGTCGTCCAGGGAACGAGGTAGAGCAGCGTGTCCGGGAAACGGATCTCGGTACACGAAGCCGGCCGCGGCCGCCGCCAGCGCGGCCAGCTCCGAGATCGCGGTTACCCGCCACCAGTACCAGCGGAGGATCAGCACCAGGCCGACTCCCGCGCCGGACTCCAGCACGAACTCCCAAGCCTGCCGGACCGATTCCAGGCCGAACGTCATCGCGCCGCTCACCACCATCACGAGCAGGGTGGTCAGGCGCGAGACACCGACCAGATGCGCCTCGTCCGCACCCGGCCGCACGAACCGCTTGTACACGTCGTTCACCAGGTAGGACGTTCCCCAGTTGAGCTGGGTGGAGACCGTGGACATGTAGGCCGCGAAGAAGGCGCCGACGAGCAGGCCGCGCCAGCCGGGCGGCAGATGGTCACGCAGGACGAGGACGTAGCCGGCCTCCGGGTCGGCCAGGTCCGGGTAGAGAACGAGGGCGGCGAGAGCGACCAGCACCCAGGGCCACGGGCGGAGGCAGTAGTGCGCCACCGTGAACCAGAGCGTGCCGAGGACGGCGTCGCGTTCGCCGCGGGCCGACATCATCCGCTGCGCGACGTAGCCGCCGCCACCCGGCTCCTGGCCCGGATACCAGCTCGCCCACCACTGAACGCCCAGGTAGGCGATGAACGCCACGACCGGGAGGGCCATGCTCGTGGAAGGGGCGGCGAGGCCGCCGTGCGCGTCCTGCACCGCTGGCCACAACCGGAACGTCGCGTCGGGAAGCGCAGCCAGCAGCCCGTCGATGCCGCCGACGCCCGGCGCCGCGAGCGCGTAGTACGCCAGGCCGACTGCGCCTGTCAGGGCGATTGCGAACTGTACGAGATCGGCCGCGACGACTCCGCGCAGGCCGGCCAGGGCGGCGTAGCCTCCGGTGGCGGCCAGTCCGAACAGCACCGCCGTGAGTCGCTCCCAGCCGAGCCCGATCGAGAGCACCTTGGCGAGCGCCAGGTTGACCCAACCGATGACCAGGCAGTTGACCGGCAGGCCGAGGTAGAGGGCGCGCACTGCCCGCAGCAGGCTTGCGGCGCGCCCCGAGTACCGCAGCTCGACGAACTCGACGTCGGTCAGGATTCCGGCTCGGCGCCACAGCCGGGCGAACAGGACCACGGTCAGCATGCTGCCGAGCGCCGCGTTCCACCACAGCCAGTTGCCCGCGATGCCGCTGGTCGCCACGATGCCGGTGACCGCGAGGGGGGTGTCCGCGGCGAACGTCGTCGCCACCATCGAAGTCCCCGCCATCCACCACGGAAGGTCGCGGCCGGAGAGGAAGAACCCGGACAGGCTGCTGCCGGAGCGGCGGCCATGCACGACGCCGACTGCGACGGGAGCCGCCAGAGCGAGCAGCAGCACCGGCCAGTCGAGCGCGGTCAGCGCCATGACGCGAACGAACCTGCAGGCGATGGGAGGGCAGGGACGACGGGAGGCCCGTTGCCTCCCGTCTCGAAGGCGGGTCGGCGCTACGCTTCGAGCACCGCGTTCATCGAGATCTCGGCGTTCATCAGCTTCGAGATCGGGCACCCGGCCTTGGCGTCGTTCGCCGCCTTGTCGAATCCGGCCGCATCGATGCCCGGGACCTTCGCCGAGACCTCGAGGTGAATCTTCGTGACCGCGAAGCCCCCCTCGACCTGCTCGAGGCTCACCGTGGCGGCGGTGCTGACGTGGTCGGGGGTGTGGCCCGCCTGGGCGAGGCCGTGCGACAGGGCCATGGAGAAGCAGCCGGCGTGGGCCGCCGCGACGAGCTCCTCCGGGTTCGTGCCGGCGCTGCCCTCGAAGCGCGTCGCGAACGTGTACGCGGCGTCGGAGAGCACGCCGCTCGCGGCCGAGATCGTTCCGCTGCCGCCCCGCAGATCGCCCTTCCAGACGGCCGAGGCCTTGCTGTCCATGTGTCCTCCTCGCGGTCCGGCCGCGGCCCGCGCGGCCCGTGCCGGATGTCGTCAATCTGTGTCGTGTTGATGCGCACCGGAGCGCGGAAGCCGAGGCGCACAGGACTCTAGATCGTCCGCGCGCGGGGGGCAACCGCCGCAGGCGCGGCGCCGGCGTCCCTGGCCCGCCGGGTGCCCAGCATCCGCAGGCCGTTGAAGGTCACGAGCAGCGACGCGCCCATATCGGCGGCGACGGCCATCCAGAGCGTCGCCGCGCCCAGCGCCATGACGGCGAGGAACAGCGCCTTCGCTCCGAGCGCCACGGTGACGTTCTCGATGATCACCCGCCGGGCGCGGCGGGCGTGGTCCACGAGGAAGGGGAGCTTCGTCAGGTCGTCCTTGAGCAGCACGACGTCGGCCGACTCGACCGCTACGTCGGTGGCGTTGCCGCCCATCGCGATGCCGACCGAGGCGGTCAGCAGCGCCTGGCTGTCGTTGATGCCGTCGCCGACCATCGCGGTGGGTCCAACGCGCGCGATCGTCGCGCGCACGGCCTCCGCCTTGTCGTCCGGGAGGAGCTCCGCCCGCACGTCGCCGACCTCGACGCGGTCGCCGACGCTGCGGGCCGTGGCGCGGTTGTCCCCGGTGAGCAGGACGGACCGGAGGCCGTGCGCGTGCATCCGCGCGACGCTCGGTGCCGCCTCCGGCCGCACCGGATCCGCAACCGTGAGGAGCGCCCAGACGTCGCTTCCGGCGCCGCAGACGACCACCGTCTCGTCCGGCCGTGACCGCCCCGCGAGCTCTGGGTCCATGGAGACGATCGCTCCCTGCTCGCGCGCGAAGCGGGTGCTGCCGACCCAGAACCGCTCGCCGTCGATCCACGCCTCGGCCCCGCGCCCCTCGACGGCCGTGAAGTCTTCCAGATCCGCCGGCTCGATACCGCGCTCCCGCGCGTAACGGACCACGGCACGCGACAGCGGGTGCTCGCTCCGGGTTTCGACGGCGAGCAGCCGGGCGAGCACGTCGCCCTCCGGGTGGGGGCCGACGGGAAACACCCCGCGCACCTCCGGCTCGCCGCGCGTGATGACGCCGGTCTTGTCGAAGGCCACCGCCCGCAACCGCGCCAGTTCCTCGAGATGGGATCCGCCCTTGATCAGTACGCCGTGGCGGGTGGCCGAGGTGATGGCGGCGGCGATCGTCACCGGCGTCGATATCACGAGCCCGCACGGGCACGAGATCAGCAGGATGAGCATCGCCTGGTAGAACCAGTGCTGCCAGTCGGCGCCCGCCAGCAACGGCGGGCCGGCCCCGACCGCGAACGCCACCGCGAACATCAGCGGCGTGTAGTAGCGGGCGAACTGGTCGATGAAGCGCTCGGTCGGCGCGCGGTGGTGGTGGCTCTCGCCGACCATGCGGACGATGCGGGCGAGCATCGTGTCCGACGCGGGCCGCGTGACCCGCAGGTCGATCGTGCCGTGGCCGTTGACGGTGCCGGCGAACACGGGATCGCCGGCCGACTTCCAGGCCGGCACCGACTCCCCCGTCACCAGCGCCTGATCGACGAAGGAGTTCCCCTCGACGACGACGCCGTCGCAGGAGACCCGCTCCCCGGGCCGCACCCGGACCTGCGCCCCGACCGCCACCCGGTCGACCGGCACGCGGTGCTCGTGGTCGCCGTGGACGACGGAAGCGGTGGCCGGCGTGATTCGCAGCAGGGAGCCGATGGCGTCGCGCGCCCGCCGGGCGCTCCAGCTTTCGACGAGCCCCGAGAGCCCGTACAGGAACGCCAGCACGGCTGCCTCGGCCCACTCGGCAAGAAACAGGGCGCCGACGACCGAAACGCACACGAGCGCGTTCATGTCGGGCCGCAGGCGCACGAGCGAGCGCGCCGCCTTCGGGACGGCATGGAAGAGACCCGCCAGGATGCCGGCGAGGAGGAGCGCCGCGACCGTCGCATCGACGCCTTGCGCCCCGTGGGCGTGCCCGAGCAGCGTCTCCACGAAGCCGCCGCCCGCCACCACGTGCAGCGCCAACCCGCCGCCCAGCGTGGCGCCGCTGGCGACCACGAGGGCGTGGCGGCCGTGCACGTCCCACCACGACTCGGCCCGCGCCGCCGGCCGGTCCCACGGCTCCGCCCGCATCCCGAGGCGAGCGACGGCCGCCTCGATCTCGCCGGCCCCCATCCGCTCCGCATCCGCATCGACGGTCATCCGGCCATCGACCACGTGGAAGGAGATCCCGTGGACGCCGTCGCGATCCGCGAGGGCCTCGCGGAGCAGCGTCGCCTCCGCGTTGCAGTCGAGCCCCTCTACCCGGAAGTCCAGTTGCGTACGAATGGTGTGCACTCCTTATGCGCCGGACCGGCAAGACGATTATGCGCCGGACCGGCAGGGCGACGTCAGTCGGGCACCGGCGCGACCGCAGCCTGGACACGGTTCACCAGCGCGTCGAAGTCCTCGGGGCACTTTTGTCGAATCGTGCCGAACTGACGCGCAGCCTCCTCTGCGAGGGGCTTGCGCCCGCCGCCAGGGCGGTCGGCCAATCCCCGCTCGGCTGCGAGGGGGTCGAAGTACGCTTCCTTGACCTGTACTTCGGCGCGAACGTCCGCCCAACGCCAGCGGTCGGGCAATTCCAGACCTGCGAGGACCCACGTCTCGATCTCCTCCCAAGCGTTCTCGGCGAGAAACACCCGGTCATCGCCGAAGTCCTGCTCGAGTTGATCGAGCCGCCGACGTCGTCCCGCATCGCCGTCGCGATCGATGCAGAGGATGAAGATCCCCACCATCGCCCGGTACCGTTGGATGATCTCCTGGATTCGTTCCGACTTGGTGGCCTCCCCAACGCCACCCAGCAGCGGGTCCTGGCAGATCCGAATCCGGGCTCTCGGCTTCCCGGCCTCGCGGAAGAGCCGACTGAGGATCGGCTTCAGGATGTACTGATCCTTCCGGAAGTCCTCCGGGATGACGAGCACGGTCACCTTCCGCCGGCCCCGGCGGCAGGCTGCTCCGCGGTGAAGGCGATCGCGTCTTCCATCCAGCCGGAAGCATGCAGTCGTCCTAGGCCCTGTGTCCGCCGGATCTCCTCGGCCTTCGGCAGGTTCTTGACACGCCGGATGACCGCGTCCTCCGTTCCCTCGCGCCGACAGACGACGGACGTGTGCTCGAACGTCCGGTCACCGATCATCGCCAGGAGGTCCGGCGAGTGGGTGGTGGTTACCACCTGGATCTGTTCCTTCGCCGTCTGTCCTTCGATCAGGTCGAGCAGCAGACGCATCCGTGTCGGGTGAATCCCGTTGTCGATCTCCTCGAAGACGTACAAACTCTGCGTCTTCGAACCGAGCAAACCCGCGAGCATCGCGATGAAGCGCAGCGTCCCGTCCGACGCGGCGTACGCCGAGACCCGCCGGTCGTTCGCCTCCAGAAAGACGAGTTGGACTCGACCGGTGGTGGGATCCTCCTGAAAGTCGAAGTCCCGCACGTCCATCGGGGTCAGCTCCCGAGTCCATTCTGCAAGAGCCTCCCGACGCCGTTCATCGGCGCAGATCGCCTTGAGCACGGTTGGCAGGTTCTCCCCGCCGTCTCCCAGTCGGATCTGGCCGGGGAACGCGGGCTCGCGCATGCGATTGGGCTCGAGGTCCAGGAAGCGCATTCTGGCCAACAGATCGATCACCTGCTGGGCGTGTTCCTTGTGAACCCTCGCGACGCGGCGGCGCTCACGAATCTGGGTCAGCGCCGGCTGGTCGGGCCGCACGGCGATCCGGTCTCCCAGCTTTCGTTGCGTGCCGGTCTTCCTCATGCGCAGCAACAAGTGGGTCTCGTCATCCTGCTGGCGGACTGGGTCGTCCCAGTCGGGATGACTGTTGTAGGTCGGGTCCCAGCCGTACGGAATGCGACCTAGCCGTTCCTCCCGAACGCGGAACGCTCCGCCGTGCTCTTCGCTTCGACCTACTCGAATCGAGTAGTCGATCCCTTTCGCACGTACCCGCAGCATGAAGTCGGCTTGGCCGAACCGGACAATCTCGTCCGCGGCGCCCCGGATGGGCGCCCATTCCCGCTGGCCCCCCGCACCGTACTTACCGCCGATGATCTCGCTCAGCGTGTAGCCCCGACCGATGCCGTGGAGGAATCGGAAGGCGTCACGCAGATTGCTCTTGCCGCTCGCGTTCGCACCCACGATCACGGTCAAGGGGCCCATGTGAAGCGTCTCGTCGCTGAAGTTCTTGAAGTCGACGAGTTGGAGGGAGGTCAGCATGAGGGCCCGCTTGCCGGGGTGACGGTTCGCGTTCCGTGACCGAACACGATCAACCGACTCCGAAGACTCTCGCGTAATGTGCTACACGCCGGCGTACCAGTGGAAACCGAAGTCGGAGGCGAGGCCCCCCGTCCCCTGGCCGAAGCCGGCGACCGACGCGACCATCTGGATGGACGTCAGGAACTTGACGTT
>JAPOYG010000393.1 GCA_026706755.1 Acidobacteriota bacterium
CGGCCGCGCCCGTCGGTGCCAGCAGCAGGGCCGAAACCACGACGAGCGCCGAAGTGGACATTCTGGACATGCGACTGTCTCCTGGGTCGTTCCGTCGACCCGAAACGGAAAGCTGCTCAGCGGGTCCGGAACAAGTCGCTCCGGGCGACCTCGTGAATCATCGTCCGGATCGGATAGTCGTCGTCGCCGAGCCGCGCCACGATCGTCTCCACGGCGTCGCGGTCCGCGAACTCGATCTCGGCCCCGGTGGAGAAAACGAGAAGCTGCGCGGTCAGGTGGCGGGCTACCTGCTCGAGGTCGTTGCGGAGCATGAGGTCCTTGTAGTCCTCGATGCCGGAGAACGCCTCGCCTTCCGGCGTCACGCCGCTCGGATCGACCGGCAGGCCGTCGACGTAGGGCAGGGGCACCGTGAACTCACCGAACGTCGCCTCGCCCCCGGAGGCGCGATAGCTCTTCCGGAAGCCGCCGATCGGGTCGAACGACTCCAGGGCGAACCCCGGCGGGTCGATGACCCGGTGGCAACTCGCGCAGACCGGGTTCGCGCGGTGCGCGGTGAGCTGCTCTCGGATCGTCGTCGTGCCGCGCGTGTCCGGCTCGAGCCCCTCGATGCCGGGCGGCGGCGGCGCCGGCGGCTGACCCAGCAGGTTGGCGAGCACGAAGTTGCCGCGCGGCACCGGGGAGGTGGTCGTCCCGTTCGCCGTCACCTTGAGCACGCTGGCCTGGGTGAGCAGGCCGCCGCGGGGGCTGCCGGCCGGCAGCGCCACCCGGCGCATCCGCTGCCCCCTGACGCCCGGCAGATCGTAGTGCTCGGCGAGACGTCGGTTCGCGAAGGTGAAGTCGGCGTCGATCAGGTGGCCGATGCCGTGGTTCTCGTCGATCAGGGCGCCCAGGAACAGTTCCGTCTCGCGCGCCATCGCCTGCCCGAGCCGGTCGTCGTACTCCGGATAGAGCCCCGCGTCGGGGGTGGTGGCGCGCAGCTCGTAGAGCCGGAATGCCTGCCCGGCGAAGTCGCGGACGAAGCGCTCCGACCGCTCGTCGTCGAGCAGGCGGTCGACGTGTGCCGCCAGCACGGCCGGATCCGAGAGCCGCCCGTCGGCTGCCGCACGGAGCAGCGGAGCGTCGGGGAGGCTGCGCCAGAGGAAATAGGAGAGGCGCGAGGCGAGCGCGAAGTCGTCGAGCGTGCGCGCATCGCCGCCCCCCGGTGAGCCCGCTTGGTCGCCGCCCGCCTGGTCGCCGCCCGCCTGGTCGCCGCCCGCTTCGGAGGCACCCCCCGGGAAGAGGAACGCGGGAGCGCTCAGGATGGCGCGCAGCGGGACGCGGACCGCTTCGAGGAACGGCCGCCCGTCCGCGAGGAGCGGCTCGGCGAGGTTGGCGTAGGCCTTGAGCTCGCCGTCGGCGAGCGGCCGGCGGAACGCGCGCCGCGCGAAGCCCGCCACCGCGTCGACTACGTGCTCGAACGGGTCCTTCGTCAGCACGATCCCGCCGGCGGCGTCGAACTCGACGCCCGGGAGCAGCCGGCGTGTGCTCGCAGGCGGCCATTCGTCACCCGCGGGGAGCGGTCCCTCGATGGTCATCGACCGGACGGCGATGCCCTCGCCGGGGTAGTCCTTCATGCCGCCGTAGCCCTGGGAGGGATCGGACGGCCCGTAGCCGGCCGCTTCCGCCGGCACGTCGAGGTCCGCCACCGAGAGGCCGATGAGGTCGCCGGGGCGGAGGTAGGGCCGCATCTCGACGGCGCGCGGGGCCTCGAGGTCGAAGGTGCCGATGAGCTCGTCGAGCGACGCGGCCACGCCCGCCATCTTCCCCTGGTAGACGGTCAGCGTGACCGGCGTGTCGGCCTGGTACGGGTAGGCCTCCACCGTGACCCGGTAGCGGCCGGGCTCGGTCACCGCGAAGCCCTCCGAGGCGCTGTGGAAGGTGTACGTCGACCCGAAGTCGAAGAACATCACGTAGGCGTCGGGCACCCGCTTGACGATGCCGAGGCCGAGGGCCCTCGCATGCTCTATGCCCCACAGGTAGCGCGACTTCGTGTAGTCGATGACGTGCCGGCGGGCGCCGGGGGCCGGGCCGGTCCTGAGCGCGGCGTCGAGCGCCCGGTCCGCGGCGTCGAGGTAGGCCCGCACGTGCAGCGACGACATGCTCTGGTTGGCGGCCACGGTATCGAAGCCGCCGGAGTCGGCTTCGGCCGGCAACGTCTGGCCGAGCGCCTGCGCCACCGCGCTGTCGATCCCCAGCAGGTCCTCGATCGTGTAGGCGTACTCCAGGCGCGTCAGGCGCCGGAGCGGCGTGCGCTGGGGGCCGCGCGCGGCGAGGTTGGCGTCGACGAGCGCGCGCTTCAGCGACCTGAGCGCGGCGTCGAGCACGGGCCCCTCCGGCTGGCGGGCGGCGGCGGGCGGCATCTCCCCCTTCTCCAGCCGTTCGTGGACCCGCTCCCACGCGCGGTAGGTCTCGCGGTCGCCGAGGTCGAAGCCGAGCCGCGCGAGGTTGAGCGGGGTGACCGTCCGGTCGCCGTGGCACGCGAGGCACGAGCCCTCGACCAGCGGGGCGACGTCCGCCTCCAGCGACTGCGCGGCTGCCGTGCCGGACGCGAGCCACAGGCACGCGGCGAGGGCGGTGGCCGACTGCGGCATCATCCTCGTCCGCCGCACCGTCCTGACCGCGGCGTCGTGCCTGCCGGTTCGGGCCTGCATCGGCGTTCTCCCTGGCGTAGTGGTTCCGCTCGTCATGGTCGTGCTCCGGTCCTGCTCCCCTACGTCCAGGTGAGCGTCCCGGTGCTCTGCCCGAACGCATCGGTCTCGACGCCCAGGTTCTGGAGCATCGTCACGAACAGGTTGCAGAGCGGGGCGTTGTGCTCGCCCTGGTGCGCGACGTGCGAGCCGTGCGCGAAGCCGCTGCCGGCCAGGAGGATCGGCAGATCGACCGGCGTGTGGGCATTGGCGTTGCCCAGGTTGCTGCCGAAGAGCACCGTCGTGCTGTCGAGCAGGGGGCCGCCCCCGTCGCTGCGCTCTCGGAGCGCCGTCAGGAGATCCCCGAACGCGCCGACGATCTGCGCCTCGATCCGCTTCAACTGCGCGATCTTGGTCTCGTCCTGCCCGTGGTGCGACAGGCTGTGCTGGTCCCCGGTCACGCCGCGGACCTGCGGCACCACCCCGTGGTCGTGGATCATCATGCTGACGACGCGTGACGAGTCGGTCTCCAGGATGAGCGGGATCATGCGGAACAGCAGCCGGATGCGCCCGACGAGATCGGCCCGGTCCGGGATGTCGACGGGCGGCTCCTCGTCCACCGCCGGCTTCGGCCGGTCGAGCCAGCCCTGGACCTCGGTCAGCTCCTGCTCGGCCCCGCGGACGGCGTCGAAGTAGGCGTCCAGCTTGCGCTGATCGGCCGTGCTGGCGCGGCGGCGGAGCGCCGCCGTCTGCGACTTCAGGCGGTCGAGGATGCTGCCGCCGTCGGTCAGCCGCTGCGCCTCGCGCTCGACCTCCTCGGGCGTGCCCTGCAGGAAGAGCCGCCGGAAGAGGTTGGCGGGGCTCGTCTCGGCCGGCACCATGGCGCCGCTCGTCGTATACGACTGGCTCTGCGCTATCGCCGTCCCGAGGACCACGGACGGGAAGCGCGTCACGTAACCGAAGTGGCCGGCCGCCACCTGGTCGAGCGAGACGGTGTTCCGGAACCCGTCGAGCCCCGGCCGGCGCGCCGCCGTCAGCCAGGTGATCTCGGAGTTGTGAGGCTGGCGGCCGCTCTGCTCCTCGTGCGAGAACCCCGAGAAGAGGGTGTAGCGCGAGCGGTGCCCGTCGATGAGCGACAGGTACTCGGTGGCCTCGTAGCCGGCGCCCGCCGTCTTCGGGAACCACGACGACGAATAGAGCCCGAGCGTGCTGCAGATGGTCACCAGCCGCCGGGGCGCGCTGCCGGCGGCGGCGCGGGCGAGGGCCGGGGACATGGACTCGAGCAGCGGCAGGGCCATCGCGATGCCGGAGGCGCGAAGGAACGTACGACGATCGAGGGGTCGGGTCGCGATCATGCCTGTCGGCTCCTGAATGTCTGTTTTCGGCGTCGGGAATGAAGGTCGATCCGTAGCAGCCGAGTCGTGCGGTCGTCGACCTCGGGGCGAAGCCCTCGACGGCCCGACGCGGGGCCGGGCGAACCGGTCCCACCGAAAGTGAGTGAATGCTCCGGCACTCTATCAACGCTCCTTCACGCCGGTCAAGGAGGGGACCGTGGGCGCTGGCGCGCCCTGAAGGGCGCTTCGGGAGTCTGCGCTCGCGCGAAGCACCCCCCTCCCAGCTCCTAGCGGTCGGGCGGCGAAGGCGCCATCACCCGGAACGGACGCAGCGTGCGCGCGACCTCCGTGGTGTCGTGCACGGCCCGGACGCGGGCGAGGTAGCGCCCGGGACGGAGGTGCGCGACGCCGACGATGCCGGTCACCCGGCGGCGTGAGGCGCCGACAGCGGCGTCGGCGTCGGCGTCGGCGTCGTCCAGGGTGACTGCCCCCCGGGCCAGCACCGCGCCCTCGGCCTCGCCGACCACCTCGAGGTGGACGACGGTCCGCTCCCACGTCTCGGGCGATGCTGCGTACAGCTCCGTGTACGCCAGCAGCCGTCCGCTGGCGACCTGCGCCACGATCGGGGGGCGGATGTTGCCCGTCGGTGACAGTGCCTGATCCGCGACCAGCAGGTCGCCGGCCGCGACCGGCGCCGGGGGCGCTCGTTCGAGTCGGACCGGATGCTCCACGCTGCCCCGGCGGCCCGCGGCATCGATCACCGCGAGCCGCAGGCTGTAGCGACCGGGAGTCTCCACCGGGATCGGCAGGGAGATCTCCAGCACCCGCCCGTTCGGTCCGTCCACCAGCCGCGGTGTGACGGGCAGGGTCTCCGCCCACCCCGTCGTGCGCGCCGGATCGCGCAGGAGGTAGGACACCGTCCACGGGGAGAGGCCGCCGGGGGCGCCGACCTCGACCGCGGCCAGGAGCTGCATGCCGGGCTCGTCGGCCATGCGGTACGCGTACGTCGCAACACGGACCGGCAGCTCGCGGACGGCGGTCGGGGAGCGGAGCATGCGGGCCACGCGCTCGGCCTCGCCGGGGTCCGCGGTCTCCGTCGGGAGGCGAACCGTGCGCCCCGCGCGCACGCGCGCCCCGGCCCGGCGCACTGCCACCTCGATCGCCAGGCTGTCCCGCTCGGCGTCAGCGGGGTGCGACTCAACGCCGAGCAGGTAGTAGCCGGTGAGCTCGCTACGGATCCGGTCGAAGAGGGGAGCGGGGTTGTTGCCGGCGCGGAGCAGGCGCCCGCCGGTCAGCGACGCGGCGGCGAGGAGCCCCTCCTCCTGCATCCGGCGATCCTGGCGCGGCGTCGGGGCCAGGGCCTGCCGGGCCGTGTCGACGAGCGGCTCGTCGAGCATGACGACGTACAGCGTCGTGCGCGCCGCGGCGGCCCGGCGCTCGACCTCGCGGAGGGTCAGACCCGCCCCGTCGATCACGAAGCCGCCGGAGATCCACACCAGGGCCTTGGGTCCGTCGATCTCGCGCAGGCCTTCCAGGATGGACTCCAGCTCGCGGCGCACCGCCTCCGTGCGGCGGCGAGTCTCGTTGACGATCTGCCGGGTTTCGGCCCGTACCAGTTGGCGGCACGCCACGACGCCGATGTCGTCCTCGCAGACGCGGGCGACCACTTCCGCTTCCATCCCGGCGTTTCCGTACTCCGCAATCTGGTAGGCCTCGAAGAGTCCGATGTTGAGGGAACCCTGCGGGGGGCGTCCGCGGCCCGCGAGGCCGGCGACGGCGCGGCGGACCCGGTCGTGGTCCGCCGTGAAGTCGATGTAGGCGGCAGGCTGGGGCACGGCGAGCAGGGCCACGCGATCCGTCGGGTCGAGCTTGTCGACGAAGTCGGCGGCGGCCCGCATCACGTGCCGCCCCTCGCCGAAGAGGAGACTCTCCTCGTCGACGGCGAGGACGACCAGCCGCCCGGGCGGCTGGTCCGAGTTGGAGGAGAAGAAGGAGTCGGCCGCCCGTGCCGGCGTCGGCTCGAGTTCCGCAGGTCCGAGGGGGATGAACTGCGCTTCGACGACCGGGCGAACTTCCCCGTCCACGGCGACCTCGAAGTCCGCCGCGGCGAGGTCGGGGACGGGGGCTCCCTCGGCGTCCACGACCCAGGCGTCGACCTCGATGAGGTCAACGCCGCTCCGGAAGTCGGGGGGCTGCGATGGGGCCTGCGCGGCAAGCGCCGCGCCCAGGGCGAGGCCGGCGAGGACGATCCCCGCTTGCCGCCCGCCCGTGGACGCGGCTCGCATGTCTCGCCGACGAGCGTCAGAAGCTCGTCTGGAACCCGAACGACAGCCGCCGGCCGGGCTGGATCGCGATCGGCCGGTGGAAGTCGACGTTCACCTCGTCTGCGGCGCCGTAGTACTGATTGCGGGACGTCACGGCAGCCTTGTTGAAGATGTTGTCCGCCGTCATGTAGACGCGGACGTCCCAATCGGCGACCTGCACGTCCTTCATGAAGCGAAGCTGCAGCCGCGTGGTGGCGTCGTAGAACATCGTGCCCGGCTGGATGAGCTGGACGTCGACGGACTCATCCGCCAGGTTCAGCGCAGGGCTGCCGATGTCGAGGCCGCTGGCGCGATAGAGGGCGCCCTGCGCCCCGCCCGCGAACACCTGGAAGAGGCCGGAGATCATCGTCTCGAACGGCAGCGGCACCGCGCCCGAGAGCTTGCCCATGTGCCGGTAGGGCGTCGAGTTGTGGCAGAAGCGGAGCCGATTGGGGTCGTCCTGCGCACTCGTGCAGAAGTGGTTCTCGGAGGCCCCGGCCGTCCAGCTCGCGTTCATGAACCCGCCCCGCGGGAGCGTCCCGTCGACGATGACCTCGAAGCCGTTCCAGCTCCGCCAGTCGTCGGGGGCCAGCGTCGTGTAGAGACTGCCCGTCGAGAAGGCGTAGCCGGGGTTCCACTCGTAGATCGTGATGTCTTCGCCGCCGCCGTTCGGCAGCCGCGCGTCGCTCGGCGCCGTGAAGGTGACCGGCCGCCAGTCGCTCGCGGCGATGTTCAGGTTGTCCACCCAGCGGAAGTCGCTGTAGTGCCGCCGATGCCACATCCCGCTCACGGACCACCCGTCCGCCAACTGGTGCTCGATGCCGGCGGAGTACTCCCAGTTGTGGCCGCGCGGCGCGTCCGGATCGAGAGAGTTGGCGCTGGTCGGTGTCCCGAAGTTGGGGTTGAACGACGCACCGATCTCGTCGAACTGCGGTGTGCCGTCCGGGTCGAGCATCGTCCCGTCCCCGTTGAGGTCAGCCCACGGCCGCCAGTCGAGGTTGCCGGTCGGCGACAGGGGATTGAACGGGTCCGTGACTCCGAGCGCCTCGTTCGCCACGTAGCGCCCCACGGAGAACTTCACCGCCGTCCCGGCGTCCCCGAACAGGTCGTAGGCCGCGCCGAGGCGGACGTTCACGTCCTGCCAGTCGGGGATGTCGGGATAGCCGTCGATCTGGAGCTCCGGCGTGAAGAAGCCTGCCGGCCGGGAGCCGCCGGGGATGGAGTTGTTGAACCAGTCGTAGCGCAGGCCGAGGTTGAGCGTGAGGCGGTCGATCGTCCAGGCGTCCTGCGCGTAGAGCCCGCAGTCGCAGTTCTGCCGGCGGGCGTTCTGGAACGCGCCGTTGGCCATCACGAGCACCCCGACGGGGTAGTTGAGGAACGTATTGGCGAAGAAGATGTCCCCGGCGGCCGGCCACGAGTAGTACTGCGTGTTGTTCATGTAGGTGAGGCCGGCCTTGAAGTTGTGCGATCCCGTGACGTAGGAGAGCGATGCCTGCACGTGGCGCCGGTGCGTCTCGTCGGCGATGTTGATGAAGCTGGTGTTGTAGTCGAGGCCGGTCGCGATGTCGCGGAACGGAGCCCGCCCCGCGTTCTCCTCGAAGGCTCCCATGTAGAGATCCTGGCGGATGTACCCGAAGGTCACCTCCGCGAGGAGCCGGCTCGTGATCGGAGACGTCCAGCGGATGTTGGTCAGGTTCGTCGGGCTCGAGACGCCGTTGAAGAGCGCCTCGGCGCTCACACGGCCGAAGCCGGTGCCGACCACGTGGTCGAAGTTGTTGCGGTGCCCGTGGTACGAGCCGCTGAGCTGGTTGCGCGGGGTGATCTGCCACGTGAGGCGGAACTGCTGCTGACCGTTGTCGACCTGGTTGAAAGCCCGCAGGTCGTCTCCGATTCCGTCGGGTGTCGACGGTTCCTCCGGGTCCCAGAAGATGTCCAGGAGGTAGCTCTTGCTGCGGCTCTCGGTGAACGAGGTGAAGAACCAGAGCCGGTCCCGGGCGATCGGCCCTCCAAGCGATGGATTGACGTTCCAGTTGAAGGCGTTCGGTGCGAACCGGAGTCCCAGGTCCTTGTGCTCCTGGCTCTGGTTGTCCCAGACGAAGTTCTCGTTCGCGCCGCTCGCGAAGACGCCGCCCGAGAACCTGTTGCCCCCCGACTTCGGAATCAGGTTCGAACGGACGCCGCTCGATGCGTACTCCGCCGACTGCGAGGAGACGTCGAAGACGAGCTCCTGGACGGACATCTCGTCCGTGAGCATCCCGATGCCGCCCACGTACTGGTTGCGGCCGCCGAGCTGCATCCCGCTCTTGATGCCGTCGACGTGGGGTTGCGCGTCCGACCCGTCCGAGCCGTGGAGCGTGGCGCCCCGGTTGTAGGCATTCCCCGTCACACCGGGCACGTACTGCATAGCGGTCATGACGTTGTTCGACCCCGGTAGCGCCTGGATGCGCTCCGGCGTCAGCACTGTCTGTTGCCGGACGCTCACGACGTCGACCAGCGGCGAGACGCCGGTCACGGTCACCGTCTCCTCGACGCCGCCGACCTGGAGCATGGCGTCGACCGGCGCCACGAACGCACCCGTCAGCACGACGTCCTCGCGGATGAACTGCCGGAAACCGGGCAGCGTGAAGGTGACGGAGTAGGTGCCGGGCGGCAGCGTGATGAAGCGGTAGTTCCCGGCGCCGTTGGTGAACACGGTGCGCACGCCTTCGATCAGGGCCGGGCTCCGCGCCTCGACCGTCGTTCCGGGCAGCGCGGCCCCGGTCTCGTCGATGACGGTCCCCGTGATGCCGGCCTGGTCCTGCCCCCGGACGAGGCCGGGGTTGAGCACGAGGGCGGCCAGGCAGATAGCTGCCGCCCAACGCGTCGATACGTGCATGCTCATGCGTCGATTCCCTCCGCGGTCGTCGCCGGCCTCCCGCCGCCGACGCCGAAGCCACTCGTCTTGCCGGGGCGGGCGGTTCGTCGGTATGGTTGCGGCGTCGTCGAACCGTGCGGCCTGTGCATCGGTTTCCGGATCGTCGCAGCACCCCGAGCAAAGTGAGTGATCACTAGACAAACGTCTGAGCGTACCATACGGGCGGGGGCGGCACAACCGGCAGCGTCTCGCGCCGGCGTCTCGCGGCGGCGGACCTCGGGGCAGCGCGGACCGCGGCGGTTGACGGGGTCTCGGCCATGACGCTCGCACCGTCGCCGGCGCCGCCGCCGGAGGCGCGCGCCCGCAAGCGGCTGACCGCGGCGGGGCGCCGGGCGCAGTTGCTCGACGTCGCGGTGTCCGTGTTCGGCGAGCGGGGCTTCGGTGGGTCGACGACCAAGGCGATCGCCGCGGCGGCGGGCGTCAGCGAGGCGACGATCTTCCGCCACTTCCCGTCCAAGGACGCCCTGTATGTCGCGGCGCTCGAGCAGCGGACCGGCGTCGGCACCGCCCGGCTCGTGTCGGTCCTCGAGGGCTACGCGGAGCGGGGGGAAGACGAGGGGTTGCTGCGGACGCTCATCCGGTCCATCTTCATCGGCTACGAGCGCGACCGGAACCTCCACCGGATGCTGCTGTACGGCTGGCTGGAGCAGGGCCGCGCCGCCAACAACCGCATGTGGGAGCGGATGCGCCGCTACCCGCTCATCGAGTTCCTGGAGCGCTACGTCGCCCGGCGCCAGGCGGCGGGAGTGTTCCGTCCGGGTCCGCCGGAGCTCCTCTGCGGGGTCCTGCTCGCCGTGCCCACCCAGTACGCCGTGCACGCGAAGCTCTACGGCGTCGGCGGCAAGGCGTCGAACGACGACGCGGTGGCGGACTTCTACGCCCGCCTGCTGCTCGCCGGCGTGCGCGCGGACGGGCCGGCCGAGTCGACCGTCGCCGACGGCGCCGCGACCGGCGTCTCCACCCCGGGCGCCCGCCCCGCCACCGCCCCGGGCGCTCGCCGTGGCCGCTCCTCATCGCCGGTCTCCGACACGCGGTGAGGCGCGGTTCCTGTCCAAGTCGACGAAATCGAGGTGTTTCCACCGTGATGAGACGTGCAGTGCGAGCGACGCGTGTGGTGTGGATTCTGGTCCTCTTGCTGGCTGGCTGCGGCGGCTCGGATGAGGCGCCCGAGGTGGTCGTCGTCGATACCCCGGGCACCGTGTCGATCCGGGGCGAGGTCTGGGCCGACAACTGGTTCGCCTTCTACCTGGGCGATCGGCTGATCCTCGAGGACTCGACGCCGATCACGACGGAGCGATCGTTCAACGCGGAGGCGTTCGTCTTCGGCGCCGACTACCCCCTGCAATTGAACTTCGTCGCCAGGGACTTCAAGCAGGACGACACGGGTCTGGAGTACATCGGTCGCAGCAACCAGCAGATGGGCGACGGAGGACTCATCGCGCAGTTCACGGACGTCGCCACGGGAGCGACGATCGCCGTCACGGACGCCGCGTGGCGATGCCTGGTGACCCACGACGCCCCGCTCGACCGCGCCTGCGAGGATGAGGACGGGCCGGTGCCCGGCGTCGGCCCCTGCGGGTTCGAGGCTACGCCGGAGCCGGACGGCTGGCGCCGGCCCGACTTCGACGATTCGGCATGGCCGTCCGCGGTGGAGCACAGCGAGGCCGACGTCAGGCCGCGGGGCGGCTACGACGCGATCGAGTGGGCCGACGGGGCACGGTTGATCTGGGGCGCAGACCTCGAGACGCACAACACGGTGCTGTGCCGCCTCACCGTGGAGCGCCCCTGACGGCCCTGCCTGCGACGATGGCTCGAGGCGCCGTCGGAGGCGGAGCTGGCTGCGCCCTTCCCGGGCGCGCCGCGCACGCTGGGTTCGGCGCCGTAGCGCCTTGACGGCGGCAACTTGCTGCCGTACTGTGAGCAAATGCCGGACTCGCTCAGGGGGGCCGCTGCACCTCTGCCGACTGCCTCGCTCACCGCCGAGCAGCTCGGCGGGCGCCGCACCATCGGCCGGCAAGTCCGGTCGGATGCCGAGTTGGCCAGGGCGGTGGAAATGGGGCTCCCGACAGCCGCGATCGACGCGCTGCGGAAGCGGGGTGTCACGGAGCGCGACATCGCGGCCCTCGTCATCAAGCCCCGCACGCTGTCGCACCGGCGCGCCCAACGCAGCAGGCTGACGGTGGAGGAGTCCGACCGCGCAGTCAGACTCGCGCGGGTGAGGGCGCTTGCCGAGGAGACCTTTGGCGACCCCCGCAAGGCCGACGTCTGGCTCCACCGGGAACTGTCGGTCCTGGATGGACGGCGGCCGATCGACCTGGTTCGGACGCAGGTCGGCGCCAGGATGGTGGAGGACCTGCTGGCGAGCATCGCCTGGGGCGCCGCCGTCTGATGCACCTCTGGCGGCTCTCGACGAGCACGTATGCGGAACGCTTCGACGGCGGGTACGGGCTTGGGAACGACGGTCGATGGAACGGGCGGGGCCGTCGGGTGACCTACTGTTCGACCGGTCCCGCGCTCTGCGTGCTCGAGAAGCTCGTGCACATCAGCGACGCGTCCCTGCTCCCCGACAACATGAGGGTCGTGCGCTACGAGGTGCCGGACGATGTGAAGATCGACGAAGTGCCCCTCGACAGCCTGCCGGAGCGTTGGAACTCTCTGGGCAGCCTGACCCGGCGTCTCGGAAACGACTGGCTGGACGGAGTCTCGGCCTGCCTTCTTCGCGTCCCGTCGGTGATCGTGCCGATTGCGGACACCCGCGACAGGAACGTGTTGATAAACCACCGCCACGAGGACGCGAGCCGCATCACGCTGTCGCGCATCGAGACGTTCCGTTGCGACGCCCGCCTGTTCACGTTCGGTTAGCTCCGCGCCCCCTGGGATTCCGATGCGGCCGCTCCATGGACCTCGTGCTCGTCGGCAAGCTCCGACTCGTTGACCCGCAGACGGGCCGCGAGCCGGAACCGCACCGAGGGCGGACGTGACCGGGACCCGCCGGAGCCGTCCGAAGTTCACCCGGGAGGCAGCAACCCGATTGTGGTTGCACCGCCAGGGGTTCGACCGGCCCCGCGGGTCGGCTGCACTCGGCGCCCCGGCCTTCGTCGACCACCTGGAACGGACGGGAGCCCTCCAGCTCGACAGCGTGAACGTCGTGGACCGCGCCCACTACCTGACCCTCTGGAGCCGGTTCGGCTCGTACGACCGAGCGAGAGTGGATCGGTGGGTGTATGGAGATCGCCTCGCGTACGAGTACTGGGGACACGAAGCCTCGATCCTGCCCATCTCCCATCTCCCTCTCGGGCGGCGGCGCATGCGACGATTCCCTCCCGAAAGCTGGTCGGGGCGCGCATGGTGGGACGAATTCGCGACCTCGACGGCGTCGATGCGGCGCGTGCTGCGGCGGCTGCGCGCGGAGGGGCCTCTGGAGAGCGTCGACTTCCAGCCGCGGCCGGCCGAACGCAAGGAGAAGACGGACTCGTTTGCGTGGCACCAGAAGGAGGACAGGCGCTCGCTCGACCTGCTATGGCATGACGGTCGGGTCGCCGTGAGCGGGCGGCGGCACTTCCGATGCATCTACGATGTGGCGGAGCGCGTCTACCCCGACGGGCCGGTCGCGTCGCTGACCGAGTTCCAGGACAGTTGGCTTCTGATCGGCCTCTCAGGGTGCGGAATCGCTCCGGAACGACACCTCGTCAACTACCTCACCGCGCCGGAACTCAACGCGGCGGAGCGGCGCCGGGTCATCGCCCGCAACCTGCGGAAGAAACGGATCGTCGAGGTGGACGTGGAGGGACTGCGGGGCCCCTGCTACGCCCTGCCCGAACACCTCGAGGCGATCGACCACCTGCCCGAGCCGACCGGGACCACGCTGATCTGCCCCTTCGATTCCCTCCTCTGGCAGCGAAAGCGCGCGGTCGAGCTGCTCGACTTCGAGTACGCCGTCGAAATCTACGTCCCCGCTGCGAAGCGGAAGTACGGCTACTACGTCTTGCCGATCCTTCACGACGGACACCTCGTAAGACGACTCGACCCGAAGCTCCACCGCGACCGCGGCCTGCTCGAGATCCGGGCGCTCCACGTGGAGCCCGACTGCGCAACGACCGCGGACTTCGGTGTCAAGCTGGACGATGCGATCGCCGATCTTGCGAACTTCCTCGGTGCGGCGGATATCCGAATGCCTGCTTCGTGAAGGCCGAAGCGGGGACCGGACGCGGCTATCTCTTCAGGCCGAACTTCTCGATGCGATACCGAATCTGGTCACGATTGAGCCCGAGCAGGACCGCGGCCCGCGTCTGGTTCCACCCGGTCCGTTCCAGGGCCTGCACGACCAGGTCTCGCTCCATCGCCTCGAGGCTCGTTCCCGCAAGGGGCAGGGTGACTCCGGTCGGCGGGCCATCCCGACGGCGGAGCATCGAGAAGTCCTCCTCGGTCAGCACGCTGCCCTCACTCAGCAGCACCGCGCGTTCGACCACGTTGCGGAGTTCGCGCACGTTGCCCGGCCACCGTTGCCGAGACGGTAGTCCAGCAGCACCAGGTCGACGGTGTCGTCGAACCGGGCGAGGGTCTGACTTCCGGATTCCGCTTCGACCGTTCCGTACCCCTCGGTCGAGAGGCGCTCCACGAGAGACCAGCGGATCAGCCGCTCGTCGTCGGCGATGAGAATCCTGGCCTTGCTCATGGCTGGCGGATTATAGGCACCGCGCGCCCTCGAGTTCCGGACGACGGGCTGCGAGAGGCCGAACGCACGTTCCGATCCGGCGCCGGCCGCCACGAACCGCGCCGGCGGGGTGGAACTGCGCCGGCGTTGCGACTAGGATGAGGCGCCGTCGGATGGCAGTCCGCATCGATCACCGTCTTGCCGGGATGGCGAATCCGTGAGCGCCGTCGCCGGACGCGTGCCGCCGGTCTTCATTGCCGTCGAGCTCGACGACTACCTCGACGTCTCCCAGGCGATGCTCCTGACCCTGAGCAACCGGGGGCGCGTGTCGCACATCAACCGGGCCGGCTGCGAGCTTCTCGGTCGGGACGAGGCGGAGATTCTGGGGGCCCACTGGTTCGACGATTTCGTGCCGGCTGCCGTCAGGAGCCGCATGCGGGCGCTCTTCGAAAGGACGATGGCCGGCGACGAGGCGGTGGGGCACTTCGAGAGTCCGGTCATCACGTGCACGCGCGGAGAGCGATTGGTCGCCTGGCATGCGGCACCCATCCGACTGGCCGACGGCCTGGTGGCGGGAATGATCCTCTCGGGTCTGGACGTCACGGACCGGGAACGCAGCCGGAAGAGCCGAGAGCAGCTTCTGAAGGAGCTCGGCGACGTGAAGTTCGCGCTCGACCAATCGGCAATCGTCGCCACGACGGACCCCGATGGCGCCATCACCGCGGTCAACGAGAAGTTCTGCGAGATCTCGAAGTACTCGCGCGAGGAGCTCCTGGGCAGGGACCACCGCATCGTCAACTCCGGGTATCACGGCGCGGACTTCTTCAGGGATCTGTGGACCACCATCGCAGCCGGCCGGATCTGGCAGGGCGAGATCCGGAACCGCGCCAGGGACGGGGCCATCTACTGGGTCGACACGACGATCGTGCCCTTCCTCGACGGGCGGGGTCAGCCGTACCAGTACATGGCGATTCACTACGAGGTCACCGAACGCAAGGAAACCGAAGCGCGCCTCCGCCAGCGGGAGACCCTGGCCCAACTGGGGCAGATGTCGGCGATGGTTGCGCACGAGGTCAAGAATCCACTGGCAGGCATCAGCGGGGCGCTCCAGGTCGTCGGGTCGCGGCTGCCGGCCGACAGCCGCGACCGGGATGTTCTCGGCGACATCCAGGATCGCATCACCGCTCTGGACCGGATGCTGCAGGACCTGTTGACGTTCGCCAGCCCGAGAGAGCCCGCTCCGGTCCCGAGCGCGATGCGCGCCGTCATCAGCGAGGCGGCAGCCGCCGTTCGCGGCGATCCCGAGATGGCCGGCATCCGCGTCCGGATCCGGGGAGACGACCCTGCGGTGCCGGTCGACCGGGCGCAGATGCACGTCGTCTTCCTGAATCTGCTGCTGAACGCCGCTCAGGCGATGGGCCTCGAGGGGGAGATCGACGTAGGCATCGCGGCTGCGCACGGCGAGTGCAAGGTCACCGTCGCGGATCGCGGGTCGGGTATCGCGCCCGCCCTGTGCGAGACGGTGTTCCAGCCCTTCTTTTCCACCAAGAGTCGGGGGGCCGGTCTGGGCCTCGCAACCGCCCGGCGCATCGTCGAGTCGCACGGCGGCTCGCTGACCGCCCGCCCCCGGGATGGCGGCGGGACCGCGCTGACGGTGGTCCTTCCCCTCCGGCCGGTGGTCACTTCCGAAGCCTGAGCCAGGGAGTTCCCGCGTTCGCCCGGGAAGGTCGGGCGCGTCCTCCCTTCCGCCCGGGCTGCGGAATTTGTTCGCGCCGGGGTGGGAAATAGCCGGCACTCCTCGGTCACCGGGCACCACCGGCAAGGCGACTGCGTGCGCGGCGCCGACGGCGGCTGCCCACCCCCACGATGGCATCCGCCTTGCTTCCACATCGACGGTGAGGCCGCGTGCCGCCGTTCCCGAAGGATCAGTCGCGTGAGTGGCGACACGACGCCGCCGGGGGAGAAGTAGAAGATGTACGGACGAATCCTCGTGCCAACCGATTTCAGCGAGACCTCACACTTCGCCGTATCGCGCGCGTGCACCCTCGCGAGGCGATTCGACGCCGAGATCCACCTGGTGAACGTCCTGCCGCTCCTGGACCTCGGGCCGGTCGCGATGGACGTG
>JAPOYG010000063.1:0-10157 GCA_026706755.1 Acidobacteriota bacterium
GCCGCTCGGCGGCCCGCTACGACGCGGCGGCGGATCGCTGGGACCCGCTGCCGGACCTGCCGGAGGGACGCTCGTCGCACGACGCCGTCGTGCTCGACGGCGTGCTCTACGTGGTAGGGGGCTGGGAGCTCCGCGGCCCCGACGAGGACCCGGTCTGGGCGGACACGCTCCTGGCCCTCGATCTCGAGCGGGGCACCGACTGGCGACAGATCCCCGCTCCGTTCCAGCGGCGAGCGCTGGCGGCCGGGGCGGCCGGCGGGCGCGTATACGCATTCGGCGGCCTGACGCGGCAGCAGGGTCCGGTCCTTGCGGTCGACGTCTTCGACACGACGAGCGGCGAGTGGTCCGCCGGTCCCGCGCTCCCGGCGGCCGGAGGCCTGCAGGGATTCGGAATCGGCGCCGCCAGCCACCGCCGACGCGTCTTCGTCAGTCAGGCCGACGGCAGGGTGTACAGCCTGCGCGGCGACGGCGAGGGCTGGGACCTCGCGGCGACCCTGCCCCACCCGCGCTTCATGCACCGGCTGGCCCCGTTCGGCGATCACCTCCTCGCCGTCGGCGGCGCCGCGCGCGGGGGACACCTTGCGGTGATCGACGTCGTACCGGTCGGGCACGACGCGGAGACCTCGTCCGACGACGCTGCCGCGGACGCGGGCCGTGATCGGGGCACCACCCGCTGGACCGGCTTCCTGGGCGGTACGCTGGGCAACGTGAGCCGGGCGGCGCGACTGCCGCTCACGTGGTCGGACTCGGAGACGGCATGGCGAGTGACCACGGCCGGATTCGGCCAGTCGAGCCCCGTGATCTGGGACGACACGGTCTTCGTCACCTCGCTCGAGGGCCGGCTCAAGGAGACGCTGCACGTCACGGCCCTGGAGCTCGACAGTGGAGCCGAGCGCTGGCGCCGCACGTTCGACGCGGCGGAGCGGCTCGAGTGGAGCGACTACGTCTCCAAGGGAGCCCCGACGCCGGCCGTCGACCGCGAGCACCTCTATGCCTTCTTCGACAGCGGCGACCTGATGGCCCTCACGCACCAGGGCGACGTCGCCTGGCATCGGGATCTGAGCACGGAGTTCGGCACCGTCGGAGGGAACCACGGGGTCGGCAACTCCCTGCTCCTGACGGACCGCGCCGTCGTCGTGCTCCTGACGCGACGGACGTACTCCTACCTGCTGGCCGTCGATCCGGCCACGGGGCGCACGCTCTGGAAGGCGGATCGCGATCCCGGCGTGGCGTGGAGCACTCCCGTGCTGGCCCCGGACGGCGGCGAGATCGTGGTCAGCGCTTCCGGCCGCGTCGAGGGCTTCGATCCCGCGACCGGTGCGCGTATCTGGTCCTTCGAGGGCCTGCGCGGCAACCTCGTCCCGTCCCCCACCGTGACGGACGATCTCGTCATCGTCGGCGGCATGGCGGTCGCTGCGAATCTCGCCCTGCGCCGCGGACGCGCCGGCGCTCTCGACGCCCGTGACGTCGCCTGGAAGGTGGAATCTGCGTCCAGCTTCGGGTCTCCCTTCCTTTACGGGGACTGCGTCTACTGGGTGAATCCGGCCGGCGCGGCCCGTTGCGTCGCCCCGGACTCCGGCGACGTCCACTGGGCGCACCGGCTTCCCGCGTCCACCTGGGCAACGCCCCTCGGCCACGGGGACCGCGTCTACTTCTTCACGGATAGGGGGGTTACCGAGGTGTTGCGGGCGTCGGCCGCAGCGCCGGAGTTGCTCGCTACGAACCATCTGTCGGTCGATGCCCCGGTGACCGGGTTCGCCGTGGTCGACGACGCCATCGTCATCCGGGCCGGCCGCGAAGTGATTCGGGTCGGACGTCCGAGGCGCTGACGACCGTCTCCGCACGTCGGAGACCCTGACGACGTTCCTCAAACTGCTACGACGACTTCATCGAGCTGACCAGCCTCGGGTTCAAACCCCGAACGAGGCTGCTCGAGTTCCAGAGCCAGAACCTCGAGATCGGCTCCGTCGCCCCGAACGAGTGCGTCCTCGGTCTCCGCTACGTCCGGCCCTCCGGCCCTGGGGCGGCGAGGTCTCCGTCCGCATGGTCGAGTCGTACCAGCAGGTCGCGGTCGACGGGGCCGCAGAGGATCAGTTCTCGCCGGATGGGTACGCGATCGTCGACCTCATCGGGTTCGCCTCGCTCATGGAGGACCTGACGTTCCGGCTTGGCCTGCTGAACCTGACCGACGCCAATTACTTCGAGTGGTGGAACGTGCGGGGGCGGCCGGCCGACGATCCGGTCATCGACCGCTACTCAAGCCCGGGCATCAGCTTGGTCGTGCACTGGGGTACGACTGGTAGCAACCCGACGCCGGCGCGGACCCTGACGTCGCGCCGGCGTCGTCTGGCCAACCAGCGGCGACCTGTAGGACCATGAAGCATGCACCTCGCCGCCCGCACGCACGCGCCGTACCGTGCCCGGTGCCGTCCCGGCCTCTGCCTGGTCCGCCTCGTAGTGGTCGCGGTCGCCCTGACCATCCCGCTGCCTGAGGGAGCACCAGGAGTCTGGGCCGCAGAACCGGCGACGCGCGACTCTCGCGCCCGCGCAGACTCCCACCGCGCCGGTCAGGGCGCGCGGGCGCAGGACCGGGCCGGCACGGGGACCGACGACGCCAGACCGGCCGATGCTCCCCCCGCCGTGCCGACGCCCGACGCACCGCCACCGGATGACGCCGTCTCGACTGCCGATCCGCTGACGTTCCTCGACTCCGTTACCGTGACCGCGACGCTTCGCCCATCCCCCGTGCGGGAGACGCCGGGCGTGGTCTCGGTCATCGACGAGGAGACGATCCAGGAACGACTGATCCAGAACGCGGCCGACCTCGTGAAGTACGAGCCGGGCGTCTACGTCGAGAGCAACGTCACCCGCCTGGGCCTCAACGGCTTCAACATCCGCGGCATCGGCGGGAATCGCGTCCTCACCCGCATCGACGGCGTCGAGACGTCGGAGCAGTTCGACTTCGGGCCCTTCAACGTCCACCAGGTGTCGTTCGATGTCGACGCCCTGAAGTCGGTCGAGATCGTGCGCAGCGCCAACTCCGCCCTCTACGGCAGCGACGCGCTCGGCGGCGTCGTCTCCCTGTTCACGAAGGACCCCGCGGACTACCTCCGCGGCCGGCGCTTCCACGCCGGGGCCAAGACGACGTGGGACGGGCGCGCCGACACCCTGAGCGGCAACGCGGCCCTGGCCGGGGGCGGGGAGCGGCTGCAGGCATCGCTCTTCGCCAGCACCTCCCGCGGCGGGGAGCTTCGGAACCAGGGGACCGTCCACACCGAGGACGCCACCCGCACGGCGCCCAACCCGCAGCAGCTCGCCGCCTCCCAGGCGCTGGCCAAGGTCGTCTTCACCGCCGCCCCGGGGAACGTGCTGCGGGCGGCGGCGGAGGTCTACGACACGCGCGTCGAGACCGAGGTCCTCTCCCAGCAGGGCCTCGTCGAGTTCGGGCCCGCGATCGGCATCGACACCAAGGACGTGGACGCAGTCGACACCCAGGACCGCCTCCGGCTCTCGATCGATCACACGCTCGCGGGACGCGGCGGGCTCGACCTGCTCACCTGGGGCGTCCACCGCCAGCGCAGCGACACCGCGCAGGTGGTCGACGACCGCCGCTCGACGCGCGGCTTCGGGTCGCCGGTCGACGCGGCCCGGCACGGCACGGTCGACTTCGACCAGGCGGGCGCCGGCGGCTCGGTGCAGGCGCAGAAGCGGCTCGGGGACGCCGACGGCGGCATGCTGCTGACGTTCGGGGCCAGCTACAAGACCGATCACTTCGACGTCCTGCGCGACGCCGTCGAGATCGACGTCGCCACGGGAGCCGAGATCCCGCCGCGGCAGACCTACCCGACCAAGTACTTCCCCGAGAGCGACGTGGTCGAGGCTGGGTCCTACGTGCAGGGCGAGATGCAACTCGGCCGGCTGACGCTCGTGCCGGGGGTGCGCTACGACCGGTTCACGCTCGACGCCGACCAGGACGACCCGATCTTCCTGGCGAGCTTCAACCCGGAGCCGACGGACTTCGCCGCGCACGCCGTATCCCCGAAGGTCGGCGCCGCGGCACGCCTGACGGACGTCGTCACCGTGCACGCGCGCTACGCGGCAGGCTTCCGGGCGCCGCCGTACAGCACCGTCAACACGGGCTTCACGAGCTTCAGCGCCGGCTACACGACGCTGCCGAACCCGACGCTACGGGCCGAGAAGAGCGACAACCTGGAGGTCGGCGTCCGCACCACCTTCGCGCGGGCGAGCCTCGACGTCACCGCGTTCGTCAACCGCTACGACGACTTCATCGAGCTGGCCAGCGTCGGCATCAACTCCTCGACCCGGCTGCTCGAGTTCCAGAGCCGCAACGTGGAGCAGGCGGAGATTGCGGGCCTCGAGGTGCGCGGCGAGGCCTACCTGACCGGCAACCTGATGCTGCGCGGCAGCTATGCGCGGATCGACGGCGTGTCGCTCTCGACCACCGCCGCCGGCTCGCCCTTCGGCGAGGCGCCGCTCGGCTCCATCGCCCCGAGCGAGGGCCAGGTCGGCATCCGCTACGTCCACCCGCGCGGCCGCTGGGGTGGCGAGCTCTCCGCGCGGCTGGTGGAGGGCTACGGTCAGTCGGATGCCGGCGACAACCAGTTCGCGCCCGACGCCTACCAGGTCGTCGACCTCGTGGGCTTCGCGTCGCTCGGCGACGCGCTCACCCTGCGTCTGGGGCTGCTCAACCTGACGGACGCCAGGTACTTCGAGTGGTGGAACGTGCGGGGGCGCCTCCCCGGCGACCCGGCCATCGACCGCTACTCCAGCCCGGGGACGAGCGCCGTCGCGTCCCTGGCGTACGACTGGTAGCCGAGCCCGCCGCGGACCTGCGCAAGAGCCCGGCCGTTGGCTGGAAGCCCGCCGGCCGCTGCCGCGGCGAAGACACGCGCCGTCCGTGGCTCCTTGCGCGAGCGCTGCCGGCGGCAGGGTCGCCTGAACGACGCTGCGGGCGCGGCCGAGCGCGTCAGCCTGCGGCGGCAGGAAAATACCGGCGCAGCGTCGCCGCACCCGGCCCCGGGGTCAGCCGCGACACGACGAACATCAGCAGCGACGAGCCGATCAGCATCGGCAGGACGGGCATGTAGCCGAGCACCGCGGTGCCGCCCGGCGTGCGCGTGATCACGTCCAGCCCACCGACGGTCCAGATCGGGACCACGGTTCCCGGCGGCGGCGCCGCAACGACGGCCTGCAGGACCGCCACCGCCGTCATCGTCGCCGCCGTCCACAGCACGACGGCGAGCGCGCCCCACTTGGTGCTGCCCCGCCAGAAGAGCGCCGCCACGAGGAGCGGCAGCAGCGTCGTGAAACCGGAGAAGGCGTACTGCACGGCAATGCCGAAGATGCCGGGCGGCGCCTGGAGCGCGATCGCGTAGGCCACGAGCGCGATCAGCACCACGAACAGCCTTCCCGTCTGCACCTGCACCGCGGAGCCGAAGCGCGACTTCCCGCCGTAGTATGCGAAGACGTCCTCGGTGAACATCGTCGACAGGGCGAGGATCTGCGAGTCGCTGGCCATCACCGCGGCCATGATGCCCGCTCCGAGCAGCCCCGCCAGCCACAGCGGCGCGTAGTGCTCCAGCATCAGGATGATCACGTCGTCGCCGGCCGCCGCGCGCTGCAGATCGGCGGTCTCCGCCGGCGTCCGGTCGCCCGCATCCGCCGCGAGCTCCGCGCGCGCCTCCAGCTTCGACTCGATGCCCGGCACGTCGGTCATCGCGTTGGCGGCCAGGCCGAGGAACGTGCACGGCAGCCAGATGGCCAGGATGCAGAGGGGATAGAAGATGACCGTCTTCCGGAACTGCCCCATCCGGCGCGCGGTGAGACAGAAGATGGAGATGTGCGGGAACATGATCGTCGACAGCGGGATCAGCATGTAGCTGAAGAAGAACCGCGGCGAGATCTGCTCCCGCGTCAGGAGCGGCGCCGACTCGGGATTGCCCGCGAGGCGCTCCATCGCGGCCGGGAACCCGCCGATGCTGACGCCGATGAAGAGGATGGCGGCGGCCCCGAACGTCAGGAACAGCACGGTCTGGAATGTGTTGACCCAGGCCGTGCCGCGCATGCCGCCGAAGAACACGTAGCTCATGACCACGGCGGCCACGATCAGCCCGCCGAACCAGTAGGGCACCACGCCCCCGCTGACCGCGTTCAGCACGGTGCCGCCCCCCATCACCGCGATCACGATGTAGGGCACGAGCAGCGTCGCCTGGACGGCGAAGATGGCGGTCCCGATGTGTCCGCACTCCCACCGGTCGCGGTACATCTGCACCGGCGTCATGAAGCCGTGGCGCTTGCCGAGCGCCCAGACGCGCGTCCCGAACAGGTAGAGCGTGATTGGAATCAGGAACGCCGACGACGACCCCATCAGGCCGTAGGTCACCACGCCGTTCGCGAACGCGTGGCCGGCCGACCCGAGGATGGTGAACGCCGTCATGTTGGTGCCGAAGAGCGACAGCAGGAAGACGTACTGGCCGAGCGAGCGGTTGGCGAGGAAGTAGCCCTCGGCGCCGGTGCCCCCCGGGCGCCGGAAGGCGAAGATGCCGATGTAGAGGACCACGCAGAGGTACAGGAAGACCACCAGCGCGGGGATCACCGGCGCGCCTCCTCCGGCGGCTCCCCGTCGGCCGCATCGCCCGCCTCCAACTGCGCCTCCAGGTGCGCGGGCCAGGCGTACCGCACCAGCGCCCACATCAGCCCGGCCACGGCGAGCGAGTAGACCCCGTGGTAGAAGAGCGCGATGGGGAGGAATCCGAACACGAGCGGCCGCGCCGATTCCCAGTACCAGACGTCCTGGTGCAGCAGGTAGAGCGCGGCGACGGCGGCGGCGAGCAGCCAGTTCTTCATGGGCTTGCGCGGGCTGGTGCCGGGCAAGAATACACCGGCCGCCCCGACGCCGCCCGCCCTCGGAAGCGGCAGCGGGGCGACAGGTCCGCCGGAGTCCCCGCCCTCTCATTCCGGCCGGGGCCGCGCCGACCGGCCCCGGCCCCGGCGCCGGCGAGGGGCGCGGGTGCCGGCGCGCGGCCTTGTCAGCCGGGCGCCACGCACCGGACAATACTGGCGCCAGCGGTCCCGGCAGGGGCCGACGACCCCGTTTCCAGGCCATTCAAGGAGATCAGTCGCATGACGTGGACGTTGTTCGTGCTCGGAGCAGCCCTGTCGTGGGGCGCCTACGGCGCCACCCTGCACACCGGCCAGGCGCAGCTCGGCAGCGGCCTGCGCGCCCTGCTCTGCGTCGGTATCGCCTACTTCCTGATCGCGGTCGTGATCCCGGTCATCACCCTCGGCAGCCAGGGGCAACTCGGCGCGGGCGGCTTCAACGCGTCGGGGACGACGTGGGCCATCGGCGCTGGCGCGCTCGGGGCGATCGGCGCGGCGTGCATCACGTTCTCGTTCATCACCGGCGGCCGCCCGCTCTACGTCATGCCGCTCGTCTTCGGAGGCGCGCCGCTCATCAACGTCCTCGTCTCGATGGTGCTCCACCCCCCCAAGGAGGCGCCGAGCCCGATGCTCTACCTCGGGTTCCTGATCACGGCGGCGGGCGCAGCGATGGTGCTCTACAACCGGCCACCGGCATGACGGCGGTCACCGGAGCATCCGCGTTCGCGGGCGATCGGGCGCGCCCTCACGGGCGCCTCGGGAGTCTGCGGGGGCGCGCGGCTTGGTGCATCGCGCTTCCGCGGCGCAGCTTCCGAGCGCCATGAGCCCGCTCGACGGCATCCGCGTGGTCGACCTGAGCCGAGTGGTCTCGGGGCCCTACTGCACGATGACGCTCGCTGACATGGGGGCCGACGTCATCAAGATCGAGGAGCCGGGGCGGGGTGACGAGTCGCGTGCCTTCGGGCCGCCGTTCCTCGGCGGCGAGTCGCCCTACTTCCTGTCGATCAACCGCAACAAGCGGAGCTGCACCGTCAACCTCAAGTGCGACGACGGGCGGGCCATCCTCGGGCGGCTGGTCGCGGGCGCGGACGTGCTGGTCCAGAACTTCCGCCCCGGTGCCGTCGAGCGGCTCGGCCTCGACTACGATTCTCTCGCCCCGCGTCACCCCCGGCTCGTCTACTGCTCGATCTCCGGGTTCGGGGACAGCGGGCCCGATGCCGCGCGGCCCGGCTACGACCTCATCGTGCAGGGCGAGTCGGGCCTGATGGACCTCACGGGAGAGCCGGACGGCCCGCCGACGCGCGTCGGGACCTCCATCGCCGACCTGACCTCCGGAATGATGGCGGCGCAGGGCATCCTGCTCGCGCTCTTCGCCCGGCAGACGACCGGACGCGGACAGCACGTGCGCGTGGCGATGCTCGACGCCGTCGTGTCGCTCCTCACCTACAACACCGGCAACTACTTCGCCACCGGAGAGGCGCCGACCCGGCGCGGCAACGACCACCCGTCGGTCGCCCCCTACCAGACGCTGCGCGCCGCCGACGGCTGGATCAACCTCGGCATCGCCAACGACGCGCTCTGGCGGCGGTACTGCGACGCCCTCGAGCGGCCGGACCTCCGGGACGACCCGCGCTTCGCGACCGCCCCCGAGCGGGTGCGGCACCGCACGGAGCTCGTCCCCGTGATCGAGGCGCTGACCGCCGAGCGCACCGTCGAGGACTGGATCCGCCTGCTCGGCGCGGCCGGCGTGCCGTGCGGCCGCATCCGCAACGTCGCCGAGGTCTGCACCAACCCCCAGCTCACCCGACGCGGCAAGGTCGTGGAGCGCCCGCACCCGACGGCCGGCGTCGTGAAGACGATCGGCCAGCCGATCGAGCTCGGCGACACGCCGGCGCGCATCCGGACGGCGCCCCCGCTCCTCGGCGAGCAGACCGACGACGTGCTGCGCGAGGCGGGCTACACCGCTGACGAGATCCGCGCGTTCCGGGGGCGCGGCGCGGTCTGAGAGAGACGACAGACATGAAGATTCGTGCGATCGACGCGTTGGAGGTCATCGATTCCCGCGGGAACCCGACCGTCGAGGCCCGCGTCCACCTCGAGGACGGCACGGTGGCCGAGGCACGGGTCCCGTCGGGCGCGTCGACCGGAGAGCGCGAGGCGACGGAACTCCGGGACGGCGGGAAGCGCTACGCTGGCAAGGGCGTACGCCAGGCCGTGGCCAACGTCAACGGCGAGATCAGCGGGGCGCTCGCCGGGTTCGATGCCACCGACCAGGACGGTCTGGACCGGCGGATGATCGAGCTCGACGGCACGCCGAACAAGTCGCGCCTCGGCGCCAACGCCATCCTCGGCGTCTCTATGGCAGCGGCGCGAGCGGCCGCGGCGGCGACGCGGGTGCCGCTCTACCGCCACCTCGGGGGCGACGACGCCGCGATCCTCCCCGTCCCGTGCCTCAACGTCATCAACGGCGGCCGGCACGCCGACAACACCGTCGACTTCCAGGAGTTCAAGATCGCCCCGCACAACGCGCCCACGTTCGCCGAGGCGTTGCGCATGGGGATCGAGGCGTTCCACGCCCTGCGTGCGCTGCTCAAGCAGCGCGGCAAGTCGACCGGCATCGGCGACGAGGGCGGGTTCGCCCCCGACCTCGCGACCAACGAGGAGGCGGTCGAGCTGATTCTGGAGGCCATCGAGGCGGCGGGTTACCGTCCCGGGGCCGACATCGCCCTCTGCCTCGACCCGGCGACGAGCGAGATGTGGCGCGACGGCGGCTATGTCGCGTTCAAGTCGGACCGCTCGACCCGCACGACGGCGGAGATGATCGAACTGTGGGGCGCCTGGATCGACCGCTACCCGATCGTGCTGATCGAGGACGCGCTGGCCGAGAACGACTGGGACGGCTGGGGCGAGCTGACGCGCGCGCTCGGCGCGCGCATCGAGCTGGTCGGCGACGACATCTTCTGCACCAATCCGGGCATCCTCCAGGAGGCCATCGACCGCGGCGTCGGGAACTCCATCCTGGTCAAGCTGAACCAGATCGGCACCGTCTCGGAGACGCTGGAGACGGTCCGCCTCGCCCAGGGAAACGGGTACGCCGCCTACATGTCCCACCGCTCAGGTGAAACCGAGGACACCTTCATCGCCGATCTCGCCGTCGCCACCGGCTGCGGCCACATCAAGACCGGCTCCGGCTGCCGCGGCGAGCGGACGGCGAAGTTCAACCGCCTCCTGCGCATCGAGCACGACCTGGGCGACCG
>JAPOYG010000063.1:10974-12951 GCA_026706755.1 Acidobacteriota bacterium
CGCTCTTGAGGTAGCGCTTCTCGCCCTCGGCGCGCGCCGGGACGCCGGCACGGCGGAGCCGCTCGTCGACCGCCGCAGCCAGCTCCGCCGCCGTGGGACGAGCCCACTTCCCCGACACTACAGGCGGAAGCGCACCTCGAGCAACACCGTCCGCCGCAGGATGTCGCCGAAGATGTGCTGCTTGATGTGCCGGTTCAGCAGGTTCGTCCCCTTGAGGACCGTCGTGATGGCCCCGTCCTGCCACCGCATCCCGACGCTCCCGTTCACCATCGTGTAGCCGCTGGAGTAGCCGTGGTACTCGCGCGTCAGGACGTCGCTCCAGAACGCGTCGGTCGCGGCGCTGACCGACGCGCTCGCGATGTAGCGGGGTCCGTTCCAGGAGATGCCCGCGTTGCCGCGATGCGTCGGGGGCAGCGTGAGCTCCTCCGGGAGGTAGGGATTGTCGGACTCCAGGATCTCCGGCTCCGCCTGCCACGAGTAGTTGATCCAGGCCGAGGCCGAACGCGAGAAGCGCTGGTCCCACCACAGCTCGGCTCCGACCTGGCGGGTGGGTCCGAGATTGAAATACGTGAACGCCGTCCGCGGCAGGAAGATGCCGAACTGGGCCATCTGCTGCAGCAGGAGGCCCGGCACCTGGGCCGCGAGCGGCGCCGGAAGCTGGTCCGCGCCGAGGTAGGCCGCCCACCCGGGCGGCAGGTTCTGCGCCGTGTAGGGGTCGACGTCGGACGCCACCGGGACGAAGTTGATCGGATTGTCCCGCCGGTTGAGGTAGGCCGCCGCCCCGATCGTCCCTCCCGGCCACAACGTCCCCGTGTAGCTCACCTCGTACGCGGTCAGCGACTCCTCCCGGAGGGGAAGGCGCTCCGTTCCCCCGATCGGGCGGTCGCTGCCCGCGGCCCGCACCACGAGCGGGAACGGCTGCGCCAGGCGCGGGCCGATGACCGGGCGGAGCGTCGCCGGCACGAAGGGCGCCAGGGAGCTCAGGTCCACCGGGTTGAGGATGTTCATCTCCAGGAAGTTGTTGATGATCGAGGGGCCCCGGAAGGCCCGGTTGTAGGAGAAGGTCAGCGACTGGTCGGGGCTCGGCTTGATGATGAACGCGAGCCGCGGCGAGAAGGTGGGAGTGGCGAGGTTGCCGAACTTGTCGACCCGACCGCCGAGCACGAAGCGGAACGGGTCGAGGAAGATCTCGTCCTGCAGGTAGGCCCCCGCCTCCAGGCGGTCCTCCGCCAGGGGCGCGATGGTGATGTCGAAGCTGTTCTGGCGGACGTTCCCGCCGTAGGTCAGCAGGTGCCGCTCGCCGAGGAAGGTCGAATGGCCCACCTCGGCATCGAACGTGTCGGTGCGGAATCCAAGCTGCACCGGCTGCCCCGTGGCCGGGTCGGGCAGCAGCAGGTTCGGCGCGTCCCCGCGCAGGAAGTTCGCGAAGACCTGGGCGTGGAAATCCCCCCGCGTGTAGTTGACCCTGCCGTACCCGAGGTAGGAGCCGGGCTGGATGTCGAACGGCCCGACCCCCGAGTGCACGATGCCCTCGGTGCCCGCCACCCCGGCCGCGTAGGTCAGCCGCCCGTTCGTGAGCTCCTGATCGACGCGCACGTCGAACTTCGGCTGGCTCGTGCCGCGGTTGGCGAACGCGGCCGCCCCGAACGCGCCCGGCGCGTCCGTGGGATAGTACGCACCCCCGACCAGCCGTCCGGGCTCGCGGGGGTCGAAGATCACGGGGATGCGGCCGGTCGGACGCGGGAACGCGTCGGACGTGAAATAGCCGGCGCTGACGCGATAGGCAAGCCGGTCCGTCGGTGCCCGCGTGACCGTCGCGTTGGCCCCGAAGAGCGTCCCCGGGCTCCGCCCCGCGGTCGACCCCGCGTCCCGATCGATCACTCCGCCGGTGAAGGTCACCGTCGTGCCCACCGACTCCCGCGGCGACTTGGTGAGGATGTTGACGGCGCCGGTCATGGCGTTGGCGCCCCACGTCGC
>JAPOYG010000063.1:13237-15949 GCA_026706755.1 Acidobacteriota bacterium
GCGTCGACCAGCCGGACCTCGCTGCGAGAGGCGGTCACGACCACCGTGTCCCCGAAGCTCGCGATCCCCAGCGTGATGCGCCCGAGGTCGACGGGGTCGCCCGCTACGACCACCTCCTGCGTCCCGGGCGAGAAGCCGGACAACTCGGCCGTCAGCGTGTACGTCCCTGCCGGCAGCCCATCGAGGATGAACGCCCCGGCTCCGTCCGTCTGCACGACGCGCGCCAGACCGGGACCGATCAGCGTCACCGTGGCCCCGGGGAGCGCCCCCCCGGTCTCGTCGACGACGTCGCCGGCGACGCGGCCGGATTGCGCCGCCGCGAGCGGCGCCGAACCCAGGAAGGCCAGAAGGACGATCCCCGCCAAGCCTCGCGCCATCATGCGTTCCCTCCTGCTCGCCAATGCCCGAATCTCCAGAATAGCAGGAGACGTCGCGCATCCGGCCCGGTTCCCGCCCCGCCCGGTGCGGGCGCCTTGCGACGAGCGACGGTGGCGGGTTCGGGTGCGGCTGGACGGAGACCGCGGCATGAGATTGCGTCTCAATCTCGGACGGGATAGGATCGCGCGGTGCCGTTGGCGATGCCTGCCGAGAGCGTGCGGCCCACCGCCGGACCGACCGGCTTCGTCTGCACCTGCCTGCGAATCACGGAGCGCGAGCTGCTCGGAACGCTGTCGCATCCGGGCATCCGCACGCTCCGCGACCTCCGGCGCTCCATCGGCGCCGGCGACGGCTGCACGGCCTGCCACCCCGTGCTGCAGCGCTACCTCGACGGCCGCGCTCAGCCGTCGTGCCCGCCCATCTGCTCCGCCAGGTAGTTCTGGATGCCGACCTTCTCGATGCGGAAGAGTTGCGTCTCCAACCAGTCGACGTGCTCTTCGGACTCGACCAGGATGGGTGCCACGAGCTCGCGCGTGCCGTTGTCGCCCAGTCTCACGCTCGACTCGACCAGCGCGTTGTAGTGCGCAACGCCCTTCATCTCGAGCTTCAGGTCGTTCTCGAACTGCTCCTTGACGTCGGTGCCGACCCGGATGACGTCGTAGCGGGCGATCTCGGGGATTCCTTCCAGAAAGAGGATCCGCTCGATCAGCTTCTCGGCGTGCTTCATCTCGCCGATGGACTCTTCGTGGTGCTTCTTCGCCAGGTCGTGGAATCCCCAGTCCGCGCACATCTTCGACTGGCAGAAGTACTGGTTGATCGCCGTCAGCTCGATGGTCAGTGCGCCGTTCAGCCCCTCGATGATCTCCGTTTGTCCCTTCACAGCCTGCCTCCTCCTTGTGGCGGGAACGCCGCCAACTCGAACGTACAGCGCGGCCACCCGGAGAGGTGAGACTGCGACTCAATCGCGGGGGTCGTTTTCTACAGGGGTGCCTCCGCACGGCCCGCCCGGCGACGCGAGCCCTTCCGGAAGCGGAGGACTGCCAGGACGACCGTCGTAGCGACGACGACGCCGACGACCGCAAGAAGTGCAACGCCGAGACCCGTCCGCACCGTCGGACCCGGAGATCCGGCGAGCGCGGCCGGCGGCTCCGTCGCCGCCACCGGCGCTGCCGCCGTCGCCTCCGCCACGACCGGCGGGCGGCGCTCGCCGATGGCGTAGAGATGGCCGGTGGTCCGGATGAAGATCTGGCCCTCCGAGATCGCCGGCGAGCTGAGGCAGTAGTCGTCGAAGTCGTTCTCGGCCAGGACCTCGAACTCGGGGCCGGCGCGGAGGACGGTCGTCACCCCGTCCTCGTTGGTGACGTAGATCCGGCCGTCGGCCAGAACCGGCGACGCGCTGTAGGTGCCGCGCCGGATCCGCTGCGGGCCGTACACCGGCTCGCCGGTCTTCGCGTCGGAGACGAAGACGATCCCGCGGTCGTTGACCACGTAGAAGTACTCCCCGTCGGTCACCGGCGTCGGAACGTCCGGGCCGTTGTCGGTCGACCACACGACGTGGCTGTCGAGGACGTCGCCCCGCCCGCCCGGCCTGAGGGCCAGCAGCGGCCGGACCCGCGTCGGCGCGTAGATGAGCCCGTCGCGGACGAACGGCGACGCCACGATGCGGTAGTCCCGCTGGCGCGTGGGGTTCAGCCCGTCCGCGCGCCACAGCTCCCGGCCGGTCTCGGGGTCGTGCCCCGTCACCGCGTCGCCGCCGGTGATGACGATCTCCTTCACGCCGTCGTACTCGAGGAGCGCAGGTGTCGTGTAGGAGTCCGGGGACTCCCGAACCGCCTCCGTCGGCCGCTCGACCCGCCAGACCGTCTCGCCCGTGTCGCGGTCGATCCGCAGGACGTACGACGGATCGTCCGTGCGCATCCCGTGCAGCACCTGCACGTAGAGCGCCGGGCCGTCCAGAAGGGGCGACGAGGCGTAGCCCCAGTTCAGCCCGAACGGGCCGTACGACGCGGGGATGTCGCGCATCCAGAGCTCGGTGCCGTCGAAGTCGAACGCCTTGAGGATGCCGGTTCCGGTCATCACCCAGACCCGCTCGCCGTCGGTCACCGGCGACGGCGACGACATGTTCTGCTTCCGCAGGCGGCGGTTCCCGTCGCTCAGGTGTCGCTTCCAGAGCGGCTCTCCGGAATCCCGGTCGAGGCTCCAGAGCTCGATGTTGTCGTCGTCCACGGCCACGTTGAGGAAGATCCGCTCGCCCCAGACGATCGGCGTCGACCCCGACCAGGCCGGCATCGCGAGCTTCCAGGCGACGTTCCGCTCCGTGTCCCACTCGACGGG
>JAPOYG010000438.1 GCA_026706755.1 Acidobacteriota bacterium
GGTCGGGGCGTGGCTCAGCCTGGTAGAGCACTCGGTTCGGGACCGAGGGGTCGGAGGTTCAAATCCTCTCGCCCCGACCATCTTCCTCTTCGACGATCCTTCCCCGCAGATCCGTTTTGTTCGGGCCGGTGAGTCGTCGCCGGTCACCGCCCGGGGCTCGGGGGAGGGGCGTGCACGTCGACCTCCGTCACCGACCAGGCGAACGAGGGGTCGCGCCCGGTCTGTCGCAGGCGCACGTAGCGGGCCGGAGCGGCGGTGAACGTGACGGTCAGCGGCGTGCGCGCATCGCGGAGGGCGCCCCGCAGGACGGGTAACTCGGTGCGCCCCTCCCAGACGGTTTCCCAGGCGCGGGCGTCGCGCGAGGTCTCCACCAGCAGCCGCCGGGGGAATTCCATTCCGAGGCTGCCCCAGAGGATCACCCCACCCACCGGTCGGGCCGCATCCAGCTCGAGTCGCAGCCACTGACCCGGAGCTTGCGGACCGGTCGTCCACCGCGGTCCGTGGACTCCGTCGATCGCGTAGTCGACCAGGTCCTCGTTCTCGCTCGCGCTGGCGCGGACGACGGACAGGCCCTCACCGAGCACGGGCGGCGGCGGCGCGGCAGGCGGCCGGACGAACGTATACAAGGCCTCGGAGGCCGTGTGGGCGTCCAGGCGCAGCCCCGGGGCGGCCGCCGCGGCGGCCTCCAGTTGCCGGGACCCGGGGCGGGTCCGGTCGAGCCGCACGTGCCGCACGCCGACCTCCGCCAGCCAGGCGAGCACTTCGCCGCGCCCCGACCGCAGGCCCTCGGCGAGTGCTCCGTAGTACGGTGCGGCATGCCCGCTGTAGCCGTTCACGACCGGCTGGCCGTGGGCGGCGCCGCGGAGCATCGCGGCGGCATCGTCATCCCGCCAGCCGAGGGGCAGATCCGCAACCGGCCCGGCTGCCCGCGCCTGGAGCAGCGGCGACGGAGACGGTGACGGGACGACGGGCAGGCGCCCCCAGCCGTCGAGAAGGATGCCGGCCGAGATCGCCGCGAAGAAGACGAGCCGCCGGCGGCCGCCGGAGGGTGCGAGCCGCGCGCAGGCGAGGGCCGCCAGAGCCGACAGGCAGACGAGGACGAGCATCCAGAACCGCGCCGGGGCGCGAAGCGCCTCGAAGCCGGGGATCTGCAGCAGCCCCAGATACGGCGAGTAGGCCATGACGGGAGTCCCGGCCACCTCGGGGCGCGGACCCATGGCGCAGAGCCCGAGCGCGGCGGCCGCGAGCAGATAGAACGCGAACGGGGAACGCCTGCGCCAGGCCGCCGTGCAGGTCCGACCCAGAAGGAGCCCGGCGGCGGCGGCGAGCGCGAAATGCGCGCCGATCTTGTCGATGCTGGTGACCGAGACCCGGAAGCCGGCCACGTCCACGGCCCACGGGCCGGCCGCCAAGCGCATCGCGAGAAGGGCCCCGCCGAGGCAGGCCAACGCCGTAGCCGCGACGCGGGCGGCGCGCAGGTAGCGAGGCTCCGGCGCATCCGGGCGCCATCCGCGGGCCCGCCACAGGGCGGTGCCGATCAGGAGCACGATCGCCGCGCCGGGGAACAGCTCCTGTTCGGGGCCCGGCGACCACTCGAGAGGTCCCCAGAAAGCCAGGTGCGGCGCGATGCCCGCCAGGGAAGTCAGGTCGGCGCTGTAGGCTGCGATCTCCGACGCCGCACGACCCAGCCCCTGCTCGGCGTGCAGCAGCCGATACGTCGCCAGCAGCGGCACGAGCGGCAGCATCGCGGCCGCTCCGGCCCCGCCAATCCGCACTATCTGGGGCCACCCGCCGGAGCCGCGGCTGAACCAGACGGCCCACAACCCGACCAGCACCGGGAAATAGGCCAGGTAGTAGCCGTTCGTCAGCCCCTGCAAGGTCGTCGCCCCGGCGAACGCCGCGAGCCACCGCGGCCTCGAATCCCGCAGGTAGCGATGCAGCGCGGCGAGCGCCAGGGGCATCCAGAAAGAGGCCAGCACCTGCAGGTGGGAGAGCTGGCTCATGCGGTACGGGGCGAAGGCGAAGGCGAGCCCCGCTATCCATGCCGCATCGCGGCGGCCCGTGATCTCCCGTCCCAGCACGTAGCCGGCCGCGCCGCAGAGCGGAAACGTCAGCAGGAAGACGAGGTTGTAGGTGACGACGGGACTGCCCGTCAGCCACTGAAGAGGCCCGGAGAGCGGCAGCAGGCCGAGCAGATGCTCCGAATAGGCGAGCACGCCCGGATAGGGATGGAACGCCGGCGCGTTCCACCACGACCCGCTGAGAGGTGCCGCCTGCGTGTTCCACCACAGGAGCCACGCGTTCAGCACCGGATCGGCGCGGTCTCCCGGCAGCAGGCCCGACGCGTCCCGCAGGAGCGGAAGGGCCATCACGGCCGTGACGACCAGGTAGGAGGCGACCGCCGCCGCGTCGCGGAGCCCGGGGCGGCCGATCGCCGCCCCGGCGGCCCGCTGCGGTGCGAAGTCGCGAGCCAGCGCGCCCTTGCGGGCGCGTTGGGAGTCTGCGCCGGCAGAAACGTGCTGCATCGCGCGTTCTGCGGCTCAGACTCCCAGGGTCCGAATCACCCGTTCCTGCCGGCACGGCGCGCCGGACGGCGCACGATCCGGCCCCCGAACGTGTGGGTGTGGGACCTCAGTTCTCGTTCGTTTCGGCGAACTGCGACGCCTCCAGGTACACGGCGTCGTCCGTTGCTCCCGCCCAGTAGCGCGCGAGCGTGGCGTAGTGCCCGCGGGCGGCGGCGCGATCCCCGCTCGCGGCGGCAGCCCGGGCGGCGCCGAGGAGCGAGCGCATCCGGTTCGGCATCCGCAGCAGCGAGGTATCGAACTTCGACTGCGCCTCCGCCGGCCGATCGAGCTCGAGGAGGATCTCGCCGTAGAGCTCGTACGGCGGCTTGACGGGGTTGGCGGCGCCGTTCGGCAGGCGAAGGGTCTCGACGATGGCGATGGCCTCGTCCATCAGGGCGATGGCGCCCTCGGCGTCACCCTCCCGCGCCCGGATCGACGCGGCGAGCCCCCGATGGGCAATCCGGTCCTGCGACCCGCCGTCGTCGGCGGCCCGCTCGGCGAGGGCCTCCTCGGCCGCCCGCGCGGTCTCGAGGTCGCCCGTGCGCACGGCGCTCAGGCCGGTGGCGAGCAGCTCGTGGAGCGAAGCGTCCTCGGCCACCGGCTTCACCTGCCACTGCTCGCTCTCGACGATATAGCGCGCGCGGACCAGCGGCAGCGTGCCGGCGGCCCGCTGCTGGTCGCCGCTCTGCTCGATCAGCGCCTCCAGCCGCTCGATCCAGAGGCGGCCGCGCTCGTAGTCGCCCCGCTGCAGGTCTCCGTACTGGCCCCAGTCGAGCGAGTGGACGGCGTCGCCCACGCTGTCGCCCGGCTGCCACAGGGCGCGCGCGGCGTCGTGCGCCGACTGGTTGTGCGCCGATACCAGGTCCCACATGCCGTGCTGGATGAAGATGTGCGTCGGCATGTGACGCGCGTGCGAGACCGCCGGTGCGATCTCGGCGTAGCGCCGCGCCGCGTCGAGCGCCAGCGGGGCGTGGATCGGATCGTCGAAGGCGTGAATCGTGTAGTGCGGGGCACCGGGATGATCGGGGTTCGCCTGGAAGACGCGCATCGCGATCGTGCCGGCCCGCACCTCCAGGCGCAGCGAGTCGTCGCCCAGGGCGCGGGCGCCGGCCAGCATCGACAGGGCGTAGAAGGTGGCGACCTCGTGATCGTCGGGATAGCGGTCGTAAAGGCGGCCCATCGCTTCCATGTAGCCGACCCGCCGCTCGTCGTAGGTTCCTTCCTCGTCCCACAGCACCTCGACGGCCTCCAGGAAGCCGCGCTCGCGATCCGTCGGCGCCTTGGCGGCGCGCTCTGCGCGCGTGCTCCCGAGGCGCGCCAGCACGGCGCGCGGGTTCTCCTCGTCGAGCCCGAAGCGGCCGCCGAACAGCGGGTGGTTGTAGCAGAGGGTTTCACCCCAGTAGGCGAGGGCGAAGTCCGGCTCGATGACCTGCGCGGCCTGGAACTGCTCGATGGCCTGTTTCCAGCCGAAGCTGTGGAGGATTGCGACTCCGCGCAGGAAGTGGCCCTGCGCCTCCTCGGAACGGGCGGACGTCGGGAAGTCCAGCGATCCGACCTCCGCGAACTGGGCGCCGGCCGGTGCGGCCGCGAGCAGAGCGACGAACAGGATGGCGGCGAGTCTCATTCGGATCCTCCCTGGAACGCACAGCGTACCACAGGGGTGGGCGCCGGGGTCGACGTCCCGGAGAACGGGGCAAGCGCCTCCGTCCGCTATACTTGCCACCGAATCCCATGGACGACCCGGACCGGCTGCGGGCGCTCATTCGTCATGTCCCCGACTTCCCGAAACCGGGGATTCTGTTCTATGACATCACCACGCTCCTGCGCGATCCGGCGGGGCTGCAGGCGGCGCTCGACTGCCTGGCCGCACCCTATAGGGAAGCGGGCATCGACGCCGTCGTCGGAATCGAGAGCCGCGGCTTCCTCTTCGGCATCGGCGTGGCGGACCGCCTCGGAGCCGGCTTCGTTCCTGTCCGCAAGCCGGGCAAGCTGCCGGCGCGCACGGTACGCGTCGCCTACGATCTCGAGTACGGCTCGGACGCGGTCGAGATGCACGACGACGCCATCGAAGCCGGCCAGCGCGTGCTCGTGGTCGACGACCTCCTGGCGACCGGCGGCACCGCGCAGGCGACGGTGGAGCTGGTGGCGGGACGCGGCGCCGTCGTCCACGGGCTCGCCGTCCTCATCGAGCTCGGCGCGCTCGACGGCCGCGCGCGACTGGCGGGGCACGACGTGTTCGCCGCGCTCCGCTACTGAGGCTGCGGCGCCGCACGCGTGCCGCACGGCGGCGCGGGGGAGACGGGCGGCGCCATGATCGAGGCGCTCGTCGCCGCCCTGGCGGTGGTCGTCCTCGTGGTGGCGGAGCGCGCGCGGCGCGAACGGCGGCGGCAGCACCGCGAGCAGTTGGCGGCGCTGCTGCTCACCAGCGTCGGGCCGGCCGTCGCCCGCGCGGACGGGCGCGAGTTGCTGGGCTGGCGGAGTGTGGCGTCGGCGCTCCGGGAGGTCCTGCCGGATGCGGTCCGAACCATCGAGCAGGGCACGGGTCGGCCCTTCCCGTTTCCGCGGGAGGTCGTCGACGACGCCCACGCCCGCTGGACGGCCGACTGGCTCGCGTGGGAACGGGCGCACGACATTCGCTTCCGGCAGCGGGCGAGCGCCCTGGAAGCGGAGTTGCGGGACAGCGGTGAGGGCGGCACGGCGTCGGGGCAGGCCCGGCTGGCCGCCCTCGACGACGAGAAGCTGCAGGACTACCAGCGCCGCTACGAGGAGTACGTGCGCGTCGGCAAGGCCCTCGCGGCGCTCGCCGAGGGGAGCGCCGACTCGCCGGCGTCCGGTCGACCCGCCGCCGCCGACCGTGGCGCCCCGTGAGCGCCGGCCCCGCCGGAACGACGTCGCCTGCGCGTGTAGCTCAGCTGGATAGAGCGGCCGCCTCCTACGCGGAACCGGGAATCGCCAAGGCTCTGACGGGGGCACTCGCGACGTTCGAGGGGCTTCGCCTTGCGAGCGTCACTGGCGCTCAGGGTCGTCGCGACGGCATCCGGCGGCGGAGCAGGTCGGTGTTCGCCCGGTAGCCTCGTGCCGACTGGTCCGGCACCACCAAGCCCATGTCGACGAGGATGTTGACGTCTCGGAGGAGCGTTGTGCTCGTCAACGCCGAGTACTTTCGTGCCAGGTCGATTGAATGCAGCGGCACAACTTCGATTGGGACGGTCTTGTCCAACGGGAAGTGGAGCATCAGATCTCGCCGCCGTTTGAAGACGCCCTTCTTCCGGTACCGCTGCTTGGCGAACCGTTCATAAACGAGTGTCCGCCAAGCGATCCTGAACTGAATCCCCTGGATCCTCTTCAGGGTCTCGAGCAGGCCATCGCGATAGCCTTCGACCGCGTATGCGATGAAGTCGCTAAGGTCTCGGTTCTTGTTCGCCTGGTGAAGCTGTCGGTAGTACGCAGGCCGCGTCTCGTTGTAGAAGTTGGACAGGATGTGCGAGGCGATGTCCGGATTGCCGGCGCGCAGTAGCAGGTAAAACTCAAGCAGTCTCCCGGTTCGTCCGTTGCCGTCCCCGAATGGGTGAATCCACTCGACGTAGACGTGGGTCACGATCGCCTGAATCACCGCGTCCGCGAAGGTCGCCGAATCGTGTTTCGACGCGAACTCTCGCTGATGCCATTCGCAGAACAGATCGACGAGGGGACGAACGTCAGCCGCGCGCGGGCACTTGTAGGGGCCAACGAAACGTTCGTCGGTGCGGAACTGGCCGGGGATCGCATCGAAGTGCTCGCCAAGCTCGGAACCGATCCGCTTGTGGAAACTGAGCATGAGCCCCGGCGAGACCGGGGGAATCAAGTCTTCTTCAACGACCTCGGTGAGAATGCCGTTCATGGCGTCGATGACGTTGCGAACCTCCCGCTCCTGGTACTCCTTGCTGGGCGGCAGCGATTCGCCCGCGGCCACCCTGCTCACCTCTTCGTCGGTCAAGGTGTTGCCCTCGATCGCCGTCGTCGCCTGGGCCCCCTTCTTGAGCGCTACGATCCTGAGCTCCCTGCCGTGGTCCGGGCTCAGCGGCGTCTCTCTGATGGCCCGAATGATGGCGTCGCATTGGCCAAGCTGATAGCGCACATCGGGGCTGAGCTCCCAATGCTGACGGAACTGTAGGTGCGGGTACCGCTTCTGGAGACTTGAGGCAATCTCCTGCACGACAGATTCAGTGTGCTATTTGTTGTCGTGCGTGTCAAGGGCGCCGCGAGCCGTGCCGGCATCGACCCGGGCTTCCTCGAGGACCTTGATTCGCTCCTTGAGGGCCCGATGTCGGCTCCGGCGGTGGCCATCATGGCGATGGCGCAGCCTGCGATCGTAGGCGAGGAGCATCGCGACAGCGACGAGGGGCGACGAAGCCGAGCACCTGGCGACCATCGGGTCAGCAGACGTAGGCGGTCAGGCTTGCGCTCCGGACGACGCACCCGTCGGCGCACATGCTCGACGTCGGGGTCAGCGTGCTGCCGCTGGGCGTCGCGTGGATCCGGCCGGAGTTGCTGACGTGCTCAGTTCCGCCGGGGTGGACGGTCCAGCGGCGGTCGCCGGATTCGACCGACCCGGAGAGCCGCGGGTCGTAGGGTGTCAGCGGCTTCCGTGCAGGCCTGGCGTGCTAATGTGGGCGGGATGCAATGTCTCCCGCGCCTCGCCGCGGCCCGTCAGACGGTCGGCCTTGGCGTCAGCGCCGGGCAAACGTCAACCTCGGCTGGCACTGGTGGCTGGCAGCGCTGGTGGAGAGGCCGTAAGTCATTGATTCTAAAGAGTGCGCGTGTAGCTCAGCTGGATAGAGCGGCCGCCTCCTAAGCGGCAGGCCCCCGGTTCGAATCCGGGCACGCGCGCCACCCTACCGATTCACCAGTTCCCACCTGTCGCCGGGAAGCGCAAGTTCGCCCCATAGATACAGGTATCTACCATCCCGACGGTTGTCCGCGCTCCGCGCTCACAGGCGCCGCCCCAGAATCAGCGCGTCGTCGACGGGCTGCACGTAGTAGCGCGGCCGGAGGCCGCGCAGCGTGAAGCCGGCCGACTCGTAGAGGCGCCGGGCCACCTGGTTGGCGCGGCGTACCTCGAGCGTGGCCTCGCGCGCGCCCAGCCGTCGGGCTTCCCCGACGACGTGTCGGATGAGCGCCCGCGCCGCCCCCTGCCGTCGGAGCGCCGGCGCGACCGCGAGCCCGTTGATGTGCAGCTCGCCGCTGACGAGCCACGTCGAGCAGTACCCGGCCACCTCACCCGTGGAGCAGCGCACGACGAACAGGTGGGCAGTGTCGCGCCGCTCGAGCTCCCGGGAGAACATCGCTCTCGTCCAGCCGCGGCGGAACGACGCTTCGGCGACGGCCACGACTCCGTCGAGATCCCGCATCGCGCCGAGTCGTTCCACCGTCCAGCCCACGCTCGGCGCGCTCACGAAGGGAACCGCCCGCCGCCGCGCGGGTTGCGAGCGGCCGGCCGCTGCGGTGCGCGGGAGCGCGCGCGTTCCCGCGCGATCTCCGCGTCGGGGCGGCGCACGTATACCGGCTGGATGGCGTGCGGGGTGACCGTCTCTCCGCGGCCGGCGCGCTCCGCTGCGAGACGGGCCAGGGTCGGGGCGAGCGGAGGGAGTCGGTCCGCGAGGAGGGCCCGCGCTCCGAATCGCGCATCCAGCCGGTCGCGGGTCGCACCGATGCCGTCGCCGCCGAAGGCGACCGTACGGCCCTCGATCCGGTCTGCCCAGCCGTCGAGGACGACGTCCGGCTTCCCGGCCGCCGGCGGCACGAGGATGCGCTCGCCGCGCGTCGCGCGGGTGTAGAGGGCGGCGAAGACCTCCCCGCGCTGCCCGTCCATCCAGGCCGCCAACAGGTCGGTGCCGGCGGTTGCCGCGGACAGCTCGCGGGCGACCGCGTCGAGCGTCGACACCGGAACGACCGGACACCTGTGCACGAGCGCCAGGGCCTGAATGGTCGCCACGCCGACGCGGACGCTCGTGAACGACCCCGGACCGGACGAGACGGCGAGGAGGTCGACGTCCGCGAGGTTCGTGCGCTCGGAGGCCAGCAGCCGCAAGAGATCGGCGGGGAGGCGCTCGCCGTGGGTCCGAGCCGGGTCGCCTTCGATGGCGGCGAGGACCTCGCCGTCCCGCACGAGTGCTGCGCTGCCGGCGCGCGTGCCCGTATCGAGAGCCAGTACCGTCATTTTCTTGGCGTTCGCCTCCCCGTCTTGCGCCCCGCCCGGTGCCGCCGCCGCTCGGGGGCGATGCTACCATCGGACACCATGGGTTCGACCCCCGGGAATGCTCCGGCAGGCCACGCGGGAGCCACGCCGGCGATGCAGCAGTACCTCGACGCGAAGCGCCAGCATCCCGAGGCCCTGGTCTTCTTCCGCATGGGCGACTTCTACGAGATGTTCCACGAGGACGCGGTCACCGGGGCGCGGGCCCTGGATCTGACGCTGACCTCGCGTGGCCGGGACGCCGGCGGCGACCCCATCCCGATGTGCGGCGTCCCGCATCACGCTGCCGACGCCTACATCGTGCGGCTCGTCCGGCAGGGGTTCCGGGTCGCGGTCTGCGAACAGGTCGAGTCGCCCCGCAAGGCGCGCGGGCTCGTGCGGCGGGAGGTCGTGCGGGTCGTGTCGCCCGGCACCCTCACGGACGCCGGCTACCTCGATGCCCGAGAGCCGGCCTTCCTGATGGCGGTCTCCGCGCACCCGCTGCGCGGGGACTCGGATGCCTCCTACGGGGTCGCCGTGGCCGAGTTCTCCACGGGAGAGTTCCGGGCCGCCCAGCACGATGGTGCCGGCGGTCTCGCCGCCCTCCGCGACGAGATCGCAGCGACACGGCCCCGGGAGATCCTGGTCCCCGCCGGGGGCGACCTCGCGGACCGTCTGGACAGGGTCGCGGCGGGCGTTACGGTGACGGCCATCGACGAGGGGGCCTACGGGCTGGAGCGGGCGCACCGGGCTCTCCTCGAGCAGCTCGGCACGGCCTCGCTCGAGGGGTTCGGGTTGCGCGTCGACGAGCACGAGGCTGCGATTCGCGCCGCCGGCGCGCTCGTGCGCTACCTGCGTGACACCCAGAAGGGCGAGCTCGCCCACCTCCGGGGCCTCGCGTTCCGCCGCCGGGCCGACCACGTCGTGATCGACCCGGTCACGTTCGCCCGCCTGGAGGTCCTGCAGGGCGCCGCCGGCTCCCGCGCCGGCTCGCTCGCCGAGGAGCTCGATCGCACGTCCACCCCGATGGGCGGGCGCCTCCTGCGCGCCTGGTTGCGGCAGCCGCTCGCTACGGCCGTGCCGATCGTCGATCGGCACGATGCGGTGGAGGAATGGATCGGCGAGGTCGCAGCGCGGACGAGGCTGCGGAAGGCACTCGGCGACGTCCATGACCTCGAGCGCCTGCTCGGCCGCGTCGCGCTCGGCACGGCCGGTCCGCGCGACGTGAGCGCGCTCGGCCGTTCGCTCGCCGTCATCCCGCGGGTGAGAGAGCTCGTCTCCCCCTGCCGGGCGCGGTTCGCGGCGGCACTGCTGGCGGAGCTCGACGACCTGTCGGACGTTCGCGGACGCATCGCGGCGGCCCTCGCCGACGATCCTCCGGCCCTCGTCCGTGACGGCGGCGCCATCCGCGACGGCGTCGACGAGGAGCTCGACGACCTCAGGCGGATCAGCCGCGGCACCCGCTCCGCGATCGCGGCGCTCGAGGCGGAGGAGCGTGCCCGCACCGGCATCGGGTCCCTGAAGGTCCGCTTCAATCGCGTCTTCGGGTACTACATCGAGGTATCGAAGCCCAATCTCCCGCGCGTTCCCGACGAGTACCACCGCAAGCAGACCATCGCCAACGGCGAGCGCTTCATCACCCCGGCGCTCAAGGAGTACGAGCGCAAGGTGCTCGGCGCGGAAGAGCGCATGCTCGAGCGGGAGCAGGAGCTGTTCGAGGCGTTGCGCCAGGAGATCGTCGGCCAGGCCGGCCGCATCCAGGCGGCGGCGCGCGCGCTGGCCGCGATCGATGTCGTCGCCACGCTGGCGGAGGTCGCCGCGGACCGCGGGTACACGAGGCCCGAGGTGCACGAGGGCGCCGAGCTCGTCGTGACGGAAGGACGTCACCCCGTCGTGGAGCGGCGCGCGCCGGACGGCTTCGTCCCGAACGACGTCACGCTCAACGGGACCGACCACCAGGTGGTGGTGCTGACGGGGCCGAACATGGGCGGGAAGTCGACCTATCTGCGGCAGACGGCGCTCGTCGTCCTGATGGCGCACGCGGGCTCGTTCGTCCCCGCCCGCGCGGCCGCGGTCCCGATCGTGGACCGCATCTTCGCGCGGGTCGGCGCGTCGGACGACATCGCGGGCGGACGATCGACCTTCATGATGGAGATGGAGGAAACCGCCCGCATCCTCAACACGTCAACGTCGCGCAGCCTCGTCCTGCTCGACGAGGTCGGGCGCGGCACCGCGACCTTCGACGGCCTGAGCATCGCCTGGGCAGTGGCCGAGCACCTCGCCACCAGCCCCCGGGCTCGCCCGAAGACGCTCTTCGCCACCCACTACCACGAGCTGACCGACCTGGCCAACGCCCTTCCCGGCGTCGCGAACTACCACGTCGCGGCGCGCGAGTGGCGGGACGGCATCGTCTTCCTGCACAAGGTCGAGCCCGGCCGCTCGGACCGGAGCTACGGCGTTCAGGTGGCGCGCCTTGCCGGCCTGCCCCCCGACACGGTGGCCCGTGCGAAGACCATCCTCGCCGGACTCGAACGCGACGAGCTCTCGCGCGGCGGCCGGCCGGCCTTCAACGCGCCGCCCAACGACGCCGGGGTGCAGCTCGGCCTCTTCCAGGCGGCGCCCGCCAACCACGGGCGCGTTCTGCGCCGCTTGCGGGAGGTGGACGTCGACCGCCTGACTCCGATCGATGCGCTCGGTCTGCTCGCCGAGCTGAAGCAGGATCTCGAGGACGATGCCGAAGGCCGACCCGCCGGATTCGAAGACGCGCTTCCTTGACGTGCCGGTCGAGCCGTTCGAGGCGGTCGCCGGAGCCCCCGCCGAGGAGATTCTGCGCCGCATGGAGCGCATCTCGTTCCAGGGACGCAATCTCGCGATCGCCCACCGGGTGTGGCGCAAGATGCTGGCCGACGACGTGCTGATCTTCCTCGGCGCGGCCGGTGCCCTCAGCGCAGGCGGGTTGCGCCTCATCCTCGCCCGGCTCATCGAGAGCCGGGCCGTGGATTGCCTCGTTTCGACCGGCGCGAACCTCTACCACGACCTCCACGAGACGCGCGGACGCCGGCACTTCATCGGTTCTCCGGATGCCGACGACGGCGCGCTGCAGGCCGCGCACGTCGATCGCGTGTACGACACGCTGGTCGACGAGGACGAGTTCATCGAGAACGACAACTGGGTGGCCAGCTTCGCGACCACGCTGGACAGACGGCCCCATACGACGCGCGAGCTCCTCTATCGGCTCGGCGGGCACCTCTGGCGCGAGACGGGCCGCGCCGGCATCCTGACGGCCGCGTACCGCGCCCGCGTGCCGATCTTCTGTCCGGCGATCGCGGACTCGTCCATCGGCATGGGGTTGTCGCAGGCTCGCCAGCGGCATCCCGACCTCGGACACGTCGACGTCATCGGAGACATCATCGAGTCCGCCAACCTCGTCATCCGCCGGCCCCGGACGGCGTCGGTGGTCCTGGGCGGCGGGACGCCGAAGAACTTCATCAACCAGGCCAGCGTCCAGGCCGAGTTCTACCGGCCGGGGAGCGGGGGACACCGATACGCGCTGCAGATCGTGACCGACGTACCGCATTTCGGCGGTGCGTCCGGCTCGACCCTCGACGAGGCCCGCAGCTGGGGCAAGCTGGCCGAGGACGCGGATCGGGCGAGCGTGAACGCCGACGTCACGGTGGCGCTCCCGTTGCTGGCGAGCGCGCTGGAAGCCTCGGCGCGCGCCGATCTCGAGGCCCGTCGGGCGCCGGTGTTCGAGCTGGAAGGCCGGGCGCTTGCCGTCGACGGGGATCCGCTGCCGGTCGATCGCTACGACACGGAGCGGGTCGAGATCTTCTGATCGCGTCCTGCCCCGCGTCGGATCCGCGCCCCGCGTTCCCTTCCCTCCGCTGACCGATCGTCCGCGGCGGTACGCCGGCCGGCCGGCTCCTGCTGCGTGACGCAGTGGATCGCGCCGAGGCCGAGAATCAGGTCGCCCGCGTGGATGCCCACCACCTCGCGGTCGGGGAACAGGGGGGCCAACCGGCCGAGAGCGACCCGGTCCGCGGGATCGTTGAACGTCGGGACGAGCACGACCCGGTTCGCGATGTAGAAGTTGAGGTAACTCGCCGGGAGCCGCGCGCCGTCGAACCGGATCGGCCGCGGCATCGGCAGCGGGACTACGCGTAGCGGGCGCCCCTCGAGATCGCGCATGGCGCGCAGGCGGGCGAGATTGTCGGCCAGCGGGACGTGGTTGACGTCCGCGACGTCCTCCTCACAGGCCGCGACCACGACGTCGGCGGCTGCGAAGCGGGCCACGTCGTCGACATGCCCGTGGGTGTCGTCGCCCGCGATGCCCTCCCCCAGCCAGAGCACCCGGCCAACGCCGAGGTGACTCCGCAGGCTCTCCTCCAGCTCCTCGCGGGTCGCGCCGGGGTTTCGCGCCTGGGGCGTGCCGAGCAGACACGACTCGGTGGTCAGCAGCAGGCCCGCACCGTTGACCTCGATGCTGCCCCCCTCGAGCACCATGCGGCGGCGGCGCCCGCCGATCCGAACGGTGGGCGCGAAGCGGTGAACGCCCAGGTGGCGGGAGAGGCGCCGGGGCAGGGCGTCGTCCCGGCGACAGGCCGGGTAGCGGGCCCATCCCGTGAAGAGCCAGTCGGTTGCCGCGACCTCGTCCCGGGCGCCCCTTGCCCGGCGGGAGACGAAGATCGGTCCCGAGTCGCGGATCCACGAGCGGTCCGTCGCAGCCACCAGGAGGTCGACCGCGGCGAAGTCCACCCCTCCGCGTGCGAGGCGCCTCTCCGCGCGCCGGGCGACCGCCGTGGTCTGGCACACGAGCCCCACCCGCTCGCCGCGGGCCAGGTGGCGCACCATCTCGACGAAGCACCACTCGACGGCCGACGTCTTGACGTCCCAGTCGGCTCGGTTGTGCGGCCAGATCAGCCACGTCGCGCGATGCGGCTCCCATTCGGCGGGCATCCGGAAGCCTCCCGCGGCCGGCGTCGGCGCGCGGCCCGCGGCGAGACGTCGGTGCGTCATCCCGACGACGCGCGAGCCGGAGGCTCGTCGAGGTACCGCCGGGTCAGCGGCGCGTAGGTGTCGATCCGCCGATCGCGCAGGAACGGCCAGTCGCGCCGCAGGGTCTCGATGCGCCCGCGGCTGCAGGCCGCCACCAGCACCGCCGGCCCGTCGCCCGTCGCCTCGGCGAGCAGGCGCCCCTGCGGATCGCACACGAACGAACGGCCCCAGAAGTCGAGGCTGCCCGCGGACGACTCCTCCGTCCCGACGCGGTTCACCGCTGCCAGATACACGCCGTTGGCGATGGCGTGTCCCTGCTGCACGATGCGCCAGGCATCGGTCTGGGCGAGTCCGGCTCCGTCGCGGTCCGCGGGTACCCAGCCGATCGCCGTCGGACAGACGAGCAGCTCGGCACCGCCCAGCGCCGTCAGCCGCGCTGCCTCCGGGTACCACTGATCCCAGCAGATCAGCACCCCGATCCGGGCGAAGCGGGTTGCGAATACGCCGTACCCCAGGTCGCCGGGCGTGAAGTAGAACTTCTCGAAGTACTGCGGGTCGTCGGGGACGTGGGTCTTCCGATAGACGCCGGCCAGGCTTCCGTCGGCGTCGAGGACCGCAGCCGAATTGTGGTACAGCCCGGGGGCGCGCCGCTCGAAGAGCGGCACGACGAGGGCCACGCCGAGCTCGGAGGCGAGACCCGCGTAGCGGTCGGTGGTAGGTCCCGGAATCCGTTCCGCGAGATCGAAGCAGACCGCATCCTCCGTCTGGCAGAAGTAGGGCGTCGCGAACAACTCCTGCAGGCAGATGATCTGCGCGCCGCGGCGGGCGGCCTCCCGGATTCCGGCGGCCGCCGCGGCGTGGTTGGCGCCGATGTCGCCGGAGCACGCCATCTGCACCAGGCCCACCCGGAACTCGCCAGCGGGAGACGAGTGCGCTTCGGACATCGGGGATCCGGACGCGGGTGTCTACCGGGTCGCGCTCAGCTCCTCGATTGTCCGCCGGGCTTCCGGCGCATACGGAGAGGCCGGAAACTCGTCGACGATGCGGGCGAAGGCCGCCCGTGCGTCCAAGGGCTGCCCGGCCAGGCCGTACGCCCGGCCGAGGCGCATCAGCACGGCGTCCTGCGGCAGATCGGATTCGGCGCTCGACGCGGCTTCGAGAATCGCGATGGCGTCGGCGTACGCCCCGTCCAGCAAGTGCGTTTCGGCGAGACCGAGGCGCGCCATCTGGCCGTATACCTGATCGCCGGCGAGATCGGCGACCTGCCGGTACTGCGCGTTCGCCTCCGCGCTGCGCCCGAGCACGCTCAACGCCGAGGCCGCCTGGTAGCGTGCCGCGATGCCCTGCGTCAGGTTGGGGTACGCGTCGGCAGCGGCGAGCAGCTTCGGAACGGCTTCCTCCAGCTTGATCGCGACGGAGGGATAGGAGCCCGGCGGCTGCACGAAGGGCTCGGGGGGCGCGGGCGGTGTGCTGTCGCCTTCCTCGTCCTCCGCGGGGGCTGGTGCCTCGGGCGGCGGGACCACCGCCGCGTCCACGACCGTCATGGCCGCAGCGAGAAGCTCGCTGGCGCGGGCGACGCGCCATTGCTGCCAGCCGTACCCGCTGCCGGTCGCGACGAGGGCCGCCGCGGCGATCCAGCCCGCCACGGTGAGCGCGCGCCGATTCCGCCCCAGCGTCGTCCGGACCTGGAGCAGCCACGCGGCGAGGGCGTTGTCCTTCAGGTGATGGCGCTCTTCTCTTCGCATGCCGTCGCAATCCGTTCCCTTCGGAGTGTAGCAAAAGGCGGGGCCCGCGGCGGGCGCCCTCGCGGCGCCTTGGTCCCGCCGCCCGCGTGTGGTAGCGTACGCCGTTCCGCGGTCCGCTCCCGAGGAGCGGGCCGAGCTTCCGCCAAGTGCGACACCTGACCCGGCGCAGCTTCCTCGCCACGGCCGGCGCAGCGGTTGCGGGTGCCGCGTCGCACGGCCTGCGCCCGCTCCAGGCGCAGCGCGAGCCGCCCATCCTGCCGCTGTACGTAGCCGACGTCAGTGGCAACGGCAGGGTCGGCCTCGGCGACCGCGAGATCGTCGAGACCGCGCTCTTCGCGCAGCGCGGCTTCGGGCTGGCCCCGCGCCCGAGCTTCGATCCGCGCGCGGACGTGTTCGGCCGCGGCATCGTCGAC
>JAPOYG010000074.1 GCA_026706755.1 Acidobacteriota bacterium
CTCGCACTGAGCCAGGAAGCGCTGCGTCAAGGCGACCGACGGAAGCTCGCCCTTGGTCGCAAAGGCGTCGCCGACGACATGCGGCGCGTGTTCACGGTCCGGGTCGACGGCGCTCCGTTCCTTCGAGTCCATGCGGTCTCCCTCTTCCTCGGTTCGTCGCAGGCGAACGACATCCCGGCTCGTCCAACCTCCGTATCGGTCGATGTCCGGTCGGCCGCCAGTCGCGGATGCACACCGGTCGTCCAGGAGACCGTGCAGAACTCCGAAGCACAAGACGGGATCGCTGTCGCGGGGGCGTGGCGCTTCAGCCTCCGGCCGAGGGCGTTGGCCAGACAGATTCAGCGTCCATCGGCGTATTGTCATGTGCGCAACGGAACGGCCCGCCCCGTCTCCGCGCCAAGGTAGGCCGACCAATCGTCCATCAGGACCCGCCGCCGCTCGAACAGGTCCGACCGCGCATAGGCCGCCTCGACCGGGTTGCGGACGACGTGCGCCAGCGCCGCCTCGACGACTTCACGCGGGTGGTCTGTCTCCTCGGCGGCCCAGTCCCGGAACGACGAACGGAAGCCGTGAGGCACGGCCGCGATGTCCAGATTCCGGAGCAGCTCCGAGAGGAACGTGTCCTTGATGCGGTTGCCCAAGCCGTTCAGGAACACCAGCCGATGGCCGTCGGCGAGCGACCGCGCCGCGTCGAGGATCTCCAGCGCCCGGCCGCTGAGCGGGACCCGGTGCTCGCGGTTCATCTTCATGCGCGCGGCGGGGATGGTCCAGACGCGGCCCGCCGCGTCCATCTCGTCCCACGTCGCCAGTCGGACTTCTCCGGACCGAGCGGCGGTCAGAACCAGAAACTCGAACGCGAGCTTGACGGCCTGCGTCGCCTTCGACGAGCGGACGGCCGCAATCGCGGCCGCCACGTCGCGATGGGGTAGCGACCGCCGATGCTGCACGGTGTTGCGCTGCGAACCGAGGACCGGCCCGATGCGGCCACAGGGGTTGTCGGTCCGGTAGTCCATCGCGATGCTCCACTCCAGCAGGGCGGCGATCCGCTGTCGGAGCGCCTTGGCGGTAGGGGCCTGGGCGTGCCAGATGGGCGTCAGGATGGCCAGCACGTCGGCGCTGGTGACCTCGGAGACGGGGCCGCAAGCCGATGTGCGGGAAGGCGTAGCGTTCGAGGCTGTGGAGCCAGTCGGCCGCCTGCCTGGAACTGCGCCAGCCGGCCCGTTTCTGGTCGATCGCCGTGGCGGCGGCCTCGGCGAAGGTAGGCGTGCCCTGAGCTCGACGCTTGTCGGCGTGTCGGCGAGGGGATCGCCGCCCGCGCGGGCGAGCTTTCGGTTGGCGCGGGCCTGCTCGCGAGCCTCGGCGAGCGAGACGAGATGGACGCTGCCGAGTCCGAGTTCGTGTTTCCGGCCTCGGATGACTAGGCGCTGGATCCAGCTTCGGGTCCCGGTCCACTGAACGTAGAGGTAGAGTCCGTTGCCGTCCGCGTGCCTTCCGACCGGTGCGGAGCGGATGAAGGCGGCGGCGAGCCGGTTGTGGGGGTGTCGGCCCTTGGGCTTGGTTCGGCGGGTTGCGGGGGCGTCTTGTGTCACTATATCCATTCCCCAATCATACACGAGATGCAGGCGGATTCTGCGTGACGGCCCGGCCGGCAGGGATCGGCGGTATCGGTAGTAAACAGCTACTATTCAGTCACTTATGGTCTGTGCTGTACGGACGCGGACGCCAATGGAACCTGTAGTGGTGTTGGTCAACAGGCAACGCAGGTAGCGGTCACCGCGCTTGCTCATGCGCCCGAGGCGCCGGCGCCCTCCACTCGAGTACTCCCGGGGCGTCAACCCAAGCCAGCTCGCGAACTGCCGGCCTCGCCGAAAGGTGTGGATGTGACCCACCGTGCCCGCGAGCGCGGTCGCGGGCAACGGGCCGATGCCGGGCACTGTCCGCAGCCTGGCCGTCACCGGGTCGGTGTCGGCCAAGTCGCGGAGTTGCCTGTCGACCATCTCAATCCGCGTCTCCAGCGCCCCGAACCTCGTCGTGCATGCTGAGGAGCACATGCCGCAGCGTCACGGGAACCGACGTCGCCTCATCGAGAAGGGCCGGAACTCGCTCCACCGCCACCCGCGCTCCGACGGGGACGGTCAAGCCCTGTTCCCGCAACAGTCCTCGCAGCGCGTTGATACGCGCCGTGCGCGCCGTCACCCACTGCTCACGAACGCGCTGAAGACCAACGACAGCCTGCTGCTCGATCCGCTTCACGGGGACTGCCGGAATCCGACCCGAGCGTGCCGCGTCCACCAAGGCCTCCGCATCGGCGCGGTCCGTCTTGTTCCGACGGACGAACGGGCGCACGTAAACGGGTGGCAACAGCATCGCCTCATGTCTGTGCTCCTGGGTGAAACCGCCCCCAGTGGTGTGCCATCCCGCACGCTTCCATCACGACCCGGCTCGGCGCCTGCATCCTCAACAACCGCGTAAACTGCGGCCGTGTCAAGCGGCGCCGTTCGGTGACCTGTCCACGCTCGTTCGCCACCGCCACCTCGAACACGGTCTTTGCGAGATCGACAGCGATTGTCGTACGCTCCATTCGGCTTCCTCCCGGTTCCGTCTGAACCGTCCACCACACGGCACATGATGCCGCATCGGGCAGTACTGGGAGGAGTCCATTCCATCTTGGACGGCGCTCCGCGCCGCCCACACCACCCACAGAATCAACGTTGTTGTTGATCTCGATCCACGACGACGCGGAACCGGCAAGACGATTGACGCCAAGCGGCAGAAATAGTTGACTCTGAACACCGCCAGATCCTCGGGCCACCCTGCCCGTAGCCGGGCACGTAGTAAAGGGGCCCTCGCGCCCGCGGCACTTCGCGGCCGGTGGCCCGCGCCCGCGTGACCCGCAACCGCCCCGCCGACAGGTCGAGGACGCCGCACAGGAACGTGAAGTACTGCCAGACCTCCGGGTCGACCGGGAACTCCGCGTTCAGCTACTTCGCGAGCTGCGCCGGCGACCATCGCCACGCGGCCGTCCACGTCGAGGCGAGGACGCGCGTCAGCGCCACCGACGCCGCCCAGCTTCTCGCACGGCTTGTAGCGCCCGCTCCACGTCGATGCCCGGGATCCTGACCGGCCGCCCCGGCAGCAGCGACTGTCTGGCTCTTCGCCGCCCGTGACCAGCTCCCGCTCCAGCTTGGTCGTGGTTGGCCCACCTGCAGTAGCCAAACTGGCCACGTTCACGAGCCATCCCATGACCGACAACCACAACAGCCTATTTCCCTCATCAGTCGGGGAGAGAGGTTATGATGGGGGACGGATGTCATTGCGGCAGCCCCGCAACGAAACTTCGTTCGGGTACGATCTCCGGCAACGGGCGCGTGGTTGCGAAGTAACATCGTATCTGTCCGTTGTCGCTTAGAGCGCATGCTCCGCCATCACCAGCGACGGCACCACCATAGGCGCGACGAACAGCATTGTCGTCTCCCCCGAAATACTGGGCACACCAAGCCACCTCGGTCTCGGAACTGCCACTATTGCACGGTTTGATGGTAGCAACGTTGCCGATTCTCTCGGGATACACCCGCACGCCTTCAAGATCCTGTGGATCATACGCATAGAGGCGCTCGACCTGCGTGAGAGTCCTAGGGGCCAAGACCGTCTGGAGCGTCCACACGAGCTGCTTCGTGGCGTCGAGCTCCTCGAAATCATGCACGGGTACTAGAGGTTGCCCGTGACTATTGTCAAGCAAGCAGACCGCGCCGATGACCAGTACGAATCCGGCGATTCTGGTGGCCATGCGTCTTCTGTCAGTCCGGTTCTTCATCGTTGGCCTCCTCGCCAAGCACCACTCCTTGCGAAGCAGGTTCCGATCCAGATGAGGGCCGTGGTTCTTGGGTGTCCTGGGTCCGTTCGATCCATAGCGACGACATTCCGATGATGGCTACCGTCGTCGCCGGCACGAGGAGGCCGTCCAGAAACAGCCTCACCGGGCCGCACTTTCGATCCTGGCGAGCGAGCAAAGCTCCGAATCCAACCGAAATGAGGATCAATGCTATCCACGGGAAAGGAGACAGGTTGAAGGGCGGTGCCTCCAGACGTCTCCAGGTGAACCAAGTGCCCAGCAGCCAAGTCATGCTTCCCATGGAAGCTATGAAAAGCTGTAGCTGGTAGCGCAGCGGCGTCTCGCGAGACTGAGTCCATGCAGACCTGATATTCGACAGCCAATGTGCGAACTCATGAGCGATGGGACCCTTGCCGACCGACGTCTTGACCGCTAAGTCCGCACGTTCACCTGGCATTGTCTATCCTCGCAGGACACCCCGGGCGGACCGGCCGCCTCAGCGTGCCGACCGTCATTCCCGCGTCCGCTTGGCCGTCGAGCAAGGCGATCCACGTCAACGCGGGGCGCCTTCGCGTCTTGCCAGTTTCAAACTGCAGTCACCCGGATTCGTCCGGTCGCAGAGACCACGTGTCCTGCCGATGATCCGCTGAGCGTGCTCCCACTCGGCGACGCTAAGGCCAGCGGCTATCGAACGACGCGGATCAACTCGCACTCCTTGAGAGTCCATCCTGGGTCGGAGTACCCGAACAGCCGTCCGCTCACAGCGATCCGATCATCCTTCGACAGTCGCCGGACTCTCTCCTGGTCACGCTCGCGGAAATGCAGGATCATCGGGTCACCGGTGGTCAGTTCCACATCAGTCCCTCGAACTCGAGCCGTTGGATGGCGGTTGCCGATGACGAACTCCCGATAGACGTTCCCGACAGCAACTTCCTCGTGGATCCATCTTCCGATGACCCTCGCATCAAGAACCTCCTGCTGGCGGACGGCCGTGAGTCCGGCGAGGAGTGCGGAAACCTCATCCAGTGTCTCCGCGAGCCACTCGCGCGGCTGTTCCACGGTGCCCGTTGGTGGTGTAGGGACGCCCACCTCCTGAAGGTGTAGTTGCTCCCTCCACGTCGCGACCATCGCGCCGCCGGTGGCGAAAATCACCGCCGCGCCGACGAAGATCGCCCCAAGCTGCAGTTGTTGGTGCTCGGCCATGAGGCCGGTGGCCTCAAGCGTGAGGCCTGCCACCATGAGAGCGAGCGTGGAGCGCGGGGCACGCGGGCGTTCGTCCATCGTGGTTACCTCCTCAGATCAGGTCGCGGATGCGCAACGGCATCCCGAATAACGCAGATGGTGCGCAGATCGAATTCCTCGATGAGCTGTTCCTCAAGAGGGTTGACGGGCTTGGGCAGCAAACGGTACGGTAGGGGCGCTTCACAGCATGGTGTCGGGGCCTCATCCCCGCCGCCGAACTCTGGGGGCGTCGACCCGTGGCGCCCCAATCCTACGACGATCGCGTCTCGGCCGTCCACGTCGAGGCGAGGACGCGCGCCAGCGCCACTCGACTGCAGCGCCGCCACCATGCCGTGCCCCGACGCGTCGAGCGGGGCCTCGCTAGATCACGATGCGCTCGATTCTCGTCGCGCGAGACGGCGTCCGCCGTCCGGTCGTAGAGCTTCGTCGTCTTCGGCGACGCGTGGCCGGCGAACCGTTGCGCGTGCTCCAGCGTCCCCCCGTTCGACAGGTACGCCGTGATGCCCGTCGCCCGAAACGTGTGGCAGCACGTCGTCGCCGGGAGCCCCGCCGCCATCACCCGCCACTTGATCATAGCCAGCAAGGCCCGACGCCCCAAGTGGCCGCCCGCTCAGCCGCGCCGCACGGGTCACGCTCTGGAACAGCGGCGCCCGTGCGTCCTCGAGGCCGGCGGCGGCGACGTACGCCTCGACCGCCTCCTTCGCCCGGTGGTGGGTTGGCACGTCGTGCCGCCGCCCGCCGTTCTCGTGCAGCCGCAGCCACCCCCGCGCGCCCTGCCGGAAGTAGTCCTCGCGCCGCATCCCCACCGCCGCGCTCACCCGCGCGAAGCTGGAGACCATCACGCTCACGAGCGCCCGGTCCCGCAGCCCCACGCGCGTCCCCGTGTCGATCCGGTCGAGAAGCGACCAGATCTCCTCCGGTGTCAGGACCGGTGTCGCGCCCGTGACGACGTGCTTTGGGCCACGCACAGCCGGGGCCGGGTTCGACGGCAGGACCTGGTGGACGACGAGCCAGTCGCAGAGCGCCTGGACCGCGGCGAGGTGCTGCTTGACGGTCGGGACCGACCCCGGGTGCGTCCGGATGTAGGCGGCGACGTGCAGCGGTGCGATCGACCGCAACCCGAGGCCCCGCGCGCCGCACCAGGCCAGAAACTGTCCCACGGCCCGCCCGTAGGCGTCCCGCGTCCGCGCGTTGGCGATCCCGGCCGCGAAGTACTTCAGGAACCGCCCCACCGCCTCGGGCCCCGCGTCGACGATCACCGCGGGCAGCGCGACCCCGGCCGCGTCCGGCCGCTCGATCGCCGACCGGCCGGCCGGCGACGCCGGCACCAGCGTCTCGCTCATCCCAATGACTCCCCCTTCCCGACCAGGTCCTCGAAGCGCTCGTAGTCGCCCGTGAGAGCCTGGGCTAGCGCGAAGAGCTTCACGACCGCCTCCCTCGCCCCCGCGAACCGCACCTCGATGCGGCCGGCCTCGACCGTCACGCCCTCGGGGAGCCCCGCCAGGCGCGCCTCGATCGATTCGGCCGGCACGGCGACCCGGATCCCGGTGAGCCGCGCCCGGCGGAACTCGGCCACGACGCGCGTGCGCCGCTGCTCCTCGTGGCGGTACGCGGCCCGCCCCCGCAGCTTCTTGAGCTGCCGCAGGAGGTCGGCGCGCCGGAGGACGCGGGACGGTCCGGCGAGCTCCGCCCCGAACGTCCGCATCAGCTGCGCCGCCCGCGCCCGCGAGACCCCGAAGAGCCGCTCGAGGTCCCGCCGCGTCACGAGGTCCCGGTCGAGGCGTTCGAGCTGCCGGACGGCGTCCGGGACGGCGAGGAGCCCCCGGGGCGGGGCGGGCATCAGGCCGGCCCCGTCCGTGCTAATCTCTGTCCCGGCAACCGGTGTTCGGCGTCAACTATTCCTGCCGCTTGGCGTCAACCATTTCTGCCGGTTCCGGCGTGGATCGAGATCAACAACAACAACGTTGATCCTGTGGGTGGTGTGGGCGGCGCGGAGCGCCGTCCAAAGCGGGGTGGGAAACGCGCCGGCTCGACCGAGCATGCTGGCACGGCTTCCGGGCGCTTTTTCCATGCCGCTGGCACCATCCACAGGTTGCCCGGATCGCGGACGGACCCCGCGCTCATGACGTCGACCGTCGGCGGGCTCGGGGCAACAACGGTCCGGGAGTCCGGCCACGGGGTGCGGGTGCCGGCGGCGATTTCCGACGCGACCGGTCCGTGCGGTAGCTCGTCACGTCGAACTCGAGCACGACCGCGTGGTGCACGAGGCGGTCGATCGCCGCGGCCGTGGCCATCTGGTCGCGGAAGATCCGGTCCCACTGGCTGAAGACGAGGTTGCTGGTCACCATCACCGAGCGGCGCTCGTAGCGCTCGGCGAGCAGCGTGAACAGCACCTCGGCCTCGTCCGGGCTCTGCTGCACGTAGCCGAGGTCATCGACTAATGTGGAGCTCCAAATTATGCGACGAACTTGGATATCTGCCGTTCGAGGCACGGGCCGCGCACCTGTTCTTCCAGCTCGTCTCGCGGCGCTACGAGCGCGGCAGCATCCTGATCACGTCGAACCGGTCGGTCGCCGAGTGGGGCGAGGTCTTCGGCGACGCCGTGGTCGCCACCGCGATCCTCGACCGGCTGCTGCACCACAGCCACGTCCTGACGATTACCGGGGAGAGCTTCAGGCTGCGGGAAAAGCGTCGCGCAGGCGCTCTCAAGATCCCGGCGCCGAAGCCCCCGGCGCCGGAAACCCGCCCGCAGGTGTCGACGTGAGCGCTGCCGCGGGCGTCGTGTGGATGCTGCCACCGGCATGGAAAGCGCGCGAGCACTTGGAGCCAGGACGCTGCGTCGGGATCAGCGCGTTTTCCACACCACACCGGTTTGGACGGCGCTGCGCGCCGCCCACAAGCATCCACACGAGTCATTGTTGTTGTTGATACTGAACTACTTACGCCCTTTCTTCGGGGTCAGTTTTCGATGTCGCCGGGGGGTCAGTTTCGAGTGTCGCTTGACAGTCAAGTCTTCCGTCCCGGAAGGGGTGAGTGCTCTCCGCACAGGCTGTGGTCAGCCCGACGGTGCCGGTGGCTGTCGATGACGGCGGACCCGGCCGTAGCCAGGTCCGCGATGAAGGCGTCGTGCTCGATCCGAGCCCGCACGGTGTCGGTCTGCCAACGGGCCGCCGCCTCGCGCCGCGCCCGCTCGGCCTCGTAACGCTCGCGGGCTTCGCGCGCCGCCTCGTAGGCGGCAAGCTGCGCCTGCGCCAGCAGCAGCTCGGTCTGCGTCACGCCGTTGGCCAGGGCGGCTTGGTCGACGCGCTGGGTCCGCATCAGGTCGTCGTCGCGCAGGTCCGACAGGTGCGCCGCCAACTCGCCGACCTGCACGGCCAGGGTCGACGCGGCTTCGGCGACGGCGTGCGCGTGCGTCAGCTGGCCGCCGCCCGCCGCTCCGACCGCCGCCACAGGCGCACGAGGCGATCCGCGACTGCACGGGCCATGCGCAGTCCCCGCAGGTCGGCGGCCGTGACCGACGGCGGCAGCGCCGCCTCGATGTCGTCCCACACGGTGCGCCACGTCGCGGTGCCTTCGGCCACGTCGCCGAGGATGTCGAGCGCCTCGCGCGCGGCGTTGCGGCCGGGGCCGGACCACGCCGGGCCGCTCGGAGCGGCCCACGAGCGGAACGCGCTCGGCTCGGCGGCCGAGGTCTCCGTCGCCGGCCGGCCGCCCAGCAGCACGGTCGCCGCCGCCGGGTCGCCGATTCCCGGCGCGGCCAGCACGTCGAGCCAGCCCGCCTCGTCGGTGACGCCGGGAATCCGCTGGAGGAACGCGCCCACGTCGCCCGCGCTCGTGCTCGTCGACAGGCCGATGCCGTGGCGGCCGATCAGCCACTCGGCGTCGGTCACCTCGCGCAGCCGGCCGATGTTGCCCATGCCGATGTCGTTCGACGTGACCAGCTCGGTGGTCGTCGCCAGCACGCCGTCGAGCGACTGGAGCTGGGCGACCATCTTCGCGATCTGCGTCAGAGTCGATGGAGCCGACGCTCGTCGACGGCTGCTCGATACTCGTCAACCACTCCGTCCGACGCCGCCACGTCGGGCACATCTACGTCGTCCGCACCGACGACGGCCTCGTCGTCAAGCGCGCCGGACGCGACGAGGACGGCGTCTGGCAGCTCGTCAGCGACAACCCCAACAAGCACGTCTGGCCCACACGGCCCTGGCCGCCCGGCGCCGCCATCGTCGGCGAGGTCAAGTGGGCCGCGCGGACCTTCGCATACGGAGGAGACCAATGAACCGGACCGGCAGTCAGAACGGCACAACTGCGGCGCGGAAGAAGAGCGTGGCCAAGGCCGATCGCAAGCCGGCCGCACGCCGCCGCGTCCGCGTCGCCGAGGGCATCTACAGGGACCGGCACGGGCTCGCCGCCACCGTCAAGGTCAACGGGGGCCAGCGCGAAGTCCGCTTCCCGCCCGGCACCCCGCTCAAGACCATTCGCGCGCGGCGCGACGAGCTGCGCGCCAGCCTCCGCACGCTCCCGGCCGGCGGCAAGCACTCCCTGAACCACGACGCCGGGCGCTACCTCGACCAGGTGAAGACCACCCTGATCAGCTTCGGCGACCGCCGCCGCGAGCTGCTGGCGTGGCTGCCGCGGTTCGGGCATCTGCGGACGCTCGCGCTGCCCGCCCATCTGCCGGCGCTCAACGCCCATCTACACGAGTGGCGCGAGACGCTCGCCGCCTCGACCTGCAACCACCGCCGGCATGCGCTCACGAACCTCGTCCGCGTCCTCTACGGCCGCCGCGCCTCGTTCGACCTGCTCGACCTCGTCCGCTTCGCCCCGCCGCCGCCGAAGCCCCGATGGGTCGACCGCGGCCACATCGCCGCCGTGCTGGCCGAGGTTCCGGCCGGCTCCGTGACCCGCGTCCGGCTCGACCTGATGCACTGGACCGGGATGCGGCCCTCGCAGATGGGCCGGCTGCGGGCCGAGGACTTCCGGCTCGACGAGCCGATCCCCTACGTCGCCGTCCCGCGCGGGAAGGGGGGACGCATCGCCGCCGTCCCGTTGGTGCCAGAAGGCGTCGACGCGGCGCACGCCTTCCTCGACGCCGAGGCCTTCGGACCGTGGCCCCGCAGCAGCGTCAACCGGGCGCTCGCCGCTGCCGCCCGACGGGCCGGGCGGCCGGCGTTCACCACCTACCAGATCCGGCACTCGTTCGCCGCCGGACTTCAGCGCGCCGGGACCGACGTGGCCGACATCCAGGACCTGTACGGACACACCAAGCCCGAGACGAGCATGATCTATGCGCCGCCCGGGCTGGCGAAGCATCGCGCGGCGCTCGAACGGTTGCGCCGGAACGACGCGACCGGAGATGCGGTTCTCGACTGGCCGCCCCCGTTTGCCGGTGCGGCCGGCCAAGTGCGGAGCAGCGCTTGAACGCCAAGTCCGCGCGGACACCGCGCGGCAGTTTCTCGCCGACGGAGATATTCGGTGCGAGTCGCGGCCGAGTCGCGTCCGCCCGCCATGGACCCGCCCGGCCGCCGAGGGCCGAAGGGAGACCCCGAATGCGAACAGCCACCGTCTGCCTCGTCGTCTTCGCCGCCGCATGCAGCGACGATTCGGCCTCCTCACCCGTCGCCCCGACCAACCCGATGGCGCCCACGACATCGGGCTTCACGCTCTCCGGTACCGTGCGCGACAGCCGGCCGAACGGACCCGCGCTCGCCCGCGCAACCGTCCGCCTCGACACCGGCCAGTCGACCGCCGCCGGCTCCGACGGTCGCTACAGGTTCCAGAACGTCTCCGGTGCGGTCACCCGTCACGGCGTCCGGCCCGCACCACGTCGCCGCCTCGGAGACGGCGACGATGGACCAGGACAGGACGGTGGACTTCGCACTGGACCACACCGGCGTCCCGCCGTTCGAGGGGACCGTGTTCATCTCACCCCGGCTGATCGACGGCTCCGATTCCTCCTCCCTGATGAACGTGACCTACGCCGGCCGCGGGATGCGGGAGTTCTGGGACCGTCGGGCCGAAAGATGGGTCACAATCGAGGCGTACGTGTTCGACGTGCGATACGGTTGGGGTACGGTCGAGTTCCAGGTGAACCCCGAGTTCGGAAGCACCGACGCGGCGCGCGCCGAGGTCGACACCTACGCGCCGGCGCTCGGGCGGCTGCCGGCGTTCCTCATGACCAACGCCCGGGAAGTCGAGATCAGCGCCCTCGACGCAGTCTTCCAGGGGAATGAAGCGGGGATCATTCACATCTACACCGGCAGCGGCGAGGAGTTGATCCGCAATGGCTACTTGGAGGAGACGTTGTTACATGAGGCCGGGCATGCCTCATTGGATCGCCACCACAAGAACTCCGCCGGGTGGCGGCAAGCGCAGGATACCGATGGCGTCTTCATCTCGCAGTATGCCCGCGACCATCCGGACAGGGAGGATGTCGCTGAGAGCATCCTGCCGTGGTTCGCCGTGCGGCAACGTCCCGAGCGGTTGACCGACGCCGACCGGTCGGCGATTCTGACGGCGATCCCGAACCGGCTGGAGTACTTCGATCGGCAGGGGTTCGTGAACTGATCCGGGTGACCCGAACGACACCGAAGGCCCCTTCGGAAACGGCCGGCAACCGGATTTCGCTGGCAGCGCTGACAGGGCAGCGCCGAGGCGGCGTAAACGACTGTCCACGAGTGCTTTGCAGGACTCCCGGATGCGCTGATAACGGACTGAGTGGCCGGTACCTACGCCCACGAACCAACATGACGTAGCATCGACCCACTCGGCTCGGGGTTTGGACCATCTCGGCGGTCTCGCTCCACGTGCACCGAGCTAGAATGCCACGCCGCTGCTCCTGATCAAAGCCGTTCGGCGCGCACGGTCGGATGCGGATCTCGCGCACCCCGCTGGGAGCGGCGCTGGTTGTAGCGAATGCCCCATTCTTCGGCTGGCTGGTTGTCACGGTACTCGGATAACGGCACGCCTTCCCGAGGCGTCTCTCGCCCGCCCCCGCGGTGGAGACGATGGCCCGCGGCCGTGCTCCTCGCGCTGGCCGTACTGCACACGTGGCCTCTGGTCACCGACCCGGGCCGGGTCTCCCTTCACAGCGAGGACGAATGGCTCAATGCCTGGGCTGTTTCCTGGATCGCCCGCCAGCTCGTCCGCGACCCGCTCGACCTGTTCGGGGCCAACATGTTCTACCCGACGGAGAACGCGTACGCGTACACGGAGCCGCTCCTGGTCCCCGGACTGATGGGAGCGCCTCTCCGCTGGCTCGGCGCGTCCCCGATGCTGACCTACAACCTGCTTCTCCTGGCCGGGCTGACGTTCACGGGTCTGGCCATGTACTGGCTCGTCGTCGCCTGGACCGGCGACCCCTGGGCAGGGGTGCTGGCGGGAGCGGTGCTGGCCTTCAGCACCGCGATGCTCACGCGCCTGGCCCACCTGCAAGCACTGCACCTGTACGCCCTGCCCCTCGCCCTGCTGGCGTTCGACCGTCTCGTCCGGCGCGGTCGCAGCGGTGACGCGTGCCGGGTCGGGTTGTGCGTACTGTGCGCCGCCCTCACGTCGGGCTATCTGGCCGTCTTCGTGACCGTGGCCCTCGGGAGCGCCCTGCTCGCCCGGGCAGCGGAGCTGCGAGGCCGCCACGGCGCCCGGGTGCTGGCGCGACTGGCCGCCTGTGCGGTCGTCACGCTCGCTGTCCTGCTCGTGTCGCTGTCGCCCTACCTCGCGGTGCAGGGGGCCCGGCCGCTCGCCCCGGACGCTCCGGACGTCGGGACGGCGCTGCTCAGCTACCTGTCGACGGCGGCGAACCTGCACTACCGGTGGTGGAGCCACGCGATCTACCAGTTGCGCGGCCCGCTGTTCCCGGGGACGATCGCTCTCGTGCTGGCCGGCTTGGCGCTCGCGGCCAGAGGCGTCGCTCCGCCCGGCGTCCGGCGAACGCTCATGGCCGTAGCCGCGGTTGGCGGGCTGCTCTCGCTCGGCCCGTTGACGCCGGTCTACGAGTGGGCGTACTTCCTCATTCCACCGCTCCAGACGCTTCGCGCTCCCGCCCGCTTCGGAATCCTGGTCGTCTTCTCGATCGCGACGCTCGCGGGTCTCGGCCTGGCCGCGCTTCGCGCGCGCTGGCCTGCATCGCGCGCGCGAAGCGTCGTGACCGCCGGCGCGCTGGCCGCAGTGACCGTGGAATGTCTGGCCGCGCCGCTCTCCTACCGTCCCATCGAGTACGGCGCGCCGATCCACCGTGCGCTCCGGACGGTCGGTCCCGGTGCCCTGCTCGAGTTGCCGATCCACTCCGGGGGTGGAGGTTCCCACCCGAACGCGTGGTACCTCCTGGCGTCCACTGAGCACTGGCGCCCGCTGATTGCCGGCTACGGGAACGGCAGGCCGGTCGGTTACGACGACCTCGCGCGGGTCCTCTCGACGTTCCCCTCCACGCTCGCCGTGGCGCGCCTGCAAGCGCTGGGCGTGCCCTGGGTCCTGGTCCACACCTCGCGTCACCCGCAGCCCGGGGAGATGCTCGCCCGCCTGGAGCAAGCACGGGGGAGGCCCTACCTGACCGTACTCGGTGAGGTCGGCGCCGATCGCCTGTATCGGATCCACCCCGAGTTCGAGAGTGCGCCGGGCGACGAGCTGGCGGACCTTCCATGGTCGGAGCTGTCGGTACGGCGCGGCTCTGCGGATGCCGGGAGCTTCCTGAGAGCCTTCTACGGCGTCAGCTACGGCTTCGCGTTGCAGAACTCCGATCGCTGGGTGGGCTACTTCGAGAACACCTCGCCGGAGGCGCGACTGCAGTTGCGGCTCCCGGTCGCGATGAGCGGGCGGTTCATCGATGCGCTGACGGGGACCGACCTGGGGCCGGCCGCGGTGAGCCCGGTCTCGCCCGAGGAGCCTCCCGCACCGGTGCGCCTGCCCGCCAGCCGCCGCGCGGTCATCCTCAGCCTGCGGGGCGATGTGGCCGCCGGCTCCGGCTGAGCCCGAAGAGGGTCGAGTTCGGTCGGGCTCCTCCGGGCCGGTCCGCGCGTGATGGCCGTGGTGCGGGCCGATGATTCGGCATCGTCCGACAAGAGCCCGATGCGAAGCCTGCGCGGAGAGTGTCAGGACCCTGGGCCCGCGGAGGAGCACACGCGGATTTCTGAGGTGTCCGACGATGGCCGTGTGACCTGCCCGCCGCATGCTGCGCCCGGGGTCGAATGCCTGGACTGTGCGTGGGTCCGCGGATTCCGCGGAGCCGCGGACAGCCGCGGAGCCGCGGACTCGGAGACTCGGAGCCATCGCCTACCTCTTGTGGTCCTGGGCACGCTGCCCGGCCAGGCGTTGAGCCGGAAGTGGCGATCACGCCCACAAAAGCCATGTCAATCGCCGCTCGCCTCGAGAGGCGGTATGCTCCCGGCGTGGTGCGTCGTGACGATGCGGACAGGAAACCGCCCGCATCATGCTGTCCTTCTCCAGCGGGTGCAAGTCCCGCCTCGGTAAGCGCCGGAGCGCCGAGTAGCAGACCCCAGGCACGGCCGGAGACGGCCGTGGCCCGAGCGGGGTGTCAAGTGCCTCTTCGGAGGGAGCAAGTCCGCGGGCCGCAACATGAAGTGAAGCCTGCAACCTCGACACAGCTACAACCCGAGAGCCGAGCCGCTCACGTCACGGTGAAGGCCACGTCTCCCGCGCCCCGGTCCGGCGGCGCACGTGCGGGAGGTCTCGGCGGGGTATGGGGCGCAGCACGTGGACACGGAGGGGGACGGAACACGAGAGGCCCGTCTGCGCGGCCCGGGTCAGGGCAACGCGGCCTGCATAAGCCGAAGGTGAAAGCGGGCGCGGCGCAGCGGGAGTCCGAGGGGGCCATAGTACCGGTGAGGGCCGTGCAGCAGAACGCGGCCGGAGGGAAGGGCCCCTGCGGTGGGCACGGCGTTGACGCGAGGACGCGCGAGGGCATGGCCGGCGAGACCGGACCCAACTCCCCCGAGAGGCCTGGGCTTCTCGACAAAGTGCGCCAATTGCAGCGACGCCTGTGGGCCGCGGCCAAGCGGTCCCCGGAGCGGCGCTTCCACGCCCTGATGGACCGGATCTGGAGGGATGACATCCTCTGGGAGGCGTGGCGGCGGGTGAAGCGGAATCGTGGCTCTGCCGGAGTCGATTCGGAGACGCTGGCGGAGATTGAGCAGCGCGGTGTCGAGACGTTCCTCGCGGAACTCGGCGCGGCACTGCGGGCGGGAACGTATCGGCCGCAGCCGGTCCTGCGGCACTACATCCCCAAGGCCGATGGCCGACGGCGACCGCTCGGGATACCGCCAGCGCGTCTCGGACCGGCGTGTCCTCCGGCTGCTGCGGCTGTGGCTCGCGGCGGGAGTGATGGAGGAGGGGCAGGTGCACCGGACCCTGGCGGGGACTCCGCAGGGGGGCGTCATCTCGCCGCTGCTGTCGAACATCTTCCTGCACGTGCTCGACCGGGTCTGGGAGGACCGGTGGGCGCACTTGGGCACGTTGGTGCGCTACGCGGACGACTTCGTGGTGATGTGCGACACGAAGGCGTCGGTCGAGGCGGCGCGAGAGCGGGTCGGCTTGGTGCTGGCCCGACTCGGGCTGGAGCTGCATCCGGAGAAGACGCGGGTGGTCGACCTGACGGACGGACGTGAGGGCTTCGACTTCCTGGGGTGTCATCTGCACAAGCGCATGAGCGGACCCATCTGGGCTCGCAAGCGGCGACGGGTGTACTTCCTGCACCGCTGGCCGTCTCGTCGT
>JAPOYG010000177.1 GCA_026706755.1 Acidobacteriota bacterium
CGACGCTCAGCGCGTCGCCGAAGCGCGGCATGTTGCGGCCCCCCTCGCGGATGATCGCATAGACGAAGCCGTCGGGGTAGTTCAGGACGTGCGGCGCGGTCAGGGGCGGCATCCGGCGGTAGTGGCGGGCGAGCTCGCCGTCTCCGTCCCCGCGGTAGCCGTGGCACAGGGCACAGTAGATCCGGTAGAGCGCCTCGCCTTCCGCGATCGTCTCGGGCGTGTCGGCGAGTGGATTCACCAGTTCCGTTCGCGCCTCCCGCCGGTTCAGGATCCGGGGCGCGTCGACCGCCATCGAGCCCGCCGGAGCCGGCCGCGCCTCGGCCTGCGGCAGCACCGCCGGCCCGGTCCACATGTTGCGGATCCAGGTGCGGGCGTCCGGGTCCGGTGGACCTTGCGCGGGGCGGCACCCCGCCACGGCGACGATGGCAACGGCCACCGGCGCCAGCAGCGCGGCCGCGAGCCTCATCCCGGAGGTCTGCGCCGAGGAACGGCGCGGACTCCGGGAGGGTTGGTGGGGCACCCGGCGGAGGCCGCGGCGCGACCTCGCGGTCGCGGCGACGAATCGTGGGCTACGCATCCGCTCGCACCTCGATGGCGCCCGCCGACTCGAGCAGCGACCGGACAAAGGCGCCGTCCTTCTTCCCGCAGACGATCTCCACCCCGAAGTGGTCGTTGGAGAAGCGTGGATCGGTGCGCCGCGCGGGGGTGAAGCGCGGCAGCCGGGCCAGCACGAGAAAGCCGAGCATGCCGCCGATGGCGCCGAAGAGGATGGTCAGCTCGAAGGCGATCACGACGAAGGCCGGAATCGCGATGAGGGGCTTGCCCCCGACGATGAGCGGCCACGCAGTCACCGTGTAGATCGGCAGCGCGAAGCCGGTGGTCAGGCCGAGCAGCCCGCCGATCAGCGTGAACAGCCGGACGGGGCTGACGCGGGGGCCCGAGAGCTGCTCCAGCGTGTGGTCCGGCGCCGGCGAATAGGAGTCCACGTCGGCGAGGCCGGCGTCGCGCGCCGTGGCCACCGCCACCGCCGCCTTCGCCGGCTCGTCGTACACGCCCAGGATGCGCATGCCGCTACGGCCTCCTTCCCGAGCGTTCGTGCCGCGACTGCATGAACTCGATGCCTTTCGCGAGCACGTTCCGCCAGGCGCGGTCCACGTCGCGGTCGAAGTGCCCGTCGAACTCGCGCACGGTCTGCATCAGCGACTCCAGCCACAGGTCGTACAGCTCGAAGCCGATGTCGAGGTCGTGCCTGCCGTGCCGGCGCGCCACGCGTTCGAGCTCCTCGAGCTCGTCCACCGGCGCCCCCGACATGCTGGTCATCAGCGACAGCGAGTCGGCCAGCATCTTCTTCTGGTGGGCGAAATCGGTGTGGCGGAACTTCTCGCGGACCTCCTCGCTCGACGCCAGGAACAGCTCGTAGAAGCGATCCAGGAAGCCGTGCTTCGTCAGGCAGCGGGCCAGGCTGTCGTCGAAGACCTCGGCATGTGCCGAGCCCTCCTTCATCTCCGTGATCGACACGGCCGGGAAGTTCTTGACGAACAGCAGGAACAGGAAGAAGAAGAGCGAGAAGCTGCCGATCGTGATCGCTCCCTCCACCCACGTCGGCTGGTAGATGCCGCTCCAGTTGGCGGGGTCGAAGTCGTGCGAGAGCGACGTCACGATTATGACGAAGCGTTCCAGCCACATCCCGACGTTGACGAGGATGGAGATCACGAACAGCGCCGCGAGGTTCGTCCGGATCCGCTTGGCGAAGAGCAGCAGCGGGACCGCGACGTTGCAGGCGAGCATGCTCCAGGAGAAGAGCCGGTACTGGCCGAACATCCGGTCGTAGAAGGTCGCCTGCTCGAAGGGGCTCCCGCTGTACCAGGCGACGAAGAACTCGGTCAGGTAGGCGTAACCGACGATGAGCGACGTGACGATGATGAGCTTCGCCAGATTCTCGAAGTGCCGGATGGTGATGTACTCCTCGAGCCCGAGCAACCGGCGCAGCGGAATCAGCAGCGTGATCACCATCGCCAGGCCCGAGAAGATGGCCCCGGCCACGAAATAGGGCGCGAAGATCGTGCTGTGCCATCCGGGCAGGATGGACATCGCGAAGTCCCACGACACGACGCTGTGGACCGACACGACGAGCGGCGTCGCCAGGGCGGCGAAGAAGCCGTAGAGGGCGCCGTAGTGGATCCACTGCCGGGTCGAGCCGCGCCAGCCCAGCGCGAGGACCCGGTATATGGGCTTGCGCCAGTCCGTCGAGCGGTCGCGGGCCGCCGCGACGTCCGGGATGAGCCCCAGGAAGAGGAACATCGCGCTCACGGTGAGGTACGTCGTGAGCGCGAAGACGTCCCAGACCAGCGGCGACTGGAAGTTGACCCAGAGCTGGCGCTCGTTGGGATACGGAATCAGCCAGTAGAAGAACCAGGGGCGTCCGATGTGGATGATCGGAAAGAGCCCGGCCGTCATGACCGCGAACACGGTCATGGCCTCCGACGCCCGCGCCACCGAGGTGCGCCACTTGGCGCGGAACAGGAACAGGACCGCCGAGATGAGCGTGCCGGAATGTGCGATGCCGACCCAGAAGACGAAGTTGGTGATGTAGATGCCCCAGAGCATCGGGTGCTCGTAGCCCGCCACCCCGAGCCCCAGACGCCACTGGGTCGAGAAGGCGTAGACGCCGAGCGCCAACCCGCCGAGAATCAGGGCGAGGGCCGCGAACCAGGAGCGGCCCGGCGGCCGCATCGTCCGCAGGATGTCGGCGTCGATGCGGCCGTACGTGGCGGCGTGATCCGCCACGCTCACCGGATCACCTTCTTCAGGTACGTCACTGCGGGCCGGGTGTTCAGCACCCCGAGCGCGTGGTAGCCGCGGTCGGCGGCCGAGAGCTGCGAGACGCGGCTGGCGGGGTCTTTGAGGTCGCCGAACACGATCGCCTGCGCCGGGCACGTCTGCGCGCACGCCGGGACGACGTCGCCGTCCTCGACGGGCCGGTCGTCGTCGCGCGCGCGGTCCTTGCCCTCCTGTATCCGCTGCACGCAGAACGTGCACTTCTCCATGACGCCGGCGCTCCGCACCGTCACGTCGGGGTTGAGCTGCAGGTTCAGCGGCTCCGGCACCTCGGGGTCCCACCAGTTGAAGCGGCGGACCTTGTACGGGCAGTTGTTCGAGCAGTAGCGGGTGCCGACGCAGCGGTTGTAGATCTGCGCGTTGAGGCCCTCCTCGGTGTGGTAGGTGGCGTACACCGGGCAGACCGACTCGCACGGCGCGTGGTCGCAGTGCTGGCAGAGCATCGGCAGGAACCGCGTGTCGACCGTCCCGCCTTCCGCGGCGGGCCGCTCCTCGACGAAGCGCTCGATCCGCAGCCACGACATCGTCCGCCCGCGCACCATCCGGTCCGCGCCGAGGACCGGGACGTTGTTCTCGGCGTAGCAGGCCGCGACGCAGGCGTTGCAGCCGGTGCAGACGTCGAGGTCGATCGCCATGCCCCAGCTATGCTTGGGATGCTCGTGCTCCGGGTAGAGGCTGAAGTGGGGCTCCTCGGGGTGCACCTCGCCGGCCGCGAGCGCGGCCTGCGAGACCGCCTGCGCGAGCTCGCGGCCTTGCTGATCGAACGTCCCCTGCAGGCGGGCGAGGGGGCGTCGCAACGCGCGTGGAGTGACGTCGATCCGCGTGCCGGCCCAGCGGGGGCCGCCGGACGCCGCATCGGGCGCCGGATCGAGCAGGGCCATCGGATTGGCGCCGCGCCCCGTCGCGTAGCGTCCGTAGTCGGCATGCCCCTGGCCGATCGCCATCGCCACGACGCCCGGCGGCAGGTGGGGATTGAGGACGACCGTGGCCTCGATCCGCCCGTGGTCCGACTCGAGGGTCGCCACCTGCCCGTCCTCGGCGCCGATGGCGGCGGCGGTCTCCGCCGCCATCTCCGCGCCGTTGCCCCAGGCCGTCTTCAGCAGCGGATCCGGGATCTCTTGCAGCCACGGCCGATTCGCACCGCGCCCGTCGTAGAAGTGCAGCGACGGGTAGGCGATGAGCGTAGGTGTCCGCCGGTCGTCGGCGGAAGGGGCGAGAGCTCGGAGATCCACGGCGGCGATTCGCTCGCCCAGCGTCACCGGCTCGGCCGGTTCCTCGACCCAACGCCCGCCCTGCCGGACGGCGTCCGCCCAGAACGCCTCGAAGGCTGCCGCCGCGGCCTGCCGCGCTGCCGCCGCCGCGCGCCGTGCTGCCGCCGCGGCCCGCCGCCGGGCCGCGGCATCGACTTGCGGCGCCGGGTCGCTCGGTGCCGCATCGTTCGTCGTCGGCGCCGGGTCGCTCGGTGCCGCATCGTTCGTCGTCGGCGCCGGGTCGCTCGGTGCCGCATCGTTCGTCGTCGGCGCCGGGTCGCCCGTCGTCGCTCCCGTGTCCGCTCCCTCCACCGCCGGGTCGACCGCGGCCGGCTGCAGGCCCCGCCATGCGTCGCGCAGCAGCGCGTAGAAGTCGCCGTCCGGCAGGGCCGGGGCGGCGTCAGAAGCGGTCGCCGCCTCGTCAGGAGCCGCCGCCAGCACCGCTCGGCCGGTATCGAGCAGGATGTCGCCGAAGTGGCGGGTGTCGTAGAGCGGACGCATCGCCGGCTGCATCAACCCACCGGGTCCGTCGAGCGCCCGGTGATCGCCCCACGACTCCAGCGGGGTGTGTGCGGGCAGGATGAGGTCGGCCCGCGCCGTCGTCTCGTCGGGATGCGGAGCCGTCGCGACCACCAGCGGCACCGCGTCAAGGGCCGCGCCGAAGTCGGCCGCCCCCGGCAACGTGTGCACCGGGTTCACCTGGTGGAGGAGCAGCACATCGATCTCGCCCCCCCGCATCGCGTCCGCCAGGTCGATCATGTCCTGGTACGTCGCCGCGGAGTCCCACATCGTTGCGGCCGGGAAGCGAACCGTCGCGCCGACGTTGCCCGCCACGCAGTTGAGCAGCGCGACGGCGACCTCGGTCTCGGTCGCGCCGGCGCCCCCCGCGGCGGTCCCGCCGCCGACGGCAAGGGTCCGGCCGGGTCCGAGGTCCGGGTCCGAGAAGGCCCGCGCCAACTCGGCGATGCGCGCCGCAGGCACGCCGCTCCGAACGGCGGCCGCCTCGGGGCTCCAGGCTTCGACGAGCCCGCGGATCTGCTCGATCTCGCTCCCCGCAAGCATGTCGCCCTGCACCCGCCCCTCGGCCACGATGGTCCGTACCATGGCGGCCGCCACCGCTCCCTCGGCGCCCGGCTCCAGGGCGATCCATTCGTCCGCGCTCGACGCGGTGAGCGACAGGCGCGGCTCGAGGTGCACGAAGCGCGCGGAACGGCCGTTGCCGGGACGCCGTGCGTCCGCGAGGTCGCGGGCGTGGCCCACCGTGGAGAGCCAGGTCTCCAGGAAGTCCGCTCCGAACGAGACGACCAGGTCGGCACGGCCGAAGTCGTGCTGCGGCAGGCCGTCGCGCCCGAAGACCGCCCGGTTGGCAGCCCGTTGCGGCTCGTAGGCGAACGCCTCGTACCGCAGCCGGCGGGCGCCGCCCATGGCCGCGGCCCAGCGGTCGACGAGCGCATCCAGCGTGCCGGTCAGGACGGGGGTCACGATAGCGATGCGGTCACCCCGTGCGGTCGCCCGCAGATCGGCGAGACGGTCGGCGAGCGTGCGCTGCCCCCGCTCCCAGTCGATCGGGTCGAGCACGCTCCGTCCGGTGGCCGTGTGGGTGATGCGGCGCCGGCGCGGGCCGCGGTAGCGGTCCGGGCTGTAGAGCCCCTGGAGCGCCGCCTGGCCTCGCACGCAGAGGGAGCCGCGGTTCACCGGATGCGCCGGATTGCCCTCGATCTTTATCGCCCGTCCCTCGCGGGTCTTGACGAGGGTGCCGCAGCCGCTCGGGCACTCGCCGCAGACGCTGGCGTACCAGGTCGCGACGCCCGGAACGACGTCGTCGGGAGGCACGACGTACGGAATGATCCGTTCGGGAGGGGCGGGGGCGCAGGCGCTGACGGCGGCGGCCGACCCGGCTCCGCCGAGCACCCGCAGGAACGTGCGGCGCCCGACGGTCTCGGTCAGTCCGGCCAGCTCGCCCGGGGGGGACGATTCCTTCACTGTTTCGCTCTCCGCTCGGCCACTCGCCTGACGTCCTGGCCCGCCCAACCCAATCCTTCGGTGAATCTGCGCTCCCGCGGGAGGCGGCGCCGTTCAACGGCGCAGACTCCTAGTAGTGGCAGATGACGCAGTCCCGGGACGCCTCCCGCTCCGCGTGGCAGTCGACGCACCATCCCATCGAAAGCGATTCGGCCTGGCGGGCGATGCTCATCGAGGCCACGTCCCCGTGGCACGTGGAGCAGTCGACGCCGGCCCGGACGTGGGCCTTGTGGCTGAAGCGGACGTAGTCGGGCAGGTCGTGGACCCGCACCCAGGGGATCGGCTCCTGCCGCTCCCAGTAGCCGAGCACCCGCTCGATCTCGGGGCGCTCGCTCAGGATGGTCCGGTGGCAGCCGGCGCAGCGCTCGACGGAGGGTATCCCCGCCACCGGTCCCCGCCGCGCGTACGCGTGACAGAACTGGCAGTCGATGCCGGCGCGGACGACGTGCCGCGCATGGCTGAAGGCAATCGGCTGCGCGCCCGGAGCCCCGGCCGGGGCCGAGCCGGCGCCGGTGTCCGATTGCGCGACTTCCGCCGGCTCCTGGGCCTGCGCGCGCGTGAGGACGAGCGCAGACGCCGTGACCAGCGCCGCCGCGAGGGCTGCGCAAGCCGCAGGAACCCACCACACGCGGGGACGATTGTCAGGCAACATGATCGGGGGAGCCGTCCGAGCAGGCCGTCGAGCCGCCCGTATCATACGCTGGCGACCGCCGAGGCGCCAACCCGGCGTCCGGGTCCCACCGCAGTCCGGCCGGTCGCCCGTGCTACACTCCGCCGGTTTGAACTCGCCGCGCAGGGGTTCCGCCCGTGGCATCGTGCTCACCCTGGCGCTGGCCGGCTGGAGCGCGGCCGGCGGAGCGGCCGCGTATGCACAGACCTCCGGAGGACCCCGCCCCGAAGGACTGGTGCCGCGCTCCGTCGGCTTCCTCTCCGCCTACCGCCTGCACCTGAACGCAATCCGCACGCTGGGCAACGGAGACCGCAGCTTCGCGTGGGATTCGGACATCGGGGCCGATCTCGACCTGTTCGACCTCGGCTTCGTGCGCGGGAACCTGTTCGTCAACATCGAGTCGATTCTCGGCGACGAGCGGCGGGCGATCGATCCGAACCAGAACAACTACACGATCGACACGACGATCTTCGTTCGGTTGCCGCGAGGCGCTCTCGGCGTGACGTTCCACCATATCTCGCGCCACCTCGCCGACCGGGAGAACAAGGGCGCGGTCGCCTGGAACATGGCGGGCCTGAACTACGCGGATCGCTTCCGGCTCGGTCCGGTGGACCTGTACTACACCGGGGCCGCGTACGCGAGGGTGCTCCGGGCGGGCGTCGACTACGAGAGCGAGTTCAACGCCCGCGTACGCCTGGCGTACCCCGCCGAGGGCCGCGTGGCGCTCATCCTCGACCTCGACGGGACGGCGGTCGGGGTGACGCGCAGGATCTACAACCGGCCGATGCAGCACGGGCATCGCTTCGAGAGCGGCCTGCGCATCCGGGGGCGGGCCGGCACGGCCGAGCTGGTCTTCGGCCGCGAGCGCCGCATCGACGCGGATCCGTTCGAACGGCGCCCCGTCGAGTGGAGCCGCTTCGGTTTCCGCTTCGTCGTCGGGTAGGCCGGGGCGCGGGTCGGGGCGGCCCGTGTGAGATAATCGCCGCCATGCGGATCCTGCGACTCGCCCGCGTCCGGCGCAGCCTCGGGGTGGCGGCGGTCGTTGCCGCGATCGGAGTCGTCGTCGGCGGTGCGGCCGCCGTCCACGCGACCGTCCGACCGGCCCCGCTCGACTACCGCATCGTCACCCTCGACAACGGCTTGACGGTGATCCTCTCGGAGGATCACTCGACGCCCATCGTCCACCTGCAGCTCTGGTACCACGTCGGCTCGAAGAACGAGCCGCCGGGCCGCACGGGATTCGCGCACCTGTTCGAGCACCTCATGTTCAAGGGCTCGCACAACGTGCGCTCCGACGAGCACCTGACGCTCATCTCGCGGGTCGGCGGCGACGGCAACGCCTACACGACCGAGGACGTCACCGTGTACTTCGAAACGGTGCCGGCACAGTACCTGCCGCTGGTGCTGTGGCTCGAGGCGGACCGGATGGCGACGCTCCGCATCAGCGAAGCCGCGCTCGCCTCCGAGCGCGAGGTGGTCAAGGAGGAGCGCCGCTGGCGCTACGAGAGCGAACCGTTCGGCCTGATGTCCGAGATCATCTACGACCACGCATTCACGACCCATCCCTACAGGCACACGACGATCGGGTCGATGGAGGACATCGAGGCGGCGTCGATCGAGGACGTGCAGGACTTCTTCGACACCTACTACGTGCCGGAGAACGCAACGCTCACGCTCGTGGGCGACTTCGATTCCGACGAAGCGCTGCAGATGGTGGAGCACTACTTCGGCCGGGTCCCCAAGGCCTCGAAACCGGTCCCGCGCGCGATTCCGCGCGAGCCGGCGCCGACGGGGGAGCGGCGGCTGACCGTGGCGGCCGACAACTGGCCCCTGCCCGCGGTCGTGGTGGCCCACCCGATCACCTACGACGGCCATCCCGACGCCTATCCGCTGCACATCCTGAGCAAGATCCTGTCGGACGGCGCCAGCGCGCGGATTCCGCGGCGCGTCGTGTACGAGAGGCGGCTCGCGGTGCAGGCCTTCGGCGACCAGAACATCATCGAGGATCCCAATCTGTTCTACGCGGTCGGTCTGGTCCAGCCGGGCCGGTCGCCGGACGAGGTGGCCGACGCCCTCATCGCGGAGCTCGACCGGCTCAAGGCGGAGCCGCCGCACGACGACGAGCTGCAGCGCGCCAAGAACCAGTTCGCGCGGGACTACGTCATCGGCCGCATCACGAACCAGCAGAAGGCGGCGCACCTCGCCCACGCGGCCGTCATCCACGACGACATCACGACGGCCGACGCCGAGTTCGACATCTTCATGAGCATCACGAAGGCCGACGTGCAGCGCGTGGCGCGGACCTACTTCCGCGACGACAACCGGCTCGTCCTGACCATCATGCCGCGCATGCCCCGCGGGCCGCGCAGCTTCTTCGGCGGGGGAGGAGGGGCGCGATGAGCGGGCGGACCCCGGCGACCCTCGTCGCCGTCTTGCTGGCGTGCGCGCTCGCGGTCCCTGCCGCCGCCCAGCGCGGGCGCACGGTCGACTGGCCGCGCGAGTCGCCGCCCCCGCCTCTCCTGGAGCGGCCGGTCACCTTCCCGGAGTACGAGATCCGCACCCTCCCCAACGGTCTGCGGGTGGTCTATGTCGGTCACCACGAGCAGCCGGCGGTAACGGTGCGGCTGCTCGTGGCGGCGGGAGCGTCGAACGATCCGTCCGGCAAGCCCGGCGTGGCCGCGATGGCGGCCCGGCTGCTCGACCAGGGAACGACCACGCGTGCGGCCCAGGAGATCGCCGGCATCGTCGACTACGTCGGCGGGGCCCTCGACGTCGGTGCCGGGAGCGACCTCAGCTTCGTCAACGTGATCGTGTTGCGCGACGACTTCGATCTCGCCCTCGACATCCTGTCGGACGTGACGCGCCGGCCGGCCTTCGCGCCGGACGAGGTCGAGCGGCAGCGGCAGCAGGTGCTGTCGGCCATGCAGGTGAGCTACGACGATCCGGCCTACCTCGCCGACATCGTCTTCAACCGGCTGGTCTATGGATTCCACCCCTACGGTGTGCCGCCGAACGGGACACCGGAGTCGGTTCGGGCGATGACGCGCGCCGATCTGGTGGCCTTCCACCGGACGCACTTCATGCCGAACAACGCCGTCCTCGCCGTCGTCGGCGACGTGACGTCGGAGGAGGCGTTCGCGGGCGTCGAGCGGGCGCTCGGAGACTGGCCGACGAGCGCGCTGCCGCGCCCGGGCACGGCCGACGCGCCGCCGCCGACGCGCCGCCTCGTCGTCATCGACAGGCCCGGCGCCGTGCAGACCTCCGTGCGGGCGGGTCACGTCGCGCTGCCGCGGGCGCATCCCGACTACCTGGCCCTCGACGTGGCGGTGAAGATTCTGGGCGGGGAGGGCGGCAACCGGTTGGGGTCCGTGCTGCGTACGGAGCGGTCGCTCACCTACGCCGCCTCGGCCGACGTAGCGGCCCGGCGGACGGCCGGCGACTTCATGGCCACGACCGACACGCGCTCGGCGGCGACGGCCGACGCGCTGCGGCTCACCGTCGACGAGATCGCGCGTCTCCGGCGCGAGCCGGTCCGGGAGCGGGAGCTCCGCGGTGCGCAGGCGTACCTCGCGGGCAACTTCCCGATCACGCTGGAGACCCCGAACGCGATCGCCGCCCAGGTGCTCGAGGCGATCCTGTACGGTCTCGACCTCGAGGCTCTCGAGCGCTACCCGGAGCGCGTGAACGACGTCAGCGTGCGCGACATCCAGCGCGTGGCTCAGGACTGGCTGAAGCCGGCCAGCCTTTCCATCGTCCTCGTCGGCGACGCCTCGACGTTCGTCGACGATCTGCCGCGGGTCGGTTTCGACCGCATCGAGGTCGTGCCGCAGGCCGAGCTCGATCTGCTCGCCCCCGACTTCCGTCGCCGCGCCCCTGCGGCGCCATAGCCGGCTGCCCGCCTCCCGGCCGCTCCGCGTGCCCAAGGTGCTGATCTCGTGCGGGGAGCCGTCCGGCGATCTCTACGCCGGCGCGCTGGCGCGTGAGATTCGCGCGATCGATCCGGAATCGCGGATCTTCGGGCTCGGCGGCGAGCGGCTCCGGGAGGGCGGAGGCGAGCTCGTCGCCGACTACCGCGGACTGACGGTCACCGGACTCTCGGAGGCGCTGGCGGTCGTGCCGCGCTCATACGCCACCTACCGCCGGCTCGTGGCGCGCGCCCGAGCGGATCGGCCCGACGTGTTCGTCGCCGTCGATTTTCCCGAGATCAACTTCCGCGTAGCAGCGGCCATGCGGCGCCTCGGGGTGCCCGTGGTCTACTACATCGGTCCCCAGGTGTGGGCGTGGCGGCGCGGGCGCCTCCGGGCGATGCGAGGGTTCGTCGACCTGGCGCTGGTCATCTTCCCGTTCGAGGCGGCGCTCTATCGCGACGCGCGGATCCCGGTGCGTTTCGTCGGCCATCCCCTGCTCGAGCTGACCGCGGCCACCGCGGCGCGCGAGGCGCTGCTCCGCTCGCTCGGCCTGAATCCGCAGGCGCCGACCGTCGCCCTGCTGCCGGGAAGCCGGCCGAACGAGTTGCGCGCGATCCTGCCCGACCTGGCAGCCGGGGCGGCGATCGTCCGCGAACGCGTGCCCCGCGTGCAGTTCGTGGTCGCCCGTGCGCCGCACCTCGACGACGAGCTCCTGGCGCCGCTGCGGCCCCTGGCGGCGGACGGCGCCGCCGCCATCGTCGAGGGGCGCGCGGACGACGTGCTCGCGGCGTCCGACGCGGTGGTGACCGCCTCCGGGACGGCGACCGTGCAGACTGCCATTCATGGACGTCCCATGGTCATCGTCTACCGTTTGTCTGCGCTGACGTATCACGTGGTGCGGGCCTTCTCCCACGTCCGCAACGCGGGCATGGTGAACCTCATCGCCGGAGAGCAGATCGTGCCGGAGTTGTTGCAGAACGCGTTGACGCCGGCCGCGGTCGCCGACGAGGTGGTGCGCTTCCTCACCGATGCGGACCTGGCGGCCCGGACGCGTGCGGCGCTGGGCGGGGTGCGGGAGAGGCTGGGCGCGGTGGGCGCGAGCCGCCGCGCGGCGGAGCACGTCGTGGCGCTTGCGCGCCAGGAAGCCGCCGCGAGCCAGAGTCTGCGCCGCGGGTGACCGCGTCGGATTGGGCGGCTCCCGCATGGCGCGGAGGCATTCGTTACACTCGTGGGCGGATGATCGATGCCAGAGCGACAGCCCCGGTGAAGGAAAGCAGGTACGTCTCGGGTACGGGGAACCCGATCCGGGGCGATCGAAGACGACGTGCCACGCCGCGAGCGCTGCCGGTAATCGCCCGCATCGCGGCCGTGCTCGGGTTGCTGCCGGCGATCGTGCTGCCCGCGGCCGGGCAGTCGAACACCGGCGAGCTCGTCGGGATCGTGCGCGACGAGTCGGGAGGCGTGCTGCCGGGGGCGGAGGTGGTCGCCACGCATCTCGCCACGGGGTTCGAGATCCACCGGGTGACCGCGGCCGATGGCCGGTTCTTCATGGGGTCGCTGCCCATCGGGGACTGGGAGGTGGCGGCCGAGCTGCCCGGCTTCCGGCGCGTCGTCCAGACCGGCATCGTCGTCGAGATAGGCCGCACGCTCGACCTCGACTTCAGCCTCGACCTCGGTCAGATCACGGAGGAAGTGACCGTAACGGCCGCCACACCCCTGCTGCAGAGGACCACGGCCGAGATCAGCGACGTCATCGAGAACCGCGAGGTCGAGCAGATCCCGCTGAACGGGCGCCAGTTCCTGCAGCTCGCCCAGCTCAGCGACGCGGTCGTGATCCCTCCCGGCGGCACGCGCGGCGCCGCCCTGCAGCAGGCCGGTCCCCTCCCCAACGTCGGCGGCCAGCGCGCCGGCCACAACATCTACCTGCTCGACGGCGTGAAGGTGACCGACGAGCTCTTCAACAACCTGGTCATCAACCCGTCGGTCGACTCGATCCAGGAGTTCAAGATCCAGAAGTCGATGTACCCCCCGGAGTTCGGGGGCAAGGCGTCGGCCCTGATCAACGTCGCGACCAAGTCGGGCTCCAACCGGAACCACGGCAGCGCGTTCACGTTCGTGCGCGACGAGCGCTTCGACGCCCACAACTTCTTCGATCCGCGGGACGAGCCGGTTCCGCCGCTCGACCAGGGGCAGTTCGGCGGAACCTTCGGCGGCCCGATCGCCCGCGACCGGACCTTCGTGTTCCTGAGCTACGAAGGGCAGCGGACCACGCGCTCGCTCACCCGGACGTTCTCGGTGCCGTCGGCGGCCGTCCGCGGCGGCGACTTCGCGGGGCACGTTCCGCTCTGCGACCCGTTGACCCGCGACCCGGGCACCGGCGCGTGCGGCACGTACTTCGCCGGCAACCGCATCCCGGCGGATCGCATCGATCCCGTGGCGAGGGCCTTCCTCGAGCGCGTGCCGCTGCCCAACTCGGGGAGCGGCGAGGTGCAGAACCTGACCTCGGTCGAGCCGTCCGAGAGCGACATCGATCAGTTCAGCGTGCGGATCGACCAGCGCATCGGCACGAGCGACCAGGCGTTCGTGCGCTTCAGCACCTTCGACGCCTACGACCTCCAGCCGTTCGGGACGAGCGTGCAGCAGGAGACGCTGATCCCCGGCTTCGGGCGCACGCTCTCGACCCGGACGCGCAACCTGGCCGCCAGCTACACCCGCACCATCGGGACGTCGATGCTGAACGAGACGCGCTTCGGATGGATGAGCGTCGACGGCGGGCAGGAGGGCCTGAACCGGGGCGTCGACTTCGCAGCCGCGAGCGGGCTCCTCGGCGTAACCCGGGATCCTCGGGACGTCGGCTTCCCGCAGATCGACACCGGCGGGCTCTACAGCGCCATGGGCGACCCGACGAGCTTCGTCTTCCGGCGGAACGAGCACTTCGAGCTCTACGACAACTTCCTGATCGACCGCGGCGCGCACCGGCTGAAGTTCGGCGCGTACTGGTTCCACCTCCGCTTCCGGCCCGAAAACCCGGACACCGCCCGCGGCCGGTTCCTCTACACCGGCCGCTTCAGCGGCAACGCGTTCGCGGACTTCCTGCTCGGCCACCCCGTGCAGGCCCGCTCCGGCGTGGGCGGCCGCGGCGACGAGGACGCGCGGACCAACTGGGTGCACCTGTACGCCCAGGACGACTGGCGGGTGCGTGACGACCTGACCCTGAACGTCGGGCTGCGCTACGAGATCAACCAGCACCTGCGCGACGTCGACAACCGCCTGTCGACCATCGACGTCTCGGTCCCGGGCGGCCGCTACGTCATCGCCAGCGACGACGAGGGCAGAATCTCGCCCGCGGCGCAGGGGCTGCTGCCGCTCATCCCGATCCCGTGGGTGACGTCGGCCGAGATCGGCTGGGACCGCAGCCTGTTGCGGCCGAGCCGGAAGCGCTTCGCCCCGCGCCTCGGTTTCGCCTGGGTGCCGGACGACGATGGGCGGACGGTGGTCCGAGGCGGATACGGCATCTTCCTCAACCAGTGGGCCTACAGCGTGCAGACGGCGTTCACCCGCAACCTGCCGTTCTTCTTCCTGAAGCAGGTGGACGTTCCGGCGGGGCAGTTCGTGCCGAGCTTCGACACGCGCACGATCCTCGCCTCCGATCCCACGGGTAGCATCGGCGGCTCCATCATGGACTACGACTTCCGGGTGGAGTACACGCAGACCTGGTCCGGCGGCTTCCAGACCGAGGTGCTCCCGTCGACGGTGTTCGAGCTCTTCTACATGGGGTCCTACACCATCGGCGCGGACAACTCCACGATCCACAACGTCCCGCGGCCCGGGTCCGGCTCGATCAGCGCGCGGCGCGACATCCCGCAGTTGTCGGGCATCCGAGCCATCCGGTTCGACGGCAAGTCGATCTACCACGCGGTGACGTTCAAGCTCCTCCGACGCCTGCGCGGCGACCTGGCGTTCGACGTGGCCTACACCCTGTCGCGCTCGGAGGACGACGCGTCGAGCCCGGGGCCGACCGCCTTCGAGGCGAACGTGCCGCAGGACGTCCGCAACATCTTCCCGGGCGAGAACGCGCTGTCGAGCTTCGACCACCGGCACCAGTTCGTCGGCAGCGCCGCCTACGAGCTGCCCTTCCAGCGCTCCGCCGGAGGCTGGCGGGAGGGGCTGCTCGGTCACTGGCGCATCAACGCCATCGTCACCGCCCAGTCGGGCGCGCCGTTCACGGTGAACGTTACCGACGACCACGCCAACATCGGCGCCGGGCCCGCGCAGCGGCCCGACATGACGCGGGACCCCAATCTGTCCCGCGGCGAGCGGACGGTCGAGCGCTGGTTCGACACGGACGCGTTCGCGCTGCAGGCGCCCTTCACGTTCGGCAGCGCCCCCCGCAACCCCGTCTTCGCTCCCGGCTTCGCCAACGTCGACCTGGCAGTGGCCAAGAGCTGGCTGCTCGACGGCGGCGGTCGGCTGGAGTTCCGGTGGGAGATCTTCAACCTCCTGAACCGCGCCAACTTCGACCTGCCGAACCGCTTCTTCGGTTCGCCCAACTTCGGGCGCATCTTCAGTGCCCTGAACGCCCGCGAGATGCAGTTCGGCCTGCGCTACGCGTTCTGAGCGGTGCGGGCGAGTCGCACGCGGAGGTCGGGGGCGTCCCGGCAGCGCTGGACGGCGTCGAGGGCAACGGCGAGCGGCAGGCGGGCCGCGTCGCTCTCGGCCAGCACCGGTTCGAGGTCCGCCATGCCGCGCCCGGCGAGGACCGCCTGCAGGACCGCGACGCGCTCCTGCAGGCGCCCTTCCTGGCGTCCTTCGGCGCGCTGCCGGCGGAGCCACGGGGTGTCCTCCGGTCCGGTGCCGTCGCGCGTGCCGAGGGCGCGGGCGACGCGCGCCAGCGCGCGGTCGGTGGCGTCCGAGCGGACCGGCTGGTCGAGCGCGACGTGGATCTCGGCCGCCGTCCAGCCGGGGAAGGCGACGCTCGCCGCCACCGTCCGGTAGCGCCCGGCGTCCAGGCGGTGGATGGTCAGTCCGGGCACCTGCCCCGCCGGGCGCGAGGGCGACGTGACGTCGGGCACCTCGACCCACACTTCGGG
>JAPOYG010000403.1:0-10869 GCA_026706755.1 Acidobacteriota bacterium
GGGCGGCGCCTCACGGGGCTGCTCAGCGAGCACACCGGCGAGGGCTACCTCTACCGCGTCGACATGCGGCTGCGGCCGATGGGCCAGCGCGGGGCGCTCGTCTACTCGCTCCGCCAGGCGGCGCAGTACTACGAGACCCTGGGCGAGACGTTCGAGCGGTTCGCCCTGCTCAAGGCGCGCCCCATCGCGGGCGACCGGGAGCTCGGCGCGCGGTTCGTGGACCTCGTGCAGCCGTTCGTCTACCGCAAGTACCTCGATCACGCCGCCATCGAGGAGCTGGTGCGCTACAAGGCGCGGGCCGACCGCGCGCACGCGAAGCACGGAGACCTGGATCGGAACATCAAGGAGGGCCGCGGCGGCATTCGCGAGATCGAGCTCTTCGCGCAGGTGTTCCAGTTGATCCACGGCGGCGAGAAGCCCGCCCTCCGCACCGGCCACACGCTGACGGCGCTCGGGCAGCTCGGCTCCGCCGGGTTCATCGACCCGGACGTGCAGCGCGACCTGTCGGCGGCCTACATCTTCCTCCGCAACGTCGAGCACGGCCTGCAGGTGGCCGAGGGCCAGCAGACCCACAGCCTGTCGGGCACCGACCGGGGCCTGCTTGCGCTGGCCCGGCGCCTCGGCTTCGACGACGTCGCGACGCTGACCGCGGTCCTCGAGGGCCACCGGGAACGCGTGCACGCCGTCTACGCCGACCTCTTCCACGACGCTCCGAGCGACGAAGCCCGGGGCGGGCGCAACATGTTCCGCCTCCTCGCGGGCGAGATGAGCGACGAGGAGGGACGCTCGCGGCTCGCCGACGCGGGGGTCGAGAACCCTCAGGGGGCGCTCGACACCATTCGAGCCCTCGATGCCGCGCCGGAGCAGGGGCGGGCATCCGCCCGCAACCTGCTGGCCAACCTGCTCGCCGCGATTCTCTCCGGCGAGACGCCGCTGGCGGCGCCCGGTCAGGTCCTCATCCGGCTCGAGCAGGTGGTGTCCCACGTGGGGGCGCCCGGTGCGCTGTACCGCACGCTGCTCGAGGACGTCGTGTTGCGGGAGCGGCTGCTGACCGGCCTGGACGCGGGCGAGCTCTTCGCCGCACGACTCTCCGCCTACCCCGAGCTGCTCGACTTCCTCGCCGGCGCCGGCCTGGAGCCGGAGGCCTTCCGCGCCGCGGTCACCGGGGCCTTCGGGGCGGTGGTCGCGGCCGAGGGGGATTTCGATTCCCGCCTCGATCCGTTCCGCCGCGTGAAAGTCATCGAGGAGTTCAAGGTGCTGGCGGAGTGGCTGGCGGCGCGGCGGCTCGATCTGCTGAACGAGCGGCTCTCGCTCGTGGCCGACGGCGCCGTCGCGGCGGCGGCCCGCGCCGCGGCGCGCGAGCGGCCGCCGGATCCGGACGCGGCCGACCCGGAGGCCGGGTGGACGGTGATCGCCCTCGGCAAGCTCGGGAGCCGCGAACTGACGGTGCACTCCGACCTCGACCTCGTCTTCGTCTACGACGGCGAGACGACGGACGCGCCGCGCTTCGAACGGCACCAGAAGTTCGTCCGCGCCATCCACGACCTGCTCTCCCGCAAGACGGGGGCGGGGTCCGCGTACGAGTTCGACACGCGGCTCCGGCCCGAGGGCAAGATGGGAGCGCTGGCGATCCCGTTCCCGGCGTTCGAGCGCTACCTGCGCGACCGGGCGGAGATCTGGGAACGGATGGCGTGGACGCGGCGCCGGCCGGCGGGCGGCGACGCGGCTCTGGGCGCGCGCGTGCAGGAGACGGTCGACCGCTTCGTCTACGGACCATGGACGCCCGACGTGCCCGCCTACGCCCGGCACGTACGCTCCCGCATCGAGCGCGAGCTGGCCCGCGAGGCGGCCGGCGACCACCTCGACCTGAAACGGGGACGCGGGGGGCTGGCCGATATCGACTTCCTGCTGCAGGTGCTGCAGATACGCGAAGGGGCGGAACGGGAGCAGTTCCGCGTCGCCGGCACGCGGGCGCTCCTCGCGACGCTGCCGGAGAGCGCCTTCCTGCGGCCCGGGGAGGCGGACACGCTGCGCGACGCCTACGGCTTCCTGCGCGAGCTCGAGACCGTGCTCCGCATCTACACCAATGCCGGCGGGGGGACCATTCCGACCGACCCCGCCGCGCTCGAGCCGATCGCCCGGCGGCTTCGCGAGGCAGCCTCCGGGGAGGAGCTCCTCGCCCGCTACCGGGAGGTCACGGCCGAGGTGCGCGCGATCTACGAAACCGGCATGGACCGCCTGGAACGGGCGCCGGCGTAGGGTCGGCCGGGGCGGCCCGGAAGAGCCGCCACAAGGCCGCCGCGCCCCCCGCAACGGGGGAATCAGCGGTGTCCGAGCACGGGGTGCGGGACGTACGGCTCCTCGAGGCGCCGGCACTCGTCGTCGTCGAGCGTCAGGTCGAGGGCCGCGACGGCGTCGTCGAGGTGTCCGATCTTCGTAGCCCCGATGATGGGCGCCGTCACTCCCGGCTGGCGGAGAATCCAGGCCAGGGCGACCCGGGCCGGCGTAACGCCGCGGCGGCCGGCGATCTCCACCACCTGGTCCACGACCCGGAAGTCCGACTCCGCGTAGTAGAGGCCCTGGGCGTACTCGTCCGTCTGCGCGCGGAGCGTGTCCCCGCTCTTCGCTCCGCCGGCATCGTCGGGACGCTTGCGGTTGCCGGCGAGGAAGCCGCGCGCGAGGGGGCTCCAGGGGATGACCCCGATGCCCTCGGCGCGGCAGAGCGGCAGCATCTCGCGCTCCTCCTCGCGGTAGACCAGGTTGTAGTGATTCTGCATCGCGACGAAGCGGGTCCAGCCGCGCCGCTCCGCCACGTGGAGCATCTCCGCGAACTGCCAGGCGTACATGCTCGAGGCGCCGAGGTAGCGCGCCTTGCCGGCGCGCACGATGTCGTGGAGGGCCTCGAGCGTCTCCTCGATCGGCGTGTGCGGGTCGAAGCGGTGGATCTGGTAGAGGTCGACGTAGTCCGTCCCGAGCCGCCGTAGCGAGGCGTCGATGGCGTCGAAGAGATGCTTGCGCGAGAGGCCGCGGTCGTTCGGCCCGTCGCCCATCGCGAAGAACGCCTTCGTGGCGATGACCACCTGCTCGCGGGCGGCGAAGTCGCGGAGCGCGCGGCCGAGGATCTCCTCGCTCACGCCGCGCGAGTACATGTCGGCCGTGTCGAAGAAGTTGATGCCCGCGTCGAGCGCGCGCCGGAGGAACGGGCGGCCGGCCGCCTCGGAAAGCACCCAGGGGCGCCACTCCGTCGATCCGAAGGTCATCGCGCCGAGGCAGAGGCGGGAAACGCGCAGGCCGGTACGGCCGAGATTGACGTAGTCCATGGGAATCACCACGGGAACGACGGGCTCGCAGGCGGCCCGGGGCCAGACGGGCTGCGCTGGCGACGGCCGGGACATCGGGCCGCTCCCGTCGCGGGGGTCGGCGCCCGGGGTCCGGTCAGGGCCTCGTCACGGCACCGTGTGGTAGTGGCCGTGGTCCGGGTCCCACACCTGCCGCGGCCCGGAGCCCTCGGAGGTGAAGGTGTAGACGATGACCCCCGCGATGGCCACGAGCACCGCCAGAGCGGCGTACAGGCCGAGCTGCGAGCGGCTCTCCGCCTTCCCCTCGCAGCACTGCTTGTACTTGCGCCCGCTGCCGCAGGGACAGGCGTCGTTCCGGCCGACCTTGCGTGCTGCCATGATGCAGACTCCGCGGCCAGTATACTGCCGCGTGCCCGGCGGCGGAAGCGCCGCGCGGGCGGCTGGCGCGGCCTGACGGAGCGCGGGAGCCTCGGCGGGCGCACCGCGCTGCGAGGCCCGTTCCGCGGTCGCTCCGGCCGCTCGCGCACGCCGGACGGCCGCCCCTGACAGATGACCGAGCGTCCCGCGGACCGCGTCCACGACGCGCACTGCCACTTCTTCTCCGCCGGCTTCTTCGCCGCCCTCGGACGCGATCCGGCGGCGCCGGCGACCGGCGACCCCGCGGTGGAGCTGCCGGCCCGGCTCGGCTGGGATCCTCCCGGGCCTGCGGAGGCGCTTGCCGACCGCTGGGTCGCGGAGCTCGACCGTCACGGCGTCGCTCGCGCCGCGGTCATGGCCAGCGTGCCGGGGGACGAAGCGTCCGTCGCGGCCGCCGCGACGCGGCATCCCTCCAGGCTCGTCGGGACGTTCATGCTCGACCCGACGTCCCCGGGGGCGGCGGAGCGCGCCCGGCGGGGCTTCGGGGAGCACGGCCTGCGGTGCGCATGCCTCTTCCCGGCGATGCACCGCTTCGGTCTCGACGACGCGCGGGTCGTCGCCGTCTTCGAGGCGGCCGCCGAGCGCGGGGGTGCGGTGTTCGTCCACTGCGGCGCGCTGTCGGTCGGCGTCCGCCGCAGGCTCGGCCTGCCGTGCCGTTTCGACGTCCGGCGCGGCAATCCGCTCGATCTCGTGGCGACGGCGTGGGCGTTCCCGTCCGTGCCGGTCGTCATTCCCCATTTCGGAGCCGGGCTGCTGCGCGAGACGCTGATGGCGGCCGACCTGTGCCCCAGCATCCACGTCGACACGTCGAGCTCGAACGGCTGGACGCGGTATCTGACGCCGCCGCCCACCCTGACCGACGTCTTCCGCCGCGCGATCGACGTCCTCGGCCCCGAGCGCATCCTCTTCGGCACCGACTCGTCGTTCTTCCCGCGTGGCTGGCAGCGGCCGATCCTCGAGGTGCAGTGCGCGGCGCTCGACGCGATCGGTGTCGACGAGCCGGCGCGCGAAGCGATCCTGGCCGGCAACTTCGACCGCATCTTCGGCGCGGCGTGACGCAGGGCAGGTCGGGAGCGCCTCGGCGCGGCTGGGGCGCGGGTCGGGCACGAGCCGCCGGACCTGCAGGCGAGCGCCGGGCGCCGGCCGTCATTCCGTCGCCCGTGGGCGATGCGCATCACGGCAGGAGCAGGAGCTTGCCGACGTGCACGCTCGATTCCAGGACCCGGTGGGCCTCGGCCGCCTCCGCGAGCGGCCACGTGGCGTGGATCACGGGGCGCAACTCGCCCGCCGCGAAGCGCGGCCAGACGTGCTCGCGCACCGCGCGGCCGACCTCGGCCTTCTGGGCGACCGACCGGGCGCGCAGCGTGGACGCGGTCAGCGTGAGGCGCCGGGACATGAAGTCGAGCAGGTTCACCTCCGCCTCCGCCCCCGCCATCACCGCGATCACCACCAGGCGGCCCTCGACCGCGAGGGCGGCGAGATTGCGCCCGAGGTACGGCGCGCCCACCATGTCGAGGACGACGTCGACCCCTCGCCCGCCGGTGGCGTCGCGGCAGGCGGCCACGAAGTCCTCCTCGCGGTAGTTCACGGCGCGCTCGGCGCCCAGATCCACGCACGCCGCGCACTTGGCGGCCGTGCCGGCGGTGGCGATGACGCGCGCGCCAAGGCGGCGGGCGAGCTGGATGGCCGCGGTGCCGACCCCGCTCGACCCTCCGTGGACGAGGAACGACTCCCCGGCCCGCAGCCGGCCGCGGTCGACGACGTTCGTCCACACGGTGCAGTAGGCCTCGGGAAGCGCGGCGGCGTCGGCGAGGCTCACCTCCTCCGGAACGGGGAGGCACTGGGGCGCCGGCACCAGGCAGTACTCGGCGTAGGCGCCGCCCGAAACGATGGCGCACACCTCGTCGCCGACGGCCACTCCGTCGGCGTCCAGGCCGACGGCGGCCACGGTCCCCGACAGCTCGAGTCCGGGCAGGTCGGAGGCGCCCGGCGGGGGCGGGTAGCGGCCCTCGCGCTGCATGACGTCGGCCCGGTTGATGCCCGCCGCCGCCACCCGCACCAACGCCTCGCGGGTGCCCGGACGGGGCGTCGGCCGGGTGACGGGCCGGAGGACGCGGGGCGGGCCCGGCTCCGCGATCTCGACGGCGCGCATCGTCTCGGGAATCGACATCGCGCGAGTATAATCGGGCGGCCGAGGGCGCCGGCCGGGCACCGGACGCCGGGCCGGGCCTGACGCCCGGCCGGAGACGCCCGCGGACCGCGGGATGCCGTGGCGCCGTCCGAATCGCGGGCGGCCGAGCCGTCCGCCAGGGCCCGACCGATGCCGCCTGACACCCCGCCCGCCGCCAACCCCCGCATCGCCATCGTCGGCTACGGCCGCATGGGCCGGGCCGTGGATGCGATCGCCGCCGAGCACGGCTGCGAGGTGGTGGCGCGGCTGGACGTCGAGGACAACCGCGACGGCGCGGGCATCGACTCGCCGGCGCTCGACGGCGCGGAGGTCGCGATCGAGTTCTCGCTGGCCGACGCCGTGGCCACCAACGTCACCCGCCTGGCGGCGCGCGGGATCGACGTCGTGGTCGGGACGACCGGCTGGGACGAGCGGGTGGCGGAGGTGCGGCGCGCCACCGAGGCGGCCGGGATCGGCGTCGTGCACGCGGCGAACTTCTCCCTCGGCGTGAACCTGTTCACGGCGCTCGTGGAGCGGGCCGCCGCGCTCTTCGCTTCCCGCGACGACTTCGGGGCCTGGATCCACGAGGCCCACCACGCGGCCAAGCGGGACGCGCCGTCCGGAACCGCCCTCGCGCTCGAGGCGGCGATGCGAGGCGCCGGGTACGCGGCGTCGATTGACGTGGCGTCCACGCGCGCGGGGAAGATGCCCGGCACGCACACGGCCGGCTTCGACGGCGCGTTCGACACGATCACGCTGACGCACACGGCGCGCGACCGCGCCACGTTCGCGCGCGGCGCGCTCGAGGCGGCGCGCTGGGTCCGCGGCCGGCGCGGCTGGTTCACGATGCGCGACGTGCTGGGCATCGATTGAGGAAGGCCATGCGGACAAGCTGGGCAGGTTGCGGCCCGGCCCTCGTCACGCCGTTCACGCCGCGCGGCGAGCTCGACGAGGCGGGTGTCGCGCGGCTGGCGCGGCGCCAGGTGGACGGCGGCGTCCACTTCCTGGTGCCGTGCGGCACGACGGGCGAGAGCCCGACGCTGACCCACGCCGAGAAGGTCCGCGTCGTCGAGCTCGTCGTGCAGACGGCGGACGGGCGCGTCCCGGTGCTCGCCGGCGCCGGCGGCTACGACACGCGGTCGGCGGCGGCGCTCGCCGCCGACATGGCCCGCGCGGGCGCCGACGGGCTGCTCTCCGTCACGCCGTACTACAACAAGCCGACCGCCGACGGCCTCTACCGCCACTACGAGGCGCTCGCCGCCGCGACGGATCTCCCGATCGTCGTCTACAACGTGCCGGGCCGCACCGGCTGCAACGTGACGCCGGCGACCCTGCGGCGCCTGGCGGGGATTGCGAACGTCGTCGGCGTGAAGGAAGCGTCCGGCGACCTCGGGCAGATGTGCGAGATCTGCCGGACGATGCCGGAGCCGTTCGCCGTCCTGTCCGGCGACGACGCGTTCACGCTGCCCCTGATGGCGCTGGGCGGGAGGGGCGTCATCTCCGTGGTGGCCAACGAGGTTCCGGTGGAGATGGCGTCGCTCGTGGACCTGGCCGCCGGCGGCGACTTCGCGGGCGCCCGCCGCGTCCACGAGCGGCTGCTGCCGCTGATGCAGGCGAACTTCGTCGAATCGAACCCGATCCCGGTGAAGGCGGCGATGGCCGCGCTGGGCCTCCTCGACGAGACCTACCGCCTGCCCATGACGCCGCCCTCCGACGCCTCGCGCCAGCGGATCGTCGAGGCGCTCGGGGCGCTGGGACTCTGCTGAACATCGACCTCCGCTGACCCCGGAGCGCGGCCGACCCCATCTATCCGGACCATGGACCTCGCCGAACGGATTCGCAACCTCTACGACCAGGCCGGAGACGCCGACCGCGAGGAGGCGCGCGAGGCCTTCGCGGCGCTCAGGACCGAACTCTCCACGGGCCGCGTGCGGGCCGCGGAGCCGGACCCGACGGCGCCCACCGGCTGGCGCGTCAACGCCTGGGTGAAGCAGGGCATCCTCGTGGGCTTCCGCTGCGGCGACGTGGTGCCGTTCGCCTCGCCCGACGCCGCTTCGCCCTACCTCGACAAGGACACGCTGCCGCTCCGGCCCCTCTCGGCCGCCTCCCGGGTCCGCCTCGTCCCCGGCGGATCGTCGGTGCGGGACGGGGCGCACCTCGGGGCCGGCGTCATCTGCATGCCGCCGATGTACATCAACATCGGGGCCTGGGTGGGCGACGGGAGCCTCATCGACTCGCACGCGCTCGTCGGGTCGTGCGCGCAGGTCGGGAGCGGCGTGCACGTGAGCGCCGGCGCCCAGATCGGAGGCGTACTCGAGCCGGTCGGCGCGCTGCCCGTCATCGTCGAGGACGACGCGCTGGTCGGCGGCAACACCGGGCTCTACGAGGGCGCGGTGGTCAAGCGGCGGGCGGTCATCGGGGCCGGCACCGTCCTCACCGGGTCGACGCCGATCTACGACCTCCCGGAGGGGCGGATCATCCGGCCCGCGGCGGGCGAGCCGACGGTGGTGCCCGAGGGCGCCGTGGTGGTGCCCGGCGCCCGCGCCGTGACCGCCGGCGCCGGGCCGGAATGGGGCCTCTCGCTCGCCACGCCGGTCATCGTCAAGTACCGCGACGAGCGCACCGACACGCGCACGGAGCTCGAAGCGTGGATCCGGTAGCCGCGCCGGTCGTCGACCTCGCCCGCGCCCTGGTCGACATCGACTCGACCAGCGGCAACGAGGCGGCGGCCACCGACTGGCTGGCGGCACGGCTGCGCGCCGACGGCTACCGGGTGACGGAGCAGCCGGTGGCCGGCGACCGCGTGAACGTCATCGCCACGGTCGGCCCGGCCGACCCCGAGCTGGTCTTCTCGACCCACATCGACTGCGTGCCGCCGTTCGTCCCGAGCCGCGTCGACGGGGACCGCCTGTACGGCCGGGGCGCCTGCGACGCCAAGGGGATCCTGGCGGCCCAGATCGCGGCACTCGGCCGGCTGCGCGCGGCGGGCGAGGAGCGCGCGGGCCTGCTGGTGGTGGTCGGCGAGGAGCACGGGAGCGCCGGCGCCCACGCCGCCAACCGCCTCGCGACGCGCTGCCGGCATCTCATCAACGGCGAGCCGACCGACAACCGCCTCGCCACCGCCACCAAGGGCGTCTACCGCGTGCGCCTGTCGGCGACCGGGCGCGCCGTGCACTCCGCCTACCCGGAGCTCGGCGCCTCGGCCATCGAGCCGCTCCTCGACGCGCTGGTCGCGCTGCGCGATCTCGATCTGCCGGCCGACCCCGACCTCGGCCCCACGACGTACACCGTCGGCCTCATCGCGGGGGGCGTGGCGCCCAACGTGGTGCCGCCGGCCGCGGAGGCCGACGTCAACTTCCGCACCGTCGGACCGTCCGTGGACGTCCGCGCGCGCCTGGACACCCTCCGGGTCGGGGCCGCGGTCACGCTGGAGGATGTGCTGGAGGTCCCGCCGGTGCATCTCAAGACGCTGCCCGGCTTCGACACCGCCGCCTTCAATTTCACCACCGACATCCCGTTCCTCACCGCCTGGGGCGAGCCGCTGCTGGTCGGCCCGGGCTCGATCCACGTCGCGCATACTGCGGACGAGCACATCCGGATCGGGGAGCTCGTGGAAGCGGTCGACCTCTACGAACGATTGGCGCGAGACCTGTTGGCCCGCGCGGGGTGACCGCCGCGAAGGGCCCGAGGCGATCTCCGAGCGAAGCGGTCCTCGTCGTCGGCCACGTCGAGCGCCCGCGGCCGATCGAGGTCGATTCCCGGTCGCGGACCGCGGCCGGCGACAGTGATCGGCCGGAAGGGCTTGGGCCGCTCTGCCGGCGGCGGAGCGACTCGCCGCATCGCTTCCTTTGCTCTACCGTCGCACGACCTCCGCGTCGACGATCTCCACTCGATCGACCGGGGTCTCCCCGTCCGTCGGCACGGCTTCGATCGCCGCCACGACGTCGAGGCCCTCGACGACGACGCCGAAGACCGTGTAGACGCCGTCGAGCTCCGACGCGGTGTCGGTGACGATGAAGAACGACGTCGACGCGCTCGCCGGATCGTCGAGGCGGGCCATCGAGACGATGCCGCGGACGTGCCGCGTGGCGCTGAACTCCGGCTCGAGGTTCCCGATGAAGCGCTGCTGGCGGTCGGTCAACGGGTCGCGGCGCGTCGGCAGGTGGCCGCTCTGGATGACGAAGCCGGGCACGACGCGGTGGAACGCGATGCCGTCGTAGACGCCGGAGTCGACGAGGCGCAGGAAGTTGCGGACGTGGTTCGGCGCCCGGTCGGGATAGAAGTCGATGGCGACGCGGCCGCGCGTGGTCTCGAGGACTGCGCGGTAGGCGGCGAGCTCGGCGTCGGTCTCCGTCGTGAACGGCGGGACCTCGGGGGGCGGCTTGTCGCGGATGGTCACGCTGCGCACCACGACGCGCTCCGCGGCGCGCCCCTCGGCGTCGACCGGGGTCTCCGAGACGCGGGTGACGACGTCCATGCCGTCGGCGACCTGTCCCCAGATGGAGTGGGCGCCGTCGAGCCCGGGCTGGTCGACGACGCAGATGAAGAACTGCGAGCCGCCGCTGTCGGGCCGCCCCGGCACGGTGACGGCGGAGACGGCACCCCGGACGTGGCGCGCGTCGCCGATCTCGTCCGCGACGAGGCCCAGGCCGCCACGGCCGTAATCGGCCGTCCGCTCGGGATCGGCGGTGATGGGGTCGCCCCCCTGCACGATGCCGTGGCGCACCATGCGGTGGAACGTGGTGCCGTCGAGCGCCCCGTCGGCGGCGAGCTGCATCACGAGGCCGACGTGGTTGGGCGCCAGATCGGGGCGCAGATCGATGGCGATCTCCCCCAGATCGGTGGCGAGGACCGCCTGCTTGCCGGTCATCTCCTCGATGGTGAACGGCGTCACGAACGGCTCGCGGGTCTGCGCCGGCGCCACGCCGGCGGCGGTCAGCCAGACGAGCAGCAGGGGAACGGATCGCAGGGGAACGGATCGCA
>JAPOYG010000403.1:11607-15778 GCA_026706755.1 Acidobacteriota bacterium
ACAACCTGCGCCTGAAGGTCCGCGGCGGGCGAACGTACAACTTCACCGATCACGAAGCGAACGCCGACGCACTGTTCGTCTTCCACCGCGAGGTCGAGCAGGCGCGGGAGCGGCTCGCGGGCGGCGACCGGGCCGCCGTCCCCTGACGCCGCCACCGCCCACGCGGGGACGCACGCCCGACAGCAGCCGGACACGCCGGGAGGTTGCCGCGACCCGATTGAACCGAACCGCGGACCCGAACATGGAACCCACCCGCTGCGCCTGGGGCGCATCGCATCCGCTCTACGTCCCCTACCACGACACCGAGTGGGGCGTGCCGCTGCACGACGATCGGCGCATCTTCGAGCACCTGGTCCTCGAGGGGGCGCAGGCCGGCCTGAGCTGGCTGACGATCCTCAGGAAGCGCGAGGCCTACCGGCGCGCGTTCGACGACTTCGACCCGCGGCGGGTGGCGCGCTACGGCGACGAGCGGATTGCGCGGCTCCTCGCCGACGCCGGCATCATCCGCAACCGGTTGAAGATACGGTCCGCGGTGACGAACGCCCGCGCCTTCCTCGACGTGCAGGAGGAATTCGGAACCTTCGACCGCTACGTCTGGCAGTTCGTCGGCGGCCGGCCGAGGCAGAACGCCTGGCGGACGCTGGACGAGGTGCCGGCCCGCACGACGGAATCGGACGCGATGAGCAAGGACCTCCGGTCGCGCGGCTTCAGGTTCGTCGGCTCGACGATCTGCTACGCGCACATGCAGGCGACCGGCATGGTGAACGACCACCTGGTCGACTGCTTCCGCCACCGGGAGGTTCAGGAGGGTTGACGATGCTCGCTTCTCGCCGACCGTGGCGCGCCGGCGCGCTGGCGGCCGCCCTGCTCCTGGCCGCCGCCACGCTCCTCGTCGCCACCGGGGTCGTGCCGCTCGCCGGTCCCCCCCAGGGATCGCCCGCCCCAACCGAATCGCGCATCGACGCCATCTTCGCCCCTTGGGCGGGCCCCGACGGGCCGGGCTGCGCGGTGTCGGTGATGGAGGGCGGCGACATCGTCTTCGCCAGCGGCTACGGGGCCGCCAACCTCGAGTACGGCATCCCCATCACCCCGGAGAGCGTCTTCCACGTCGCCTCGGTCTCCAAGCAGTTCACGGCCCTGGCGGTGGCGCTCCTCGCCAGCGAGGGGCGCCTGGCCTGGGACGACGACGTCCGCCGCCACGTGCCGGAGATCCCCGACTACGGCGTGCCGATCACGCTGCGCCATCTCGCGCAGCACACGAGCGGGGTTCGGGACCAGTGGAGCCTGCTGCAGATGGCGGGCTGGCGCTGGGGAGGCGACGTCATCACGCAGGGTGACGTCCTCGATCTCCTGACGCGCCAGACGGCGCTCCACTTCCGGCCGGGCACGGAGCACCTCTACAGCAACTCCGGCTACACGCTGCTCGCCGTCGCGGTCGAGCGCGTGTCGGGCCAGTCGCTCCGCGCCTTCACGGACGAGCGCATCTTCCAGCCGCTGGGGATGACGCGCACGACGTTCCGCGACGACCACACGCTGCTCGTCCGGGACCGCGCCTACGCCTACGAGGCGGACGGCGCGGGCGGCTACCGCCTCAGCATCCCGGACTTCGCCGTCGTCGGCGCCAGCAGCCTCTTCACCACCGTCGAGGACCTTGCCCGCTGGAACCGGAACTTCCGGACGGGCGAGGTCGGCGGCCGGGACGCCGTGCGCCAGATCCAGGAGACGACGACGCTGGCCAGCGGCGCGCAGGTCGCCTACGCGTACGGTCTCGTGCACGGCACGCACCGCGGCCGCCGCACGGTGGGGCACGGCGGCACCGACGCCGGCTACCGCAGCGAGTTCTTGCGCTTCCCCGAGGAGGACCTGGCGGTTGCGGTCCTGTGCAACACCCGCGCGACCGACCCCGCGCGGCTGGCCCGGGACGTCGCCGACGCGGTGCTGCCTGCGCGGCGCCGGCGCGGCGCGGCCGATGCCAACGTGCGCCCGGCCGCCGACACGCGAACGGCCACTCGTGAGGACGATGCCGGCCTCGACTCCGCTCGCCGGGTCTCCGACGGCGCCCCCCAGGCAGCCCCGTCCCGTGAAGAGCTCGCCGCGCTGGCGGGGTACTACCGGAACGCCGAGAGCGACATCCCGCTGCACCTGGTGCTGCGTGGCAACGACCTCGTCCTGCTTGCCGGCGGGCGCGGGCAGCGGCTGCTGCCGCTGGGCGGCCTGCGCTACCGCCTCGCCGGCACGCCGACGGAGGCCGAGTTCTCGGTTGTTCGGACGGGCCGCGGGAATGCCGGCGGCGGCCGAGTCGGAGGCAGTCGCCCCGAGGTCGGGCCGACGCTCCGGCTGGGCGGATGGAAGCCGCTCGTCTACCGCCACGCGTCCGCCGCCCGCCCCTCGGCCGAACGGCTGGCGGAATACACCGGAACGTACTACAGCGCCGACCTCGACATCGCGTACCGCCTGCGCGCGGACGACCGCCGCCTCACCCTCCGGCACCGCAAGCTCGGCGTCATTCGGTTGACGCCCACCTTCGACGGCGGATTCTACGGCGGCGGCTGGTACTTCACGTTCAGCCGCCACCCGAGTGGCGGGGTGACCGGCTTCACGATGAGCTCGCCGCGGGCACGGAAGGTCCCGTTCCAGCGGCAGCGCGCCCTGCCGCCGCCCGCCGAGACGGTGGAGCCGTGGCCGGGCGCCTGCAGCGAGCCGGCCCCTCCCGCAGGCTGTACGTCGGACCGTCCGTAGGCGCCGGGCCAGGAAGCCGTCAGAATGGGAATTCGATCTCGCCGGGGTCGCCCGCCGTCAGCGCGACGATGATGGTTCCCCAGAGAGCCAGGCCGAAACCGCTGCCCGCCCACCCGCTGTCGGCGTTCTTCTCCTGTGCCCGCTGACGGTAGCCGTCCCGGAAGCACGCCGCATCGGCGGTCCTCCGACCCTCCACGAGGGCTGCGGGCGGAGACGGCGGGGTCGCTCGGGCGAGCAGGGGCATGACGACCGGCAGGACTATCCCTCCGACGAAGTAGGAGGTGCTCCGCTCCCGCCGCTCCGCGGCGTCCCGCCCGGCGAGAGCGGCCGTCAGGCAGGTTGACCGCCTCGGCTGTACCTCCGCTGCGAGCCGTGCAGCCGATTCCAGGATGGGTCCGGCCCCGGCCGGCGGCGCCGCACAGACGAGCACGAGACCCAGGATCGCCAGTGTGCGCATTCACAGCCTCCCTCGTGATACCGGATGGTACGCTTATCGGCTCCTCGCACGGGCGAGATTAGCGCGAGGTCGCGCGAGCTCTCCGCGGGCGCCGAGGGTCCGTTCCGGTTGCATCCCGTGGTGCCCCTCGCCTACGCTGCAGTGCGGATCGACGGTCCACGAGGAGGTCGCCATGGACGCGAGACGGCGCCGAGTTGCCTTCGCCGTGCTTCTGTTCGTACTCGTGACGGGTGCGGCCACGGCCCAGGACCGCGGCTTCACACCGGTCACGGACGCAATGCTGCAGGATCCGGATCCGGCGGACTGGCCGATGTGGCGGCGCACGCTCGACGGCTGGGGCTACAGCCCTCTCGACGAGATCGACCGCGCCAACGTCGGAGCGTTGCGCATGGTCTGGTCCCGCGGCATGACGGAGGGAGCCCAGCAGGGGACGCCGCTGGCCTACGACGGCGTGCTCTACATGCCCAACCCGCGCGACGTCATCCAGGCCATCGACGCGGTCACGGGCGACCTGATCTGGGAGTACCGCCGCGACCGCCCCGACGACCTCGAGGAGTTCGTCCCAATCTCGTCGGCCAACCGCAACATCGCCATCTACGGCGACACGATCATCGACACCAGCTCGGACGACCACGTCTTCGCGCTCGACGCCGCGACCGGCCAACTGGTGTGGGAAACGCAGATCCTCGACTACCGGGTGAACCCGGCGCACCAGACCTCGGGCCCGATCGTCGCCGACGGCAGGGTCGTCTCCGGTCGGGGGTGCATGCCGCAGGGAGGTCCCGACGCCTGCGTGATCACCGCGCACGATGCGACGACCGGCGCGGAACTCTGGCGCCGGCGGCTGATTCCCGCCCCGGGCGAGCCGGGGGACGAGACGTGGGGCGACGTGCCCTTCGAGCGGCGGGCGCACGTCGGCTCGTGGATGGTGCCCAGCTACGATCCGGATCTCGACCTCGTCTACGTCGGGACGTC
>JAPOYG010000285.1 GCA_026706755.1 Acidobacteriota bacterium
GGTTCCGTCACCGCCCTCTCGTCGCCCCCGCGCCTGCCGGCGGGGCGGTCAACCCTTCGCCCGGCGCTCCGGACTCGTCGCGGGACGCTTCCGAGCGCCGGGACAGCAACTGCGCCAACTGCTTCACGCTCTCGACCTGCTGCAGGAGGTCCTGCATGTCGGAGCGCTGGACCGAACCCTGCTCGAGCCATCCCTGGATCCGCCGGTTGAAGGAGGCGGTCGTCTCCTCGAGATGCTCCGCTACCGCGGCCTGGAGTTCCGCTTCGTCGTCGAACAGCGCCCGCCACAATCCGGTGAGTCGGCCGGCATGCCAGTCGGGAAGCCGGTGCACCGGGTCCGACGGAACCACCCAACCGCGGTACACCGCCAGGATGACGCCGCGGTCGTCGACGTCCTTGCGCTCCCAGCGCTCGGGGACCAGGTCCTGGTGGCCGTTCGGCTTCGGCGGCTGCCACGCGGCTACCTCGTAGGTGGTCGCCGTCAGCCTGATCAGCCACCGCAGCCCTTCGCGCCCTTTCCGGTCCCGCAGCCAGATCCGCTGACCGGGTTCGAGCTTCGCGCACGGAGAGACGAGGCAGAAGTCTGCCGGCCCGATCCCGGTCGGGACCATCGAGTAGCCGTGGAACAGCGCGAAGAACGCCTGCGGGTCGTCCAGGTCCGCCGGCGCCGGCCTCGTCCGGTCCGCCTCTTCGCTCTCCATCAGGCGGGCCTCCGGCGACGGCGGCGACAACACGCGCACCGGCAGTTGGACGCTCGAGTCGAAGCGCGTCAGCGGACGGGACGGTTCTGCGCCGTCGGCCGTCGAGCAGATCTGTCGCGCCCTCGGCCTGGAGCTCTACATCGGGCCGCCGCGACCGCAGCGAGTTGAGCACCGCCTGCGGCCCGGTCCGCCCGCGGGAACGGCACCTCGGCCGGCTCCGCGGCGGTGTCGGTTCGGACGATGCCGGGTTGTCGAGCGCGGCGGCCGGCGCACGGAAGCGGAACGGGTTGCGCGCGCTGTCCAGAGTCGCCGGTCGCTGGCGAGCCAGGGCATCGGGACGCAGTTCCGTCAGGGCCGGCGGCGGCGGTCGGCGTGAGTGGCGCTCGGTCCGCCGGGCCTCGGCGCACGCGGCGCCGGCGACCCCGCGGCGGTCGGCGCGCCGCCGCAGCCCGTGTGCGGCAGCGCCCAGGTGCACGCCAGCTGGAACGGCGGCCCGCGTGTCACTACGGTTCGCATCGGGAGTCCCTGTCGGCTGCGGAGGACACGTTCGCCGCAGACCTCGCCGCGTAGAGCGGTCCCCTTCGGGGCCGTCGCGAGCGCCGTGCTCGCGGCGCGCGAGAGTATGATCCATGTGTGGAAGGGACGCAAAGAAGGCATGTTCTAGTCTGCGGCGGCGCGGCGGTCGTGCGTGGCAGCCCTGTCGGCGGTGCCGGCCGGGGCGGACGCGATCCAGCTCAGCATGAAGGGTGGCCGCGTCACGCTGGTGGCGACCGGCTCACGGTTGACGGAAGTCCTTCGCGGCACGGTCGCGGGGTGGAAGGGACACTCTTCGTGAACGCGGAAGCGGAGGCGGGCGACACGGTGACGCTGCGCCTTGGAGGACGTAGCAGAGGGCGGCGCTGCGCGCGCTGTTGCGCCCGGCGGCCGGGTACGTCGCGGCGCGGCGACCGGCCGCGGGCCCCGGGATGGGGCTGTGGACCATGTGAAGGTCCTGGGCAGGGGCGCGGGCAGCCGACGGTCGCCCGCCGTGCAGGGCCGGTCGCCGGGAACCCTGCTGGCTCGGCGCCGGCGCACCCGCCGATGCCCCTGGAGGAGATGCAGCGGTTGCTCGACGCGGTCTCCGGCACGACGGGCGGCGTCCAGGCGGCCATCGCTGGCAGTGGCACCGTGTCCGGCGCGTCCGGCGGCCCGGTCGGCGCGGCAGGCGCCGACGACACCGTTTCCGGGGACGGTGGTCGAGGCGGGGAAACCCTGACCGAGTTGGACCGGGGCGGATGAGCGTTGAGAGCCTGGCGGCACCGTGCCGGCGGGAGTCCGCAGGCGGCGGCGAAGGTGGCCGGGTCTGGTCGCTGGAGCTCGGTCAGCACGACGCGCATGGTGGTGATTCCCGTGGTAGCATCTGGTCGAACCGCGAGCGAGGAGCCCGATTTGGCGAGCGATTTGTCGGACCGAGGCATCGGTTTCCAGGCATTGGGATTTGCTATTGTTGGGTTTTCCAGCGTGGCGCTTCTGCAGTTCTACTCGGGATCGGATTTCTGGCTGTACAAGAGCTTCCAGACAGCGGTGACCCAGTTGCACTGGGCGTTCTTGGTTCCGCTAGCGGCGCTGTTCGATTGGGGGAGGAAGATGTTTGAAACGAGCCAGGCCATCAGGGAAAAAGTGTTCCAGCGTCGGGTCGAAACGGCGCTCGACAAGAGGGTCGAACAGGCGCTCAAAAGCGAGCGTAAGCGGATCCGCGAAAACCTCGACAAGAGCGAACTGCCCGACGATGTAAAGCAGAAGCTCCTTCAAAACCTGGAACCCTGAGCGGGACGCGCCGTCGCCGCCAGAGATGCTGCGCGGCTCCGTCATCAATTCGTTTGGGATGCCGATGGCCAACGAAGAATCCACGCGGCCTCGGAGAGACGCGATGAGACCAACGACTTCCGATACTTCCGATACACGGCACGAGGGTCGGTCCCGCCGGGCACCCCTGTTGGCCTTCACGACCCTGGTGCTTGTGATCGGAGCATGCGCCACACGGTCCGACAATGCAGGTGCGCCGCTTTCTCCCGCCGGGCCGTGCGCACCGTCCATGCAGCAGTCGTTTCCGACCGCGACCACTCCTCTGCTGCGAGCCGCCGAAGGCCTGCCCGCCGGACGGGCACCCTCCTTCTCCGTCAGCCTTGTACCGACTGTTCCCGTACCAATCCGTATCGGCGCCCAGCTCGGCTTCCAACTGTCTTCGGCCAGCGCGGGATACGCGAGCCTTTATGTGATCGACCCCGTGTACGACGTGCAGGTTCTCGCCGAGAACATGCCGATGCCGGCGGGGAATCTGGAGTACCCATCGTCGCAAGGGTTCACGCTGCGAGCCGCCGAGCCGGTGGGCTTCAATCGTGCGATCCTGCTTGTGACGCGGCAACCGTTCGAAGGCTTCTCCGGCAACGATACGTTGACTACCCCCGTCAGTACGGCGCTGGACGGAGAGGCGTTCGTCTCCCAGCTCAACGCTGCGACTCGCGCACTGCCCAGCCCGTCCTGGGATAGTGTCTCAGTTTGAGCGGCCGGCGTAATCGTTCACGATCCCGACCAGCCACTCGGCGTCGTGCCAGGTCTCGGTCAGGCCTGCCGCCTGAGCCGGCGTCGTCCGCAGCGACCCGTGCCGCCGGCACCAGTTGTACCAGACCGTCCAGAGCGCCACGTGGTGGCAGTGGTTCTCGAACTTCTTGGTGAACGCGTTGGTGAGCCGCGTGAACCGCCTGACGCCCATCCGGATGTTCAGGTTCTGCCGCTCGACGCCGCTCGTGCTGATGTGCTTCGGGTCCGGGTCGCCGGTGATCGGCTTGACGACCGTCGACTTGCAGGTCGGCGGGCTGTAGCGCCGCTCGGCCTCCGTGGCGCTCTCGTGGCCGTAGACCTTGATGAGTTGCGCGAAGTCGACGTCCGCGCCGAATACGTCCTCGACGGCCGCGACGTACGGCTGGTGGCCGTCCGCGGTCAGTTGGATCCGATGGCGCAGGCGGCTCGCGAGGTCGCTCACGAAGGCGTACGCGGCCACCCCGTCTCGCTGGCCGACCAGCCAGGAGACGACGAGCTTGTGGTCGACGTCGAAGGCCGTCCAGGTCCAGGTGTCGCCGGCTTCCGGCGGGGCCTGCTTCGCAGCCTCGACGTTCTTCTGCTTGGCGTAGGTGAACGTCCAGACCTCGTCGACCTGGACGCGGCGGGCCGGCACGTTCCTGACGCGCTCGTCGTGGAACGCGGCGCAGGCGTTCCCGGCGTCGATCAGCAATTTCGTCGCTGTGTTAATGCTGACGCCGGTGATGCGGGTGATGGATCGGAGGGAGGAGCCCTCCACGAGCATCTGGAGGATCTGCGCGCGCTTCGCTTTCGGCAGCCTGTTCATTGCCGAACATGATACAGGCCGCTAGCAGTGCGGTCAAGCTTTCTCGACGAGTTTCTCCAGTAGGCTGATGACGTTGTCGAGCTTCGCGCTGAGCTTGTCGAGCTTCGCGTTCGTCTGGTCGAGCTTCTCGTTGGTCGCGATGGCGTTCTTCTTCAGGACGTCGAGGCTTGCGTTGGTATCTTGGTGCTCGGCTACGAGGTCGCCGAGCTTGTCTTGCGTCTCGCGCTCCCGCTCAGCCGTACGACGTATCTCCAAACGCCGTTCGGTCGCAGTCATCCCACCGGCCGTCATTGGCCCCACCGCGCCGCTGCTGCGGCTTGGGCGACCTCCCGGCGGCGCTCTGGCGTCTGGCTGGCGGCGCGAGCCTTGGCGGCCTTGCTGGCGCGTCTGGACGCCCCGACGTTGTCGGCGTCCGGATCGACCGGCGGCGCGAACGTCTCCTCGCGCAGGCCGGTTGCGATCTCCATGACGTGGACGGCGCACGCGCCAGGAGCGGCCGGCCGCCACTGACCCTTGGGTCCGTACGGCATTCGCTCACCTTCCCTTCCCGCTCTCGCGCGTCAACGCGGGAGCGTACCGCTCATCGTATACCGATAGCGGAATCCGTGCTACGGTGGACGTGCTCAGACGCGCTTCGCATCGGCCGTTCGTCCGACGTCGGGTCGCTCGCCGAATACGACACCCCTGCCCGGGGGAACAGGCGAGGCCCTGCAGCCGAACGGCCAGGCGCGTCTGAGCAACCGGCCCGGCGACCAATTCTGGTCGGGGCCCGGAGGTGCCACGATGCGCGTAACTGCCGCCGTCGTCGTCTCCGTCGTCGCTCTCGCCACCACCACAGCCCGAGCCGAGCCCCCCTTCCGCGACCTGCCTTGGATCTGGCCGGACGTCATCATGGCGGATGACCCATGGGAGTCGGTGGCGGTCACTCACTTGCGCGGCGGAAAGCGCCAGTTCGACGAAGGCTGGACCCGGCTGTCCATCCCCGGTGGCGGAAACCCAACCGTCGTCGTCCACCTCTACCGCGCGGCCTACCGCGACGGGCACGCGATAGAGATCCAGGTCCATCCCGAGTACAACCGCCGCCGAGGCCGCACCGGCGAAGACACCAGGACGTGGGACGGTCGCCGGAACGAGTACAAGGGGCCGGCGTACGACGAGCCGACGCTGAAGGAGCGGCGGTTCACGGAGGTCGAGTGGATGGCGCAGATGGTCGGTCGGCTTCCGTCCCTCATGCGCTCGCGGATCCGCGTCCTTACGCTCGAAACCGGCTACGGGGGCATGTGGGCGAACCGGGGGAGACGGGAGGTCCGCTTCCACACGCGGTTCAACGACAAGCTGGAATCCTACGGCGCGGGCGAAGAGTACCTGATCCACGAGGCCGGCCATCTGCTCGAAGACGAGTACGCGGTGACGGAATGCTGGCGCGAGGCGCAGCGCAGCGACGGCGAGTTCATCTCCGAGTACGCCGCGAGCGACCCGGGGAGCGGCAGGGCCGGCGACTGGGACGGTCCCGGTGGCGAGGACTTCGCCGAGACGCTGTTGGCCTACTACGCGCTCCGGTGGCGGCCGGACCGGCTCACGCCGGCTGACAGGCGCACGATCCAGGAGACCATCCCGGCGCGGATCGCGTGCATGGACTCGTGGGGGTTCGGGGCCGAGCGACCTCGGTGAGAGATACACTTCGACTGGTCATCGTAGCCCAGGGGCTGGCCGGAATCCAAACTGAGACACTATCCGTCCTGGGCCGCCGACGAAGTCTGCCTTCGCGTCGTCGGCTGACGGAATTCCAGGTCACGCACGCGATGGGAATTGGGGAGGAAAGAGAAATGGTTGCTGGTCCTGCCAGATACTCTCGCATCGGTCCGACGATCCTGACGGCGATTTGTCTGGCGCTGGTCGTTTTCCGCGCCCACTCTCTTGGCCAGCCGGGCCGGCCGGCCACTTCCGGTTTGGACAGAAACGTCGGAGCCCCGTTCTCGGTCAGTCTCGTGCCCATGGCTCCGGTACCCATTCGCACCAGCACCGAACTTGCCTTCCAGCTGTCGTCGAGCACCGCCGGGTACGCAAGCCTTTACCTGATCGATCCAGTGTACGCAGTGCAGATCCTGGCCGAGAATCTCCCGATTCCAGCCGGCAGTCTGGAGTATCCGCCCCGTGAGGAATTCACGCTACGAGCCGCCCAGCCGGTCGGCTACAACTGGGTCATCCTCCTCGTGACCCGCCAACCTTTCCGCGGCTTCTCCGGTGACGATACCTTGACACGTCCGGTGGGTACCGCCCTCGACGGCCGCACGTTCGTCGACCAGTTGAACAGAGCCACCCGCCTCCTGCCGTCTTTTTCGTGGGCGGCGGACGAAGTCCGAATTCGAATCGTCGGGTGACGAGAGCCCGGGGTTGCACCCCAGCACTGACCGATTCAAGAGCCAAAGAAGGAGAACGCACCATGAAGAACGGGCTCCTCGGCGTCGGCATTCTGTGGGCAATGACGATTTCCGTCGCCACGATGACAGTCGAGCAGCAGAACGAGCGTCCGCTGACTCGGTCCTTGACAGTTGAGCAGAAAGCCGTTTACGACGCTATCCCGCCGCCTCGTCCCGCAACCGCGGGCGGTGATGAATTGCGTGTGCTGGCATGGGTGGATCGGCCGGACTACACGTACGCGAGTGGCGAAGGCGTGCGGGTGTTCGTGGAGACGAACAAGGACGCCTACGTAACCGTCCTGAACGTCGACCCCACTGGCGAAAGCACCGTTCTGTTCCCTAATCGCTATCAGTCCGACAACTTCGTGGCGGCGGGTCGACCACTCCAGGTCCCCGCCGCGACCGCGAGGTTCCGAATCGTGGTCAGCGGCAACGTCGGCACCGAACTGCTGAAGGTCATCGCTTCCACTAGACCCATTCCGCTGTTCGAGGCCCGACAATTGGCCGAGGCCGGCCCCTTTCAGGTCGTGCGCGCTCAGCCGGCCGGTCTAGCTCGCAGCCTGACGGTGGTGATGACGAATACGTCAACAGGATCTGCCGCTCCGGTCACCACCACTCCCGCCCGTCTTGCCGGCAGCAGCGGAGTGTCGTCCGTTTCTTCCGGGAGTGCAGCCACCGTCGCCGCCAACGGCTTCCTGGTTCGAAACGACAACGAATGGGCGACCTGCCATCAAGCCATCACGACCGTGTCGAGACTTTCGGCGGCGGCCCGGCGCACGCGCAGTCTGACGGTTCAGCGTACCGAGCACAGCGTCAATTCGGTCACGTGTGAGGAGGTCCGATGAAACCGACGGAGAGGGGGACGCCGGGCGTCGCCGTAGCCTTGGCGGCGGCACTGGTGTTGGCTGCCGGTCTAGTATTCGACCTCGGCGCGGCATCCGCCCAAGTGCGCACTCGCAGCGCTATCGCGGGGCCGGTGACGCGCGAGGCAATCGTCCGGGGGCTGAGCGTCGTGCCGGATGTAGATCCGGGCAGCCGCGGGGAGATCAGTGTCATGCTCCACATCGAGTTCGACTTCAACTCGGCCGAGTTGACTGCGAGCGCCCGGCGCGATCTTGACCGCGTGGCGTCCGCTCTTGCCGACGCACGGTTGGCCGACGGGTTGGTGACGATCGAAGGTCACACTGATGCAACCGGAAGCGAGGCGTACAACCGGCGCCTGTCCGGCCAACGGGCAACGGCCGTTACCAGCTATCTGGTTCAACGCGGCGTGGCCGCCCGCCGTTTGACCGCCGTCGGCTTCGGCGAGGAACGACCGCTGACGGGATACGCACCGACCGACGGTCGACAGCGGCGCGTGGAGATCGTGCGGACCTGGTGAGTCCCCGGGTTTGGTCGCTACGCGTCGGACTTCCGGCCCAGTGCCAGAGGCATTCGTTTAGGGGGTTCGTGTTGTCGAGGGATTAGAAAACTTACAAGTTTGTACTTGCACAATTCTCGCAATATGACACAATTCGTGTGTGCCCGACGAGCGTTCCGGGGATGGCGGTCAGGAGCGGAAGCCCGGCTCGAAGCAGGAACAGGGGCGCCGAGAGAGGCGGCAGGGCGAGAGCGACGGCACGGGCCTGCGCCAAGAGAACGAACGCCTGCAACGCCGCAACGAGCGCCTGCGGCGTGAGAACGACCGCCTGAAGCGGAAGATCGACCACCTCGAGAAGCAACTGGCGGCCGCGCGCCGAGCCGGATACCGGCAAGCCGCCCCCTTTGCCAAGGACCGACCCCAAGGACGCGGCGGGCGGCCCGGTCGACGCCCCGGTGCGGCCTACGGGCGCCAAGCGTGCCGTCCGCGGCCGGCGCAGGTCGACGAGCACTACTCGGCGTCGGCACCGGCCGCGTGTCCGGACTGCGGCGGCGTGGTCGAGGTGACCCGCGTGGCGACGCAGTACCAGGAAGACCTCCCGGTGGTGCGTCCCCTCGTGCGCCGCTTCGACATCGACGTCGGCCACTGCTCGCAGTGTCGGCGGCGGGTTCAGGGCCGCCACCCGCTGCAGACCTCCGATGCACTGGGAGCCGCCAGCGCGCAGCTCGGTCCGGAGGTCGTCGCGTTGGTCGTGGAGTTGCACACGCACTTGGGCGTCCCGCTGGCGAAGGTCGCCCATCTGCTCCGGACCCGGTTCGGGCTGACCGTCACCCCGGGCGGCTTGGCGCACGTGCTGCATCGCGCGGCCCGCGACGCCGCGCCGGCCTACACCGCCCTGTGCGAGCAGGTCCGCAAGGCGCCCGTCGTCACCCCGGACGAGACCGGCTGGCGCGTCGGCGGCGAGCGCCACTGGCTCTGGGTGTTTGCCACCCCGGACACCACCGTCTACGCCATCTGCCCTGGCCGCAGTTTCGACGACGCCCTCACCGTCCTGGAGGCCGACTTCAACGGCGTGCTCATCCGCGACGGGTGGGCGTCCTATCGGTGCTTCGACGACGCGCTGCACCAGACGTGTCTGGCGCACCTGCTCCGGCGCTGCAAGCACCTTCGAGACGACCATCCCGACAGCGCGTGGGCCTTTGAGCTCGAAGCCGTGCTGCAGGCCGGGCTCGCCCTGCGCGACCGTCGCGACGAGGGCAAGCTGACCGACCACGGTCTGGCCTCGGTCCGCGGTCGACTGCTCGCCCGCCTCGGTCGCCTCATCAACGCGCCGCCGCCCCTCGACGACGCCGAGCGCTTCGCCGCGCATCTCGACACCGAGTTCGCGGCCGTGTTCGCCTTCCTCTGGGACCCGTCCGTCGACGCGACCAACTGGCGCGCCGAACAGGCCATCCGACCCGCCGTCGTGACCCGCAAGGTCTGTGGCGGCAACCGCACCCGCCACGGGGCCGACACGCAGCAGGTTCTCGCCAGCGTCGTGCGGACGGCTTACCAACGAGACCTCGACCTCGCTCCGCTGATCGCCACGATGCTCCGCGCCACCACCAACCCCACCGTGCCCGACGAGTTCCAACGACCGCTTGCCGCTCCTCACGTCGTAGCAGACACCCGGTCGCAACGTCCGCTCCGCTACGTCCATCACGTCGACGGCGGTCAACGAATACTGCCAGAAGACGGAACGGGCGAAAAGAGCCGAGGTGTGACATGAGTTCCACGAAAGACGACACTGGCCCCCTCGGGGGTCGTTGCGGCGCGACCGAAGTGGCGGCGGTGCGCTTACGACCGGCGCCACGCAACGGCGTGAGCGTCATGGCGATCTTGCTGCTGGTTCTCGGCCAAGTCGCCCTTTCGATTCCCGCGTCCGCGACAGGCAAGGTCGCTCTGGTGATCGGCAACAGCACGTACGGCCCGATTGGAGATCTGGAAAATCCGGGCAACGACGCGACAGATATTGGAGCGGCGCTCGGACGGCTTGGATTTTCGGTGACGACGGTTTTCGACGTAGACCAGTTTGCGTTCAACCAAGCGCTGATGGACTTCACGCGGCGGAGCGCCGCAGCCGACATCGCGATCGTGTTCTACGCGGGCCACGGCTTAGAGATAGACGGCGTCAACTACTTGGTCCCCGTGAACGCGAGGTTGGAGCGGGATACCGACGTCAGGTTTGCCGCTGTGTCGCTGGACCACATTCTGGCGGCAACCCAAGGCGCGGCGCTGCGTATCGTGATTCTCGACGCGTGCCGAAACAACCCGTTGGCGAGGACGATACGTCGGACCGGCTCGACTCGGAGCATGAGCCAGGGCAGCCTCGGCGCAGTCGACGAAGACGCCTTGGGGGACGAGACACTGGTGGCCTACGCCGCCGCTGCCGGCACGACTGCGGCCGATGGCACCGGCCGGAACAGTCCGTATACGGCCGCCTTGCTGGAGTACATGGAGCAACCCCTGGAATTGAGCTCGGTTTTCCGGCGAGTACGCGCGAGGGTTCTGGAGACGACACGGGGAAGCCAGCGCCCGCACGAGTACGGTTCCCTGCTGAGCGACCACTACCTGAGCGGCGCGTTCGGCGCCACCGCCCCGGCTCTGACGGCGCTGCAGGTGCAGCAGGAACTCGTATTCTGGCAGTCGATCGCGAACAGCGACAACCCCGCGGACTTCGAGGCGTACCTTGAGCAGTACGCCGATGGTCAGTTCGCGCGGCTGGCGACCAACCGTCTCACTTCGCTACGGGAGGCTGGTTCGTGGGCCGTCATTATGAACAGCGAGAATCCGGCGGACTTCGCTGCATATCTGGAGCAGTACGCCGACGGTGTTTACGCGCCCCTGGCACGACAGCGCTTTGCCGTTCTGAGCGCGTCACCGAAGCCGGAGGCAGCCCGTCTCGCCCCGCCCGCGACGGCACCCCGGCCGACAATAGAGACTGTTGGCGCTCGGGTGGAATCCTCTTCGGCCGCGGTGGTCACCGCATCGGCCTCCGGTGCGCCCGATCCGCCGGAGGTTATGGGGGCGATCGCGAGCATCGCCAGCGGAGCCGATCCCGGGCTTCCAGAGCCGGGCGCGACATTTCGGGACTGCATCGAGTGCCCCGAAATGGTGGTGGTGTCGGCGGGGTCGTTCCGGATGGGCTCGGCCGACGGTCAGTCCGACGAACAACCGCTCCGCGAAGTGCGCGTCGAGGCGTTCGCGCTGGGCAAGCACGAGGTCAGCCATGAGGAGTTCGGCGCGTTCGCGCGTGTCAGCGGCTACGCTGGTGACGGCTGCAATGTGGTCGACAACAACGCTGGTATCGACTGGGATAACCGGACATCTTGGCAAGACCCGGGTTTCGGTTTCGCCCAGGAGGACCGCCATCCCGTGGTGTGCGTGAGCTGGGAGGACGCCCAGGCGTACACGCGGTGGTTGAGCCTGAAGACCGGCGAGCGCTACCGGCTGCCGAGCGAAGCGGAATGGGAGTATGGAGCGCGCGCGGGGACGTCGACGAGTCGATACTGGGGTTCGCGGTCTGGCAGCACATGTGATCACGCGAACGGCGGTGATCGGAGCCTGCTGCAGAGATGGCGACGCTGGCCGTTCCCGGTCAACAACTGCGAGGACGGCGCGCCGCATACGAGGGAAGCGGGATCCTACGCGCCGAACGGGTTCGGGCTCCACGACATGCTAGGGAACGTTTGGGAATGGACGACGGATTGTGCGCACGAGACCTACCAAGGGGCACCCACGGACGGCTCCGCGTGGATCCGAGGCGGAGACTGTGAACGGCGGGTCCTGCGTGGAGGAGCCTGGGATACACCGGCATTTGGCATCCGGGCGGCGAATCGGTACTGGTACGACAATCGGGCCGGTACGACGATTGGATTTCGGGTGGCCAGGGATCTTCGATCGCAGCCGCAGCCTTAGAGTTGGAGCCGAGGAGGAAAGGACGATGAACGTGGCGACTCAAACTGGAAAAGTGGCATGGACGGTGGCTGTGGTGTCGCTCCTGTTCGGCGCGACGCCGGCGAGGGCGCAATGGGGAGATAGCAGTGATTCGGCTTCGGGGAGCATTCGTGCCTCGGCGGCACGAATTGCTGGAGCGGTGTCAGCTTCACAGAGTGAGGGAGGTATTGTCAGGAGGACCCGGTCGCCGGGAATGGCCGGGCTCGGAATCGGACTGGTGGGGGTCGGTGTGATGCTGGCTGCGAGTCGGCCAAGTTGCGGCTACGATGGGGTTGGGGCCTATGGGGGAGGCTTCGGTACCAGCTACAGTTATGAGGCGGCCTACGTCAACGGGGCCTGTGACGTCGCCGTGCACGTACGCAAGTCACAGCCGTTGTTCATCTCGCCCGATCTGTACAGCCGCCCCATCTCGTACTTCGAAAGCACGGGCGATAGTATCGAGTATGTGAGCAATATCCGGAACGGACAAGGGTTTTTGTTATTCCTTTGGAAGTGGCGGACATTGTTCCCACGGCGAGCAACGCGAGGCGCAATGTTGGTTTGGCGGTGGCGGGTGCTGGCGCGTTCTTGATTTGGTACGGCCTCGCGAGAGTGGAAGTGCGTTCCGGATGGACTTGACGGCGGGTCGTGGAATCGGAGTTCGAGGTTCTCATGCGCTTACGTGGTAGGACACCACACACTGCCCGGGAGGAAGGATGCATGCGCGCGTGGAAACTTGTTTGTGGCACTGGCGCCGTTTGTGGTCGGCGCGATATCGGCTGCCGCACAAGCAAGGTCAGGGATTCACCGACGAATAGCAGGAGATCGTCAACGCTTTGCGGGGAGACCTGAGCGCTTTCTGGCCAATTGGCGATGTCTCCCCGGTGGACGTCCCGTTTTCGCGAGCGGGGGAGCTGTCAGCGCTGAGAGGGCATCCACTGTTCCGCTGCCCGGGACTGCGCGGTCCCGCGAGCCACGGCACTAGGCTCGCACCCTTGGGCTGATCCGACCGGTGGCGTTGGCAGGCCTGCTGACGCCCTGACGACGGCGACAATGCGGGTGGTTCCCTTCGATTGTGCATGTGATGACGTCTGGCAGTTCTGCTCGTACATCGGGGCGATAGGCCGATGCGGCCACTCTTGGAGCCTGTTTCCTTGCGTCATCCCTTCCACCTGAAGCTCCTGTCCTCGGCCGGCATTACCCTCGGGCCCCAGGGCTCCGGCGCCCCGGACGTCCCCACGGCCAAGCCTACGGCCCCCACGCTTACAACGGCCCAACGGCCCCGGGCCCCCGGGGCACCGTTCGTGGACCACCGATCACCGGGCCCCCGGGACCACCGGGCCCACCGGGGCACCGGCACCGGGCCCCCGGGGGCCCGGTGCCCCGACGCCCCGGAGCCCCGAGGGGAGCCCCGCCGCCCCGGAGCCCCCTCTGGAGGGCTGGACGATGTCCGTCGCCGCCGCGAATGGTGATGTCGTCTACGCGAGCCGATCCGATGCCCGCCACGAACCGGCCGGTGACGCCCCAGCGCTCGCCCCAACGGGTGAGACGAACATCGACGGCGGGCACGCTCGGGTAGACATCGGGCGTGGAGGGAACGGCGGGAACCAGCGGTTGATACCCGGCGCCGCCGGCGATCTCCAGGGCCGGCTGCTCCGCGGCGGGGTGCCCCGCCAGCCAGACGAGGCACCCGAGCAGGGCCCAGCGCATCTAACGGGAACCGGATGACAACGTCCTCCAGCACGACGCCAGCCGGCAGGGTGACGACGGTCGTCTCAGACAGGGTGCCGTCGTCTAGCCGGACACAGGAGCCAGTCGGAACAGTTCAACAGAGAATCATGCAGATGTACCAAGGACCGATAACGTGTATGCAGTGCCAGACGCACGGCGACGGCGGCGGGGGCTGCGCGAACACCGGATCAGAGAGGATCAGCCCTGAGCCCAGCGCTATGGTGACTGCCAGCCCGATCGCGCACAGAAGACGTTTGATCTGTCGCATCCTCCTCACCCTTTCTCCTCGCGTTTCCTGACTAGGCCATCACGTGCGCTTCTTCCCGCGGGCCCAGATCAGGTATACGAGTATCGGAAGACCGATGGCGGCAACGACCAGCATCATGACTGCGAGGATGTCCGTCGTGTTGAAGCGATACACCTGAGCGCCCGCCGGCGGTTCACCCTGGATGACACGGAACCGTTGTGCGTGAACTGGTTGCTCCAACAGCTCAAGAGCCTTGAGGACGGGATGGTCGCTGACGCTGGCAGGAGCATCAAGGACGAGAATGCCCATCCCAAGCACAACGGCGACGAGAAGCCCGGTCCATGCCCGCATCGCTGAACCCTCCTCCCGATGTGGACGACCAAAGGCGTGGCCTGTGCGCTTCCGAACTCACCCGCAGTAGCAGAGCCACCAACCCCCGCCGATGTACCAACAGATGATGTCGTCGCACGGCGGCCCCTGCGCGAACGCCGGGGCTGGGAAGAGGAATCCGTCCAAGAGGAAAATGACGCCTGCCAACCCGATCGTGCATAACAGTCGCTTCTTCATCACCTCGTCCTTTCGCTTTCGCCCGCAGCCAGGAAACGGAGGCGCAGGAGCTCCACTAGAGAAACGACTCGGAACTGGTCAGCGTCGAGCTGCAGAGTGGGGGTGGCCGTCGCGGGACCTGGGTCTCCACCCTCCGAGGCCGCCGCAGCTGCGCAACGCTCCTCGGCATCAGCGACACGGCGCAGAAACTCCGGGAGGGAATCGACGATCTCCACGCTGGTGGGCGCAATCTCGGTTGGATTCTCCGGCGCGCAAGCCCACATTCCGCCTTCGTCGCCGGGCCCAGCGGCGCAACCCACGGCCAACGACAACAGCAACGCAGCCGCCACGAGGAAGCCCTTCATGCTCGCACCCTCCTGCCAGAAAACGGGGCTAGCCATATCATAACGACTCTTCAGCACAACTGTGTTCGTCATCGACTGAATCCGACAACGACCCCCGCCGTCGCCTGGGGCAACCACGGCGGCGTCTCCGGTCCAGAGGTCCAGAGTAACCGGTCGGCCAGCCGGTGTGGCTCTGAGTACTCCGTGGTCGGCACCCTGATGCTGAAGCCAGCGTCCCCGAGGAGATCGCCAGCCCCTGCACGCGCCGCATCGGCAACCGGTCGGGCCGGAGCGGGGTCGCTGCCCTGGTGCGCGGGCTCTCCCGCTTCTCGCTCGTTGCCGTCCCGCAACGCCTCGACAGCCTCGACAGCACCGCCCGGGGGAGCCCCGGGCCCCGCCGCTGGGCCGCTGGCCGCTGGTGGCGCTGGCGGTAACCGTTCGGTGGCGCCGGTATGGACATGGGCGCAGGCTGATCGGACGCTGGCGTTGTCGACGGCCAGCACCGGTCGATGTCCCCGCGCAGGGAGGGCACCCGAACCGGATCGACTCCCTGTTCGACCATGCCTTGCTCGACTGCCGCAGCGCCGGATACCGGGCGGACCGAACGCTTACCGCTGGCGCGCTGGCGGGCTGTCATGGACCGCTCTGGACGGGAATCATCGCGTGGTCCACAACGTGGTATACGGCTGATCGCGAAGTTCCAAAGGGGCCCATATTCATTGTGTTGTTTTCGATCCGCATCTAGTACCAGACGATCTCGCCGGTGTCGGCCGCGAGCGCGAGCGTCGAGTTGTGGTACAGGTGGGCCCGGTCGACACCCCCGAGCATGAACTTCGGGGCGGGGGAGGTGACCGACGTCCCGACGTAGACGAGGTCGAGATCCGGATCGTAGCTGGGCACCATCCACG
>JAPOYG010000508.1:0-6721 GCA_026706755.1 Acidobacteriota bacterium
GCCAGCCCCCTCGACGCCAACGGCGACGGCTGGCCCGATCTCTACGTGCTGAACATGCAGGGGCACGACGAGTACTACGAGAACGTCGGGGGCGAGTACTTCGAGAAACGGAGCCGCGAGCTCTTCCCCCGCACCTCCTGGGGGGCGATGAGCATCAAGGTGTTCGACTTCGACAACGACGCCGACATGGACATCATCCTCACCGACATGCACTCGGACATGAGCGAGGACATCGGCCCCGATCGCGAGAAGCTGAAGTCGCGCATGCAGTGGTCCGAAACGACGCTGCAATCCGGCGGCATGAGCATCTTCGGCAACGCGTTCTTCCGCAACGAGGGGGACGGAACGTTCACCGAGGCATCCGACGCGCTGGGCACCGAGAACTACTGGCCCTGGGGCCTCAGCGTCGGCGACCTCAACGCGGACGGGTTCGAGGACGTGTTCATCGCCTCGAGCATGAACTTCCCGTTCCGCTACGGCGTCAACTCGGTCCTGCTGAACGACAGGGGCGCTTCCTTCCTCGACAGCGAGTTCGTTCTCGGCGTGGAGCCGCGCCGGGATCGGCGCACGGCCCGGCCGTGGTTCACGCTCGACTGCCTGGCCGCGGACCGGGGGAACCCGTACTGCGAGGAGTTCGGGCTCCTCGGCAGCACCGTGATCTGGGGAGCCGTCGGTTCCCGCTCCGCCGTCATCTTCGACCTGGAAGGGGACGGCGACCTGGACATCGTCACGAACGAGTTCCACGACGGCCCGATGGTCCTGGTCAGCAACCTGGCCGAGCGGACGTCTCTGCGCTACCTCGCCGTCCGGCTCGTCGGGACGGAATCGAACCGCGACGGCCTGGGGGCCAGCGTCACCGTGCGAGCGGCGGGCCGCTCGTACGTGAAGGTCCACGACGGGCAGTCCGGCTACCTCTCGCAGAGCTCGATGCCGCTCTACTTCGGATTGGCGGATGCGGAGCGGGTGGACGAGATCGTCGTGGACTGGCCCTCCGGACGGCGGCAGGTGGTGGCGGGCCCGATCGCCGTCAACGCCACCGCCGACGTTCGGGAGGAGTGATCCCGGACCGCCGACGAGGTCCGAGGGGAGCCCGCAGCCGGCGGGCGTTGCCGAGGGGGCGGGAAGCCGGCGGGCTCGGCCGACCGAGGCGGCCGGCAGCCTTACAGCTCGAGCCGGCCGTTGACGATCATGGCCTCGAGCTCGAACCGCGTCCTGATGTCCGCGCCGGGTCCCAGCGTTGTCATGAACTCGACGACCCCGTCGTCCAGGGTGATCGGGTCCGTCTTCGGAAACTGGAACGTGACCCGCATCGCACCGTCCGCGAACACCAGAATGTTCTCGGGCGCGAGCGGCGCCCTGCCCCGGCGGGCCAGCATCGTCGCGGCCCGAATGGCATCCTTCCTCAATCCGAGCCCGTCGAACGACGGCGGCAACCCGACCACGGTCACCGCGTAGAACGGGTCCTCGAACGCCAGCATCTGCTGGCCCTCGTGCGGGATCGGGGACACGAGACCGAACGCCCGCCGGACGAGCGCCTGCTTGACCGGGAGCGCGCTGCTCCACGCAACCGTCACGTCGGCTTGCGGGGCGAGGGAGAACGTGCCGCCGCCGAACCGGTGGGGGGCCGTCCCGGGCCGGAAGAGGTCGTCGCCGGCGTCGCCGGGGCCGGCGTCGCCGCGGACGCCCGTCAGGATCGTGACGTTCCTGGTCCACGGCGAGGCGGTCAGCATCACCTGGACCTCCTCGTCCGACCACGCCGTGAAGTCCTTCTCCTCCCAGAAGTCGGCCGCGACCAGAGTTGCTCCCGCCAGGAGCCAGATGCCCAGGGCGCCGGCCATGCAGCGTCGCATCTACTGCCTCCGTACCTAATCCCCATCGGGCTTGCCGTCGTAGAAGTCCGGCGCGTCGTATGGGGTCAACCCGCCGAGGAAGCTGACCTCCCGGGCGTGCCTCCTCCTGCGCCTCCGTCCCGGCCTGCGTTTGCGCCGCTCCCGATGCGGCCGCGGGCCGCTACCCGCCGGCACCCACGGCGCAAGCAGCTTCCAGAGCCGTCGCAGTCCCCACGTTCTGCGGAGGACGCCCCGCGCCTGTCCTCCGTCCACACCGCTCGTGCCGGCAGTCATGGGGACACAGGGGCATCGAGCAGCCCGGGCTCCACCCGGGGGCCCGGGCGGTGGTCCGGGTCGTCGTCCCGCCACGGGGTGCGGCACGGCCGGCTGCGTGCGTACAGCGCCAGGTTGTCCGCCATCTGCTGCGCGACGTCGGAGCGGCCGGCGCGCGCCGTTGCCGACATCGCCAGCCGCTGCCAGTCGCTCGCGAGCTCGAAGTGACCCAGCTCCGCCAGCACCATGGCCATGGTCTCGAAGACGGCCGGGTGCTTCTCCTCCTCCGGCAGCGCTTCCACCAGCGACCAGGCGCGTGCGCCGTCGCGCACCCGATCGTCGGGCGCGGCGGCCAGCAGACGCGCCAGGGCGTGCCGGAACATCGACAGGTCGGGGCGGACCATCGTCGCCTCGGTCAGGCGGTCCCGGGCCTCCGCGTAGCGCTCGAGACGCACGAGCGCCATCGCCTCACCGAAGCGCGCTCCCACGTCCGCCGGCTGGAGCGCGATTGCCTCCCGGTAGTGCGCCAGGGCCTCGTCGAGCCGGTCCGTGCGGCGCAGCGCATCGCCCAGCCTGAGATGCGCCGCGACGTAGGTCGGGTCCTCCGTCGCGGCCGCCCGGAACCGGGCGATCGCCTCCTCGTCGCGACCACTGCGCTCGAGCAGGTGGCCCAGGCCGTAGTGGGCTTCCCGGAGCCCCGGATCGAGACGCAGTGCCTCCTCGTACTGCTCCGCGGCCGCGCGCGCGTCGCCGCGCTGCTCCAGCGCCGTGCCGAGGTTGACGCGCGTAGCCGCGTCGCCCGGCTCCGCGTCCACCGCCCGCCGGAGGTTCTCCACCGCCTCCGGCCAGTTGCCGGCCGCGGCGGCGTCCGACCCGCGGTCGCGGTAGAACTGCGGGGTGCGCACCATGCCGCGGAGCGCCGTCAACAGCGGGTCCGGCAGCGTGAACGCCACGCTGGTCGTCTCCCCGCCGCTCCCGCGAGTCCCACGGCGCTCGAAGTGGTGCGTGGCCCGGTCGAGGTCGCCCAGCCCACGGTAGGCCAGCGCCAGCGGATAGTGGACTGCCGTCGCCTCGGGATCCTGCGCCGACGCCGCCGTCAACTGCTCCACCGCGCGCGCGTAGTCCTGCCGCGCGAGGGCCGCCCAGCCCAGCTCGAACCGCACCGCAGGCTCGTTCGGCTCGAGCGCCAGGGCTTCGCCGAGGCGCGCCGCGGCGGTCGCCGGCCGTGCCAGGTCCAGGTAGAGGCGGCCGAGCCAGACGAGCGTGGCCAGGTCGTTGGGACGAAGCTGACGCGCCCGCTCGAAGCTCTCGGCCGCCCCCGAAGGATCGCCGGCGTCCTGCAAGGCGTGCCCGAGGTAGTAGGGCCAACGGAAGTCCGCGGGCGCGAGCCGCTGTGCATGGCGATAGCCGCGCGCCGCTTCGTCGGCGAACCCCGTCGCCGCCAGCAGCATGCCCAGCCCGCCGAAGGCATCGCCGCGCTGCCGGGGGGCGACGTCGCCGCGGGCCTCGGCAGCCGTCAGGGACGCGTACGACTCCCGGAGCTGCTGCTGAACGGACGCGTGCAGGCGGCTCACGTCGGGCAACGCGACCGGCAACGGCGCCTGCGCACCGGACTCGCCCTGCCGCTCCGCGGCGCGCGCGGATGCGGCGGCCCCGTGGGCGAGCACGGAGGCGGCAATCAGGATCCCGAAAGCCCCTGCAACCCATCCCCCCCGCGCCGTTGCCCGCAGCCTCATCCCGCCATCCACCCTTCCCCTGCATCTTCACCGGCGCCCTCCGCCGGCGTCAACCACCGACCCAGCACGACAAGGGCCACCGCGAGAGCCGGGCTCGTTGGAGTTCGCGCGTGCGCAATGGGCCGCATCGCATTTCTGCGGGCCGACTCCGGACACGCCCGGACAGGCGCGTGGGGGGTCTGCGCGGGCACGGACTCCTAGTCGAGGTCGAGAGGCTGGACCGGCACGGGCTCCACCGCCGCGGCGCCTTCCCGTACCAGGACCACCCGATTGAGAGGCACGTCGCGATGCGTGTCGCGACGCCCGCTGCCCGGCCAGACGACCGTCAGCTCCCGGATCCTCGTCGCGTCGCCCAGCCCGATCTCCTGCTGCAGCGTCGAGGCGCCGAAGCTCCCGCCGCTTCCGGCCGTGGCGTGAATCACCCGCTCGCCATCGGGCGTCTCCACCGCGACCGTGATGCGTGCACCGATGCCGAAGCGGTTGGACGCGGTGCCGAACAGCCGCAACGTGATCCACGCATGGTCGTGGCCGGGGTTCAGCAGCAGCACGTTCTGAGAGAGGTCGCCTTCGAACGCGCCGCCCAGGACCATGAACACGTCCTGGTCGCCGTCGTGATCGATGTCCCCGAACGAGACCCCGTGCCCCTTCTGGACGTGCCCGAATCCGCCCGCCGTCGTCACCTCCTCGAAGCGCGCGCCTCCGGCGTTGCGGAACACCCGGTTCGGGACGAGCATCTCCAGGTAGGGAGAGCCCGTGCCCAGGTAGACGTCGAGGAACCCGTCGTTGTCCAGGTCGCCGTAGTTGCTGCCCATCGTGGGCATGCTCCTGGCAAGACCCGCGGCTGCGGTGACATCGGCGAACGTGCCGTCGCCCCGGTTGCGGTACAGGACCGGATGCCCCGCCGGGCGGCGCTCCCCGAGATACTCGGCCACGACGTCGCCCACCGAATCCCGGAAGCCGGCCACGTACAGGTCGAGCCAGCCGTCGTTGTCGTAGTCGAAGAACCACGTCGGGAAGCTGTTCAGCGGCGCCTCGACCCCGGCGGCGGCCGTGACCTCGCGGAACCTCCACTGCCCGTCGGGCGACGGCCCCTCGTTGCGGAACAGGTGGTTCGGCTCCTCGAGGCGCGACAGGTAGAGGTCGAGGCGGCCGTCGTTGTCGTAGTCGCCCCAGGCCACCCCCTTGACGAACCCGACCACCTGGATTCCGGCCAGGTACGCGACGTCGCTGAACGTGCCGTCCCCGTTGTTGCGGAACAGTTGCGAGGGATACGAGTACGTCAGGCTGAGCTCCGACTCGTTGCCGACGAAGAGATCGACGTCGCCGTCGTTGTCGTAGTCACCCCAGGCGGCCGTCTGGGTGGGAGCTCCCCGCGACAGACCGGCCGCCTCGGTCACGTCCGTGAACGACCCGTCGCCGTTGCTCCGAAGCAGCGAGTTGGGATGCGGCCGATTCGACCACGCGCCTCTGAGGACCAGGACGTCGGCATGGCCGTCGTTGTCGTAGTCGGCGGGGACGAGATTCAGCCCGCCGACGATCCCCTCCAGGCCGGCCTCGATCGTCGTTTCGTCGAAGCTGCCGTCCCCGTTGTTCCGGAAGACCCGGAGCTGGTCCCGGAGTCCCGACGACGACGCCATGAGATCGAGATCGCCGTCGCCGTCGAAGTCCTCCATCACGCTGCCGCCCGACCGACCGAGCGTGTCGAGGCCCAGCTCCGGCGCGACGTCCACGAACCTGCCGATCCCCCTGCCGGATCCGAACGCCGAGCGCGGGATCCGCCGCGCCGGCGGTACGCCGTCGGGGTACCCGCCCGCCCACATGTGCCCGAGGTTGAGCACCCAGCGGGCGACCAGGTCCGCCGGGTCGTCCGCGGCCATCTTCTCGTACAGCGCGATGGCCCTCCGGGTACTGTCCAGATCCGGGGACGCGGCCGCCGCATCGGCCGGCATCGCACAGCGTGCAGCCGGGTGCGGAGGCAGGCAGTTGTCGCGCTGGGCTCGCTGCAGGTACGCGATGGCGCGCGAGCGGCGCATGGAGTCGCGGAACCCGACCGGGAGATCGCCCGGGGGGTCGCCGCTGGCCTGGAGAAGCTGGTGAAGCTGCTCGAACGCGTCGACCGCCTCCGCCGTGCGCCCCGCGTTGAGCATCTCCGTGGCGACGGCGCCCCGGTAGACCAGTCGCTCGGCCCGGCCGGTGGGGAGAGGCAGGCCGAGCAGCATCTCCAGCCGCGAGGCGTTGGCGTAGATGTTGTCGAGCCGCGAATCCCGGACCGCCGCCGCCGCTTCGAGGCGCTCCGCCATCCTCGCGTTGCTCGCGGGACGGGACGGAGTCGGCGCCTCCTGAGCCGCGACCGGCGCGCAGACGACCAGCGCCAACAGGACAGCCCTCGCCCGGGCCGTCCACGGCCGACAGCGGGTGGCGAAAGAAGCCGGTCGGCTCTCGCGGATCGCCATGAGCGGCTACGTCCTCATCACGGCCGGAGCCAGGGAGGACCCCGGCCGTACCGGTGGCTGCCGCGGGGAGAACGCCCGGGTTGACTTGGCGCCGGCGCCCGGTGCCCGGCCCCGAGCACCCGATTCGTGCCCGTCGGTGTCAGTTCCCGACGATCTGCGCAAGCACGCTCGGAGAGAAGTCGAAGGTGACGCGCTGGGCACCGTAGTAGACATGAATCGGCCTGCGAGGGTCGAAGCGCGTCTCGCCGACGATGATTCCCCGGATGTCGTCCCCGGCGGACAGGTGTGCGCCCGGAACGAAGTTGGCGATGTCGACGGTCCGCGCCGGAAGCTCCTCCGCCCCCTGCTGAACGCGAAAATCGGTGCTCAGCTCGATGTCGTCGTTCGCGGCGCCCTCCACGTAGAACATCGTCGCGTTGCGCGCCTGCGC
>JAPOYG010000508.1:7088-9981 GCA_026706755.1 Acidobacteriota bacterium
GCGCGAGCGACGTACCGACCCGGCGGGAGGTGGTCCACCGCCACCTGGGCGGATACGAAACGGCGTGGGACATCGGTGGAACCGCCGAGGATGGCGTCGGCGGACGCCCGCGTCGGACCGGATTCGTCGTCGGCCACCTCGATCACGACGCGCGCCTGCTCGAACGTCGACGATCCGTCGGCGTACAGCTCCGTGTACGCGAGCAGCCAGCCGCTCGACACCCGCGCTTCGACCGGGGTCTGGAACTCACCCGGCGTGGAGGGCCTCTCGGCCAGCGTCAGGTCACCGACCGCCAGCGGTCCGTCCGACCGCCGCTCGGCCCGGAACGGATGGTGCACGCTGCCCCGCTGCCCGGCGCCGTCGACCACGGCGATCCGCAGCGTATAGTCGCCCGGGCCGACCACCATCGGGGCGGTGTACCTGCGCACCGGTCCGGCGGGCGTCACGGCCAGCGCGGCGGCGATGCTGCGCTTGCCGGTCGACACGACGGTCCCCTCCGGGTCGCGCAGGGCGAAGGCGACGGTCAGGTCCGACGCGATTTCCACCTCCCCCCCAACCTCCGCGGCGACCATGACCCGCACCGAGCCGTCGTCGGCGCCCCGATAGGCGTAGGTCGCCACCCGCACCGGCAGGTCCGTCGTGACCACGGGAGAGCGCAGCATCCGCGCGAGGCTCTCGTCGACGCTCACGTCCGTGTCCGCGGCGAAGCTCACCTCCCGTCGCGCCCGCACGCGCGCCCCCTCGCGCCGCACCGACACGTCGATGCCGCGCCGCTCCTCGTTTCGGTCCTCGGGGCGCGCCTCCACGCCCAGCAGGTAGTAGCCCGAGAGCTCGCGCTCCAGGCGTTCGAAGATCGGGCCGGGGTTGTAGTGGGCGCGCATGAGCTCTCCGCGCGCGATCGCGGTGACCGCCTGCAGGCCGGCCTCCCGCATGCGGTCATCCTGCCGCGGCGAGGGGGGCGACGTCTGTTCGCTCGTATCGATCTGCGGCGCGTCGACCTTGAGCGCGTACACCGTCGTGCGGGAGGCGGCGGCCAGCTCCTCGATCTCGGCGAGGAACGCCTGCTCGCGGCCGATCACGAGTCCGCCGGCAATCCACACCAGGGCCTTGGGCCCCTCGTAGTCGCTGAGCGCTCGCAGGATGGCCTCGAGCCCGCGACGCGTGTTCAGGGCGTGGAACCGTTCCTCCTCCACGATGGACCGGGCCTCCACGAACACGCGGTTCGTGCAACTGAAGTCGCGGACGAGGAGCTCCCCGCACTCCCGCGTGGTCACGATCTCCTGCATGTCCGTGTCGCGGTACTCGCTGATCTGGTACGCCTCGAAGAGGCCCATGTTGAGATTGCGGCGCACCCGCTCGCCCCGGCCCGCCATGCCGGCCACCTCCTCCCGGACGCGGTCGAGGTCGGAGGTGAAGTCGATGTACTGGCCGGTCGGCAGCGCCATGAGCGCGACCCGGTCGAGGGGCGTCAACTGGTCGACGAAGTCGCCGGCAGCGCGCATCACGTGCCGGCCCTCCCCGAACAGGATGCTCTCCTCGTCGACCGCGATCACGATCAGCCGGCCGCGCCGCTGCTCGGTGTTCGTCGTGAAGAAGAACTGCTGCGACTCGAGCGGCGGCGGGAGGCTCTCCTGCGGGGGCCGCAGCCAGATGAACTGCGCCTGCACGACGCGGCGTTCATCCCCGTCGACGCGGACGGTGAACTCGGACGCGTCGACGTCCGGGATCGGGCGCCCGTCGTCGTCGATGACGGTGACGTCGACCTCGATGACGTCGATGCCGCTCCGGAACGTCGGCCGCTGCGGCGGCTCCTGCGCCGAAGCCGCGACGGTCAGGACAACGACCAGCAGACCGGGCCAGACGAGCTGTGGACGGCGCATGTCCCCTCCTCACCGGCCACTCTACCACCGAACGAAGGCACGCACACTGGCGCATCCGGGAGTCTTCGCGAGCGCCGGAACCCGACCTTTTGCACGTCCCGTGGAGACTCCCTACGCCCTTCGAAACCCCGCCAGGGACGGAGACGGATGCTCCCTCGTCGAGTCCGCGCCGCGCCGGCCCGCAGTCCCGGCGACCCGGGTGGCGCGATCGGTGCGTCAGGCCGGCAGCGGCGGCATGCGCGGACCGGGAGTCGAGAACGTCATCTCGGTGATCGCCTTGACGCTCCGGTTGCCGTAGCGGAACGGGACGATCAACCGCAGCGGCGCGCCGTGCTGCGGCGGGATCGGCTCGTCGTTCATCAGCCACGCGAGCATCACCTGCGGGTGGCGCAGCGTGGTCATCGGCTCGTCCGCGTAGAAGCGGTCGGAGGCGACGAAGCGGCAGTAGTGCACTTCCGGAATGAGGCCGAGCATGTCGGCCACGTCGCTGAAGCGCACGCCCGTCCACTTCACGACGCCCCGCGGATTGGGCGCTCCGCACTGCAGCAGGAACGTCCCGGACACGCGGGGCAGGGGCTCGAGGTCCTCGAAGCGGAGCGTGCCCGAGAGCCTTCCGAGGCCGCGGGTGTCGACGCGAATCCGAAGCTCCCGGTAGTCGAACTCGATCTGGGGCGTGCGGCGTCCCTCGGTCCGCCACAGCACGGGGTCGCTGATGGAGCCCGCGGCGCTCTCCGGATGCTCCGGGGCGGAGCCGTCGGCGTTGAGCGGCAACGGCGCGGGGAAGCCCTCGCGCAGGGGCCGCTCCACGAGTCGGTCGGGCCAGTCGTCCTGCCGGGCGGAGGCCGCCGCGGCCAGGCTCCGGGGGCCGAGCACCCCGAGCGTCATTCCCGCCACCGTCGACCCCGAAACGACCATCGCCCGTCGTCGCGACATCTTCATCGGTGCCCCCTTCCGGACGCCCTCCATTCCGCTCGGACGCTCCACGAATCATATTACGCGGCGGCCCTCGCGGC
>JAPOYG010000508.1:10189-15553 GCA_026706755.1 Acidobacteriota bacterium
GGCGCAAGCAGCCCAGGGCGGCTCCGCCGCGGCGGAGGTGCCCGCGTTCCGCGTCGATCCCTTCTGGCCGCAGGAGCTGCCGGACAACTGGATCCTGGGACAGGCCTCCGGCGTGGCGGTCGATGCCCGCGACCACGTCTGGCTTCTGCACCGGCCGCGCACGCTCGACGCACGGCAGCGGGGCGAGCACGGCATGTGCTGCGTCCCGGCGCCGCCGGTGATCGAGTTCGCGCCGGACGGCTCGGTCGTCCGTGCCTGGGGCGGTCCCGGCGAAGGGTACGAGTGGCCGGAGAGCGAGCACGGGATTCACGTCGACCACGAGGGGCACGTCTGGATCGGCGGGAACGCCGCCGGCGACGCGCACATCCTCAAGTTCACCGCCGACGGCGAGTTCCTGCTCCAGATCGGCCGCGCCGGGGCGAGCGGCGGAAGCAACGATACCGAGAATCTCGGACGCCCGGCCGGTATCCGCGTCGACCCGGAGGCCAACGAGGTCTACGTCGCCGACGGCTACGGCAACCGGCGCGTCATCGTCTTCGACGCCGGGACGGGCGAGTACCGGCGGCACTGGGGCGCCTACGGCGACCGGCCGGACGATGCCGAGCTCCCGCCGTACGATCCCCGCGCCGGCCCCATTCGTCACTACCGGAGCCCCGTGCACGACGTCGCCCTGTCCGTGGACGGGCTCGTCTACGTGGCCGACCGGACGAACGACCGGCTGCAGGTGTTCCGCAAGGACGGGAGCTTCGTGCGGGAGGCGTTCGTCCGCCCGGCGACGCTCGGCAGCGGCTCGGTCTCGGGGGTGACGCTGTCGGTCGACCGCGCGCAGCGCTGGCTGTTCATCCCGGACGGCACCAACAACGTCGTCTGGATCCTCGACCGCGAGTCGCTCGGCGTCGCCGGCCGCTTCGGGCGGATGGGCAAGTACGCCGGCCAGTTCTACCGCCTGCACAACCTGGCCATCGACTCGCGCGGCAACCTCTACACGACGGAGGTCAACGTCGGGCAGCGGATCCAGAAGTTCGACCGTATCGCCGAGCGGGAGTTCGCACCGTAGGACGGCGCGGCGGAGCCACTGGCGACGATCGGCGGGCGCGGGTGTCGGACGGCTGGCGGCGGGTGTCTACTCGGCGCCCTTGGCGTCGGGGGCGTCGGCGGCGTCCTTGGCGGCCTGTTCCTCCTGCCGCTCCCGATCCAGCCGCGCGAAGAACCAGAGGACGAAAGCGCCGAAACCCAGCACGACGCAGACGAGCGCCGCCAACGCGGTGAGGCCGAAGCTGCCGGAGAACATGGCGCCGACTATCCTACCCGCAACGACGCACCGATGAGCCATCCGAGTCCGGTCGCCCGCTTCTACGTCGGTCAGATCGTGCACCATCTGCGGTTCGACTACCGCGGCGTGGTCTTCGACGTCGACCCGACCTTCCAGGGCACCGACGACTGGTACGAGGCCGTCGCCCGCTCGCGTCCACCGAAGGACCGGCCGTGGTACCACGTCCTGGTCGACGGAGGGCAGCACACGACGTACGTCGCCGAGCGCCACCTGGAGCCGGACGGCAGCGGGGATCCGATCCGGCATCCGCTGGTCGCCGTGCTGTGCGGCGACTACCGTGACGGCCGCTACCTGCCCCGCGGCGAGGTGCAGTAGCCCGACACCGCCGGGCCGACTGGCCGATGTCCCCCGCCCGCCGCCGTTCCCGCCCGACGACACCCGGCCCGGGGCCGGCCGCAGCCGCGCGCGGCACCCGCGCCGGTGCGCGACCGTCGAGATCCGCAAGCCGCAGCCGGTCGCCGCGCGTGCCCGCGCCGCCCGCGGCCACCGGCGCGTCCCCGCCGCAATCCGGAACGCGGGCCTTCACCGCTCCGCTCGCTCTGACGCTTGCCCTGCTGCTCGTTTCGCTCGTCCCGCGCGCGCAGGCGAACGCGGTCCTCGCACAGTCGCTGCAGGGCGCGGCGCTTGTGCTCCTGGCGTGGCAGATCGTGCTCGCGGCCTGGCTCCGGCGGCGGGGCGCAGGCCGGTCGCTGGAGCTGTCGCTCCGCCCGCAGCACTACGTCCAGGCCGCGGTGCAGCTCTCCGTCTTCGCCTACTGGGGTTGGTTCTGGCGGCCGGTCTACGAGCATGCGTGGCTGCTCGTCGCCCAGCTTCTCTTCGCCTACGCCTTCGACCTGCTGCTCGCCTGGTCGCGGCGCGAGCGGTACACGCTGGGGTTCGGACCGTTCCCCATCATCTTCAGCACCAACCTCTTCCTCTGGTTCCGCGACGACTGGTTCCACCTGCAGTTCCTGATGATCGCGGTGGGCTTCCTCGGCAAGGAGTTCGTGCGCTGGCAGCGGGAAGGGCGGCGAGTCCACATCTTCAACCCGTCGGCGTTCTCGCTCGGGCTGTTCTCCGTGGCGCTACTCGCTACCGGCGCGACGCCGCTGACGTGGGGGGAAGAGATCGCGACCACGCTGACGCTCGCCCCGCGAATCTATCTCTTCCTCTTCCTCGCCGGCCTCGTCGTCATGTACCGCTTCGCAATCACGCTCGTGGCCGGGTCGGCGGCCATCGTCCTCTTCGGCCTGAGCGCCCTCTACGCGGCGGCGACCGGAATCCCCTACTTCATAGACGCGGAGATCCCGACCGCCGTCTTCCTCGGCCTCCACCTGCTGGTGACCGATCCGTCGACATCGCCGCGGAGCCCCATGGGAAAGACGATCTTCGGCGTGCTGTACGGCGCCGGGGTGTTCGTCCTCTACGCGCTGCTCGGCACGCTCGGCGCGCCGACGTTCTACGACAAGCTGCTCTCGGTGCCGCTGCTCAACCTGTGCGTGCCCTGGATAGACCGTCTCGCGGGTGCGCTTCAGGCGCGCGCACCGCTCGCTCGCGTCGGGGAACGACTGGCCCACCCTCGCGCCAATCTCGTGCAGATGGCAGTCTGGGTCCTCTTCTTCGGAGCGATGACAGGGCTCGGAGCGACCGACGGGCGGCATCGGGGCGACACCGTTCCCTTCTGGGAGCAGGCGTGCTCGAGCGGGAACCAGCGGGCCTGCGCGCGCCTGATCGGCATCGAGGCGTCGTATTGCGCGGACGCGTCGGCCTGGGCCTGCAACGAGCTTGGCCGGCACCACATGAGCGGCGTCGTCGCCACCGCCGACCCGGAGCTGGCCCTCGACTTCTTCGCCCGCGCCTGCGAGTTGCGCTTCCGGCCGGCGTGCCTCAACCTGCTGGAGCCGGGACGCACCTTGGCCGCGCCCCCCAAGGTCCTCGATCTCCGCCTCCTCCTCCGGGAGGGAGGACGGAATCTGATGGACGTGTCGGAGCGGGATCTGCACGAGCGGGCGTGCGACCACGGCTGGAGGTTCGCCTGTTGAGCCAAGGTCGAGCCGGATTGTCGCGTCGTCCGGCAAGGCGTCGCGAGGGAACGTGTCGCACGGCTTCGTGTCGCGCGGCATGGACTCGAGCGGCATCGATTCGCCCGGCGGGGCGGCATGCTGCCACGTGTGGAGCACTGGTCCTGGCGCTGGTCGCCGGCGCGTGTCAGCCTCCCCGGCCGGCCGGTTCGTCCGACGCAGCACTACCGCCCCTCCCGGAGACCCTCGATGGATTCCGCTCCGACGCCTGGTTCCTCCCGGACGACCCCGAGCTCGGCTTCGTCGACGTCCCGGCGGGTCCGTTCACCACGGGCAGCGACCCGGCCGTCGACCCACGCGCCTTCGAGAACGAACGCTGGTCGCGGGACCGCGCGCAGGGCACGGTCGACCTCCCCACGTTCGCCATCGGCCGCTACGAGGTGACCGTGGCCCAGTTCCGCGCGTTCGCCGACGAGGCTGGCGTCAGCATCGACGCCGAGGCGCTCCGTGGCGCGCCCGATCTTCCCGTCGGGTCGGTCTCCTGGCCGGACGCTCTGAGCTACTGCCGTTGGCTCGAGGCAACGCTCCGCGATTCGCCCGGCACGCCGCCGCTCCTGCGTCAGCGGCTCGCGGACGGCTGGCGCGTGACGCTGCCGACGGAGGTGCAGTGGGAGAAGGCAGCCCGCGGCACCGACGGCCGCATCTACCCGTGGGGGAACGGGGGGCCGCGAGGTCGGGCCAACTTCAGCGCGGCGCGTCCGGGCGACGGGGGGGGCGCCGCCGGCCCGACGCCAGTCGGCACCTACGACTGCCCCGAGTGCCCGTTCGGATTGCGCGACATGAGCGGCAACGTCTGGGAGCTCACCCGGAGCCCCTACCAGCCGTACCCCTACGACGAGGAGGACGACGCCTCCGATCTCGACGCCGACGCCCTCTTCGTCATGCGGGGCGGCTCGTTCGTGGATCCTGCGGCCAACGTGCGGGCCGCCATCCGCGGCGGCGCCGACCCGGGTGTCCGGCGGCCGTTCATCGGCTTCCGCGTTGTGATGACGCCGCCGTAGCCGCGGCTGCCCTTCACCTCCGTTGCGATTCGGCCAGGCTCAGGCCGTCGACTACGGCGACCGACGATCGGTCGACACCGGTCAGCAAACTGTAGCGCGGAACGAGCCGGTCACCAGGCCGGCACACCGCGAGAGTCAGTCGGGCGGCGCCGGTGCCGGGATCTGCCGCGCCATCAGCACGGTCACGCGGTGCGGCTCCGCGGCGGCCGGATGGTGCATGACGATGTCCTGTCTGCCGTCACGGTCGAGGTCCGTGAGCCAGACGTACTCCCCGTCCTCGGGCAGCGGGACGACGACCTCGTGAGGCTGGCGCGAGAACAGGTCCGGCCCCGGCTCGCCGACGAAGACATGCAGCGAGTCGTCCGCGTGGCGGAGCGGGCCGGGCGGTTCCCCGCGGTCCCGACCGACGATGAGATCCGCGCGGCCGTCGCCGGTTACGTCCCCCAGAAGCACCGGGGTGTTGAAGGCACGCGGATGGGTCGTCTCGACGAGCCGGCGCTCGTGCGTCGCTCCCCGCAGCGCCATGTCCAGGGGCACCCATCCCGGTCCGCGGTGCGCGCCCGGGTACTGCAGGTTGATGCGGCGCGTGGCGTCGGGCGCATCCGGGTAGTGGCCGCCGTCCATGCGGAAGAGCTCGAGTTGCAGGTGGATCTCGCCCCCCATGAAGCCGGCGAACCTCCGGAAGAGGGTGCCCCGGAGAAGCTGCGTCCCGATGGTCGTGACCATCATGTCGAGCTGCCCGTCGCGATCGAGGTCGTGCCGCTGGATCCCGAGCTGAACGCCGTCCGTGTCGATCACGGTGTCGGGCGAACTCCCGAAGGCGATGCCGCCGGCCGGGGACCGAGCGCCGAAGTGCACCTCGACGGCGGAACGCTTGTCGGCGAGTCGCCGCCCCCGGAACGACGCGATCACCAGGTCGGGGACGCCGTCGCCGTTCACGTCGGTCAGCGCGTCGAGCACGCGTCCCCGC
>JAPOYG010000623.1 GCA_026706755.1 Acidobacteriota bacterium
GGTGAACTGCTCGGCCGATCTGGCCCAAAAGCGTTCCACGGCGCAGACTCCTAGCGCCGCCAACCCGTCGCAGGCTCCGGGTCGGCCCCAGCCCCCACCGGCCCAGGAGCTTGCGCCGCGGCACGCACTCCGTTGGCGTTCTGCGGCGCAAGCTCCTAGCTTGAGGAATCTCGAGCATTTTTCCCGTCGCTCCCAAGGTGACCCACGAGACCCCATACGAACGCTCCCACCCCGATCAGACCGACGACAAGGCCGACCGGCAGCATGACCAGCGTCACGCCCAAACCGAGACCGACGATCATCAAGACCAGACCGATGACCACCGCCGCCACGTGACTCAGAACCCGTCCACCCTTCTCAAGCAACTCTTGCCCCTGGCCCTCTGGTTGTGTCGTCATCGGACCCTCCTGGACGGTGCCAGTGCCGCCCGTCCGTTCCCACGTGTATGCGGGCGGCCCGGTCTCGGCGTTCTCGACCAGCAGATGTGCTGCGGTCGTGGCCGGTCAGCTTTCGCGACACAGGGCAAGCAAGCACCGTGCCATGGCTTCCAGGCGCTGCGGGTTGCAGTCGGTGGGCGTCTGGCCTGACACGGAGCCTGCGACGGGTTGACAACGCTACGCTACGGGCATCACGGGCATGACGAACGCGTGGCCCGGCTGTCTGACTGTGAGGACGGGGCACGGCGCGTTCCGGACCACCTTGTCCGCCACGCTGCCGAGCAGCAGATGGGCGACCGGCCCGTGGCCATGCGTCCCCATGACGATCAGGTCGATCTTCTTGTCTGCAGCGTACCGAACGATTTCGACGAACGCGTGGCCAGCGCGCGTCGCCCGCTGCGAATCGATGCCGTTGGACGACAGTTCACTGAGGCGCCTGGCCGCGTTGGCCTCCACTCCCCCGCCGAGTCCTGCGACACCGGGTCGCCGACGACGTGCAGCAGATGCAGGCTGGCCTGGAATCGCCTCGCCAGCTCCAGCGCATGACGCCGCGCGTAGTCCGCGGTCCTGCTGAAATCGGTCGGAAGCAGGATGCGATTGAGCGTCATCGTCGCGGCGCCGATCCCGACGGGCGCCGTTGTCGAGGCCGGCGAACCCGGCTGCCCCGTCTGCGCATCAAGCTGCTCGTCGCTTCCCGGAAGTCGGAACGAGTGCTCGGGGAGGCGTACCGTCAACACCGGGCAGGGCGCCTTGCGAACGACCCTCTCGGCAACGCTGCCGAGCAGCATGTGCTCTACCGCGCCTCGTCCGTGGGTGCCCATGACGACCAGGTCCATCTCGTGCGCCCGGGCGTAGCGCACGATCTCAACGAAGGGATGTCCGCGCGTCACCTCCGAGGTCACGCGCACGGTGACTCTCGCCTCGCCGGCGATCGCGTCCAGTTCATCCCGTACCGCGCGGGTCCACTTTTCCTCGAGGTCCATCCGCGAGACGGCCGGCATCTCCGTCGCGACGGGGCCGAGGTCCAGGAGCGGCAGTACGTTCACGAGGTGGATCTCGGCGTCGAATCGCCTCGCGAGGGCGCACGCGCGCGACACGGCGAAGTGTGAGGTCTCGCTGAAGTCGGTTGGTACGAGGATTCGGCGGTACACCTTCTGCTGTCTCCCCCCGGCGGCGGCGTGTCGTCACTCACGCGACTTGTCCTTCAGGGACGCCACCGATCAGCCTTGCGGAATCAGGATGAACGGCCGTCAGGCCTCGCTGTGAAACCTCCACCCCGGACCGTGGCCCGGGTTCGCCGGTCCTCCACGCGCTGGGGCCCGCGAAGCGGACGGCCCGCGGACCGCGGCCGCACCGGCGGTCACGGCGACGGGTTCACCAATTCGCTCAGCAGGTCGGCCGTGCGCGCCTGGGCAGTGTCCAGTCGTTCTTCCAGCCGGTCGAAGACGAAACGGTGTCCCGCGCGCCGCGCCTCGGTCACCGGGACCTCGGCGTCCAGGTACGCGGCTTCGAGCGTCCGTCTGCGATCCTCGTCGCGGACCCGCTCGATGAGCCGCCGGGCCGCCTCCAGCGACTCCCGCACGTTGGCGACGCCCTCCAGAAGCAAACGCGCGTCGGCCGCACGTCCCGGGCGGGGTTCGACTCCGTCCGGCCCGTGGCACTCTGCGCACTGACTTTCGAGTCCCCGCGGGGACAACAGCCGCCCATCGACGCTGCCGTGGCACGTCGAGCAGGTCGGTACGCGGCGGTCGCCCTGGCCCAACAGCTCGTGGTGCCGGCTGGCCTGGAAGTTGACGTAGGGACCCGTATGGCAGGCGCCGCACGTGGCCGGCAGCCTCCCGCGATGAACGGGGCTCGAGGGATCGACGCTGCTCAGCACGCCCCGATGCGCCTGCAACGACTCGAAGGTGTTGGGGTCGCCTCCGTGACAACTGTCGCAACCGACACCGGCGCGCTGATGCGGCGACAGACTCCAGCGGTGCAGATGCTCCCGCGCCGGTTCCGTATAGGGATTGGCGAAGTGGCAATCGGCACATCGACTCCGCTCGAGCTGCGCGAGCGCCGTGGGCGTCCCCAGGAATCCGAGGATGGCAAGGGCCGTCATGATCGCCGCCAGACTCCTCACCGCGATTGCTGTCATGCTGACCTCGATCGTGTTCCGAGTCCCGAGAATCGGCCACGGAGTACCGCCCGACAGCGACGGCGTCACGCGACCTCGCGGTGGCTGTCGAAGCAAGGCGGATGCCATGGTGTGGCTGGGCAGCCGCTGTCGGCGCAGAGCACGCGGCCCCGGTGTCAGCGCGGCGCGGCGACGGAGGAGTGCGGGCTTTCTCCCACCCCGGTGCGAACAAGTCCGCAGCCCGGGCGAAGGGAAGGACTTGCGCACGCCTTTCCGGGCGGATGCCGGAACTCCCTGGCTCAGGCTTCGGAAGCGACCACCGGCCGGAGGGGAAGGAGCACCGCCAGCGCGGTCCCGCCGCCGTCCCGGGTCGGGCGGTCAGCGAGCCGCCGTGCGACTCGACGATGCGCCGGCGGTTGCGAGCCCCAGACCGGCCCCCCGACTCTTGGTAGAGAAGAAGGGCTGGAACACCTTCTCGCACAGGGCGGGGCGATGCCGGACCCGCGATCCGCGACGGTGACCTTGCACTCGCCGTGCGCAGCCGCGATGCCTACGTCGATCTCCCCCTCGAGGCCCATCGCCTGAGCGGCGTTCAGCAGCAGATTCAGGAAGACGACGTGCATCTGCGCCCGGTCGACCGGCACCGCAGGGTCGTCTCCCCGGATCCGGACGCGGATGCCGGCCATCTCGGGATCGCCGCGAACGGCGGCTGCCGCCTCGCTGATGACGGCGCGCATCGCGCTCGGGACCGGAGCGGGCTCTCTCGGGCTGGCGAACGTCAACAGGTCCTGCAGCATCCGGTCCAGAGCGGTGATGCGATCCTGGATGTCGCCGAGAACGTCCCGATCGCGGCTGTCCGCCCCGGCCGAGCAACTCGCAGCCGGCCCGGTTGATGTGCGACACGCGCCCCCGGTTGCTCAGGGTCAGGAGCATCGCCTGGGAGACGTCGAGGTAGTCGTCGAGCTCGACGGCAATGAAGACCGGCGGCACGCGTCCGGCGACGGCGCTCACGGATTCGTCATCCCGGCGAGGCGGAAATCGATGCGGACTGCCATCCGACGGCGCCTCATGCTAGTCGCAACGCCGGCGCAGTTCCACTCCGCCGGTGCGGTCCGTGGCGGTCGGGCTGGATCGGATCGTGCACTGCATCTTCCTCGTGAACGGAGGGCCGCCGCTCGGCTCGGATGTCGACCCCAGGCGGCTGGTGCCGGAGCACAGCCGCAAGGCTCGAGCGCCACGCGGGCCCGAACGGCACTCGACCTCACGGCCAGGCTGTCGTCCAGGACTCGAGGGCGCGCGGTGCCTATAATCCGCCAGCCATGAGCAAGGCCAGGATTCTCATCGCCGACGACGAGCGGCTGATCCGCTGGTCTCTCGTGGAGCGCCTCTCGACCGAGGGGTACGGAACGGTCGAAGCGGAATCCGGAAGTCAGACCCTCGCCCGGTTCGACGACACCGTCGACCTGGTGCTGCTGGACTACCGTCTCGGCGATGCGGACGGACTTCACGTGCTGCAGGCGCTCCGTCGCCGGGACCCCGATGTTCTCGTCATCGTCCTCACCGCGTACTCGAACGTCGAGACCGCGGTGGCCGTCATCAAGCAGGGGGCCTACCACTACGTCACCAAGCCGTTCAATCTGGACGAGATAGCCCTCCTCGTGGGCAAGGCGCTCGAGACCACGCGGCTTCGGCGCGAGTTGCGGGCCGTCCGTGCGAGCCAGAGGGAGCCGTACAGTCTCGACCGCATCATCGGCGACTCTACCGCCGTCGCCGAGGTCAAGGCGCTCCTGGCCAAGATTGCTTCCAGCCCCGCCTCGACCGTGCTTCTCACCGGGGAGAGCGGCACGGGGAAGGACCTGGCCGCGAAGGTGATTCACTACACCAGCGCGCGGGCGGCCCGCCCCTTCATGAACGTCACCTGCTCGGCTCTCACCGAGACCCTGCTCGAAAGCCAGCTCTTCGGTCATGAACGGGGAGCGTTCACGGATGCGAAGCAGCAGAAGCGCGGCCTGCTGGAGTCGGCCGACGGGGGGACCGTGTTTCTCGACGAGATCGGGGACATGGCGCTGCCGCTGCAATCCAAGCTCCTGCGGTTCCTCGAGGAGAAGACCTTCAAGCGCGTCGGCGGCGCCGCCGATGTCGGCGTCGACGTACGGATCATCGCAGCGACCAACCGGAACCTGGAGGAACACACGCGCGACGGATCGTTCCGGGAAGACCTCTTCTATCGCCTCAACGTCCTGCCCGTGAAACTCCCGCCGCTTCGCCACCGCCTCGACGACATTCCCGTGCTGGCCCGGTTCTTCGTCGACGGTTTCAACCGCGAGTTCCGAAAGCGCGTGCAGGATGTCGCTCCCGGAGCGATGGACGCGCTGCAACGGCAACGGTGGCCGGGCAACGTGCGCGAGCTCCGCAACGTGGTCGAACGCGCGGTGCTGCTGAGTGAGGGCAGCGTGCTGACCGAGGAGGACTTCTCGATGCTCCGCCGTCGGGATGGCCCGCCGACCGGAGTCACCCTGCCCCTTGCGGGAACGAGCCTCGAGGCGATGGAGCGAGACCTGGTCGTGCAGGCCCTGGAACGGACCGGGTGGAACCAGACGCGGGCCGCGGTCCTGCTCGGGCTCAATCGTGACCAGATTCGGTATCGCATCGAGAAGTTCGGCCTGAAGAGGTAGCCGCTCCTCAGTCGATGAACACGTTCCCTGACCGACTCGCGCTTGGCGACGTCTGCGGTCGAACGCGCGTGCCGCCCCGCGCAGCAGCCTGAGGTATGAGGCGTCCGAACGACACCGAGCCTGCGTGGTAAGGTCCCCGCACTCGACGTTGACTCGGCAAATGACGCCGCCGACCCCGGGGCGCCCACGACGATGCGCTATCCGAAAGCGGGATCGGAGAAGGAGCGGGCTCGGTTTACCGAGTTGCAGCGGCGCCTCGGGCCGCTCTATCGCCGCGTGTTCGCAGATCGCCTGGCCCCGAGAACGGTGGTCGTCGTGCCGAGCCTCAGTCTCGACGCGGACATCATCACCAAGATCCAGGGCGCCCCGCACTACGAGGAACGCCTGCTATGCCTGTTGATGCTGCTCCGCATGCCGTACACTCGCGTCGTCTACGCGACGAGCGTTCCGATCCACGCGACGATCATCGACTACTACCTGCACTTGCTGGCCGGCGTGCCGCACAGTCATGCGCGACAGCGCCTGACGCTCGTGGCCTGCGGCGAGTCTTCTTCGGCACCGCTGACGGCCAAGATCCTGGCCAATCGCTCCGTGCTTCGACGGCTGCGAGCCGCGATCGGTGACCCGGCGCTGGCCCACCTCGTCTGCTTCAACGTCTCGTCGCTCGAACGAACCCTGTCGGTGAGACTCGGCATTCCCCTCTACGGGTGCGATCCGGCGCTTGCCGATCTCGGCTCCAAGAGCTCGTCGCGGCAAATCTTCCGGGCGGCGGGGGTGACGATGCCGGACGGCTTCGAAGCCCTCAGGGACCGGCAGGACGTCGCCGCGGCGCTGGCGGCGCTGAAGCGGCGTCACCGGTCCCTCGAATCCGCCGTCGTCAAGCTGAACGACGGGTTCTCGGGCGAGGGGAACGCGCGCTTCCGCTATCGGTCGGGCGACGCCGACGCCCATTCCGAGGCGCACATCGACCGCCGGCTGCCGCGCCGCCTGCTGTACGAGGCAACGGATCAGACCTGGGAGCGCTACGCGGCGAAGCTCGCGGAGATGGGCGGCATCGTCGAGGCCTTCGTCACCGGCGACGAGGCCCGGTCACCGTCGGTGCAGTGCCGGATCGATCCTCGGAGAGTGGTCGAGGTCGTCTCGACGCACGAGCAGGTCCTCGGCGGGCGGTCCGGTCAGGTGTTCGTCGGGTGCGAGTTCCCGGCGGACGACCGCTATCGGGCGGAGCTGCAGGACGCGGGGGAGCGCGTGGCCGAGGTGCTCCGAGACCGCGGCGTGCTCGGGCGCTTCGGGGTCGACTTCGTGGTGGTTCGCGAGGACGGCCGCTGGTCCCCGTACGCGATCGAGATCAACCTTCGCAAGGGGGGCACCACGCACCCGTTCCTCATGCTCGACTTCCTCACCGATGGCATGTACGACAGGGAGACCGGCGTGTATCGGACGCCCGCGGGGCAGGCGCGCTACTACGTAGCCACCGACAACCTGCACGAGCGGCGCTACCTCGGTCTGAGCCCGGACGACCTCGTCCGGATCGCGCTGGAGCAACGGCTGCACTTCCACGCGCCGAGCCAGGAGGGCGTCGTCTTCCATCTGATTGGGGCGCTCGAGCTGCACGGCAAGCTCGGCATGGTCTGCATCGGCGCCGACCGTGATCGGGCTCGCCGCCTCTACGGTCGAACCGTCGAGATCCTGAATCGCGAAGGCCGGGGCCGCGCTCGGCGTCGGCGCACGCGTCATCGACTACTCGCGCCGGGTCCGACATGAGTCGACGAGCGCCCTTGGGCTGGCCGTCCTCGCAGGCACGTGCGGCGCCTTGCCGACCGTCCGCGGATCCGGGCAGCGCTATCGATGCCTTCGTTGCCCCGGGCGCCCGTCTGGTCGATGGACAGCCTGGCGATGTCGGCCTGGCATCATCCTGCTCCGTTCTGGATGAGCCGGGCCACCCCCGCACCGGTGGCGTACGCCGCTATTGCGACCAGGATGCCGAGCCCCAGCATTTCCAGGCCGCTGACCCACCAGCGACTGGCGGTCACCAGCGAGCGTGCGGCGCCCACGCCGAACAGCGTGGTGAACGCCAGGCAGGCGGCCGGGGTGAACTCATCACCGGCTCCGGGAACCAGGTACGGGAAGAGCGGCACGAATCCTGCGGCCGCGAAGGCCAGAAACGTCGCAACTCCGTGTCGTGCCGGTTGCGACTCTTCCTCGGGTCGCCCTTGCCGCTCGAGCGCGCTCTCTCGTGCGCGAATGCCGAGGTCGTTCCCGACGCCCATCGACAGCCCGTCGGCAACCAGATTCGCCATGCCGACGACGACCACCGCGGTCGCGGGCAACGCGCCCCCAGTCACGCCCGCAACGACGGCGAACGTCGTCAGGACGCCGTCGTTCGCGCCGTAGACGAGATCGCCCACATAGTGTTGCGCGGTCTCGTAGAGGCCTTCGGGAGCGACGTGCTTCGACGGACGCGGGGAACGCGGCGCTTCTGGGGTTGGTCCGGCCATGTCTCCGGCGGTCGGTTCCGTCCACGCGGCGGTACGGAACCGGCTGGCGTGACGCCTTCAGGCGTTCACGGACGGTGAAATCGCGGTCGTTCCAGCTTCGACGATCCTTCGACCGGCGCATAGGGGCGGCAGCAGCCCCGGGTCTCTCGCAGGCGTCTCAGGCGCTGGTTCATCGTGTCCTGGGCTCCGGGTCTGCAGTCCCGCAGCCGAGGGCCCGCAGTCACACCGTTGTGTCGTCGCGGCCCGCGGCGGCGATCCGGACGAAGTCTCCCTCGGTGAGAATGCCGACGAGTGCGCCCTGCTCGACGACCGGAAGGCAGCCGATCTTCCGGTCGGACATGATGCGCGCCGCGGCGGCGAGCGTTGTGTCAGGTGTGGTCGTGATGACGGGCTCCGTCATGACTTCCTTGACGACGACGGAAGACAGCACCTGGTCCCGAGCCCGGGAGCCGTATCCAAGCGCTCGCAACAGCGCACTCTGAAAGAGGTCCCGCTGGCTCACGATTCCCGTCAGACTCCCTCGTTCGTCGAGCACGGGCAGGTGGCGGCAGCGTACGGTGCGCATCAGATCGTCGGCTACCTGCAGACGATCGTTTCGACCGAGGGTCCTCGGGTCGCGGCTCATCACGTCCCCGACACGGAGGGCTGCGATCAATGGCGTGCGCGGCCGCATCTCACTCGTCCTGGCCCAGCTGACGGCCCAGACCCCACACGAACAACCCGACGCCGACCAGGCCGGCAACAAACCCGACAGTCAGCATGATCATGGTCCCTCCCAGTCCGACGCACGACCATCAACCACGGCCGCAACGTGGCTGCGTGTCTGATCGCCCTTCTCCGGCAGCCCTTCGCCCTCGACCTGCTGGTCGTGTCGCCATCGTACCTTGCGTGATTCTTGACAGTGGCATTCGCGATCTCACGGGCAACCCATGCAAATCGCGTGCCACGGTCGATGCGGCGGAGGTGGCACGCCGTGATGGGTGGCAAGGAGGAGGCCTAGCGAGAATCGAGCGGGGGAAAACCCGCGCTCGCCACGGTTTTAGCCTGGTGCGACTCTTCCCACTGCCAGTGCCGTCAAGACGCGCGCTCGGCCTGTCCGGCGAGGGCCATGCGGTCCACGAGGAACAGGACCAGTGTGACGATGTTCGCCTCGAACGGCCGATTGAACGGGCGCGTCGCTCTTGTCGGGGTCCGTCGGCGGCGGGCGCGGGCTCGACCCTCGACCTCGCCTCGGGCGCTTCGGCCGCGTCCCGCGCGTGCGCCGACCGGGCCTCCCGGGCCGAAGCCGATACCTCCTCGTACGCGACATACCGGTCCGGCTTCCGCTCCGGCGCCCCCGACGACCGGTCCTCCCATCTGCGCTTCGCCGCCGGTCCGATGTGCGCTGACGGCGGGTTGAACAGAAGACGCTCCTCCGCCGCGGCATCGTCTGCCTCGCGCGCTTGCACGCGTTGCGCGGCGTGGCTCTCCGGCGTCACCCGGTCCGCCACGCCGGCTCGGTCGAACGCCAGGTTCATCTCCGCCGCCCACGCCTGTCGCGTCTCCTCCAGCCACGCCCGCGGCTTCGTGCGCTCGCTCTTCCTCGCGCCGCCAGCCGCCGGATCGCCTCCCTTCGGCGCCGCCCGCCGGAACCACTGCTCCGCCGCCCGCGCCACGCCGTCGTTCACCCGCTCCGAGAACACCAGGTGCAGGTGCGGGTTGTCCGCCACCCCGCCTTCTTCGAGTGGCCGGCGTGCACCGCCAGCGTATACGGCAACTCACCCGCCGTCACGTGCGCCGCGAAGCTCCGCGCCAGCTCCAGCCGCCCCGCGGAGTCCAGCGAGTTGGGCAGCGCCGCCGTCAGCGACCGGAACAGGCGCCCGTTGCTCCGCTCGTGGCTGTCGGCCGCCACCCAGTACAACCGCGCGTCCGACGACGCGAACGACGGCATGCAGCCCGACTCGAGGTGCACCACCTCGTCCTGGCAGGCCGCCCCGTACTTGCCGGCGCGGCTGATGTAGTCGTACTTCGCCGCCGCCGACTGGCCGGTGCCGCGGCTGCCCGTCTTCACGTTGACGTGGCAATACATGCGCGAGCGGTATGTCACCCTTCAGGGCCGGAGCGGAGCGGAGGAGGCGCGAAGCGACTTGACACGCCGCTCGCAGAGGCTAGCTGTGGTGCGACTGGTTGGCGTTAACGGTGCCTCGTGATCAGGCCGGTGCGCAGCCAGCCCCGTGCCTCCTCCACGGCCGCATGATCGAAATAGCGAATGCTGGCGGCGGTGAAGGGTCGGCAAAAGACGCTCATTCCCTTCTCCCACACGGTCTCGCCCACGATGGCCAGCCGCTCGATATCGGCGAAGTGCTGTAGATCGAACTTGATGTCGTCCCAGAGGGCGCCGGCTTCCCAGCCGTGGAAGTCCGTCATCTCGAACAGCACCCGGATCTTGCCGTGTTGCCCGACAAGCCGTTCGAACGCCGGCACGAAACGTTCGTAGTCGGCGTGCGTGACCTTGCCACTGACCCGGACTTCCAGGACGTTCCCACCGTTGGTCTCCTTCAGTTGCGTTGTCATCTCCAGTCACCTCTCCGTTCGCCCGGCAGAATCCGATGGGTTCCATTCTAGCCACGCGCGTACGCCGGCGGGACGGGTTGCGCGGGTCCCGGTTGATCGGCGCCTTCAGCTCCTTGCCGGGCCGAAGCAGGGGTCGCGCCCGACACGAGACGGACCACGGAGAAGACGAACCCTGCCGCCACGGCCAGCATCAGGGGAAATGGTCCGCAGTTCCCGCACCACGCCCGGCAATATCGAGTCCAACCGGAAGACGTAGTAGTCGAGCGCGAGCAGCGCAAAGTACGGCGCAGCCAGCAGGCTGAACGCCAGCACGGCCCGGTCGGTCTGCATCCACTCGATGATGCCAACGCCCTTGCCGACGGCCGCCGCCGCAACCTGCTTTGCTTTCGACGGGCGCACACGGCCCGGCGATGGCCGCATCGGCGGCAGCTCCGAAACCGGCGAAGCGACGCGCCGTGTCTCCGTCCGGGGTCGAGCGGGCGGAGCCCCCGCCAGCCCTTGTGTACACAAGGGGTATGCTGGCTCATCACTACCCACGGTCGTGATAAGCCAGCCTGTTCGGTTCCTCTGCTCGTGTGCCGGCCCTCTCTCTCCGCCCGGATCCTCGTCGTCGCTCTCCCCGGATTATCGTGCTCTCCGATCCCGCTCGATGTCCTTCCCAGCGGGACCGTTCCGGGATTGGGCGGCCGAGGAAGCGGATCATCCGCGCGAAGTCATCGAAGCCGCGCTCGCCCACGTGATCCAGAACAAGGTCGAGGCTGCCTATGCGCGTTCGGACCTGTTCGAGCGGCGGCGGTTGATGGACGACTGGTCGGCCTACCTTGCCCGGTAGCCCTCGTGGCCGGCGACTCGGCGTCACGTCCACCGTGCACCGGGCCGGCCAGCTTTGGATCGGACGGGTCCAACCTTGCCGGCGCACTCGCGGTGTTCTCCCGACCTCCGCCTGCGTGCGGCGGCAGTCGCACTTCCTGCTCGAACGCACGTAACTCTCTATATACCGGCATTTACACCTGACTGGCAGCGGCGAGGCTCGGCCACGACCCGATCGTCCAGGGACGGGGTGACGTTCATCGAGGACACGCTTACGGTTCGGCACATGGCAGGTCACCGGCCGCCTTGGGGGCGTCTGCCGAACCTCCCGTCGCTCGCGGGAAGGCGGCGCGCAGCAGCGGCGGGGTCGCCAGGGTCGTCACCATGACCATGGCGACGATGGCCGCGAACGTCTCGCTGTCGAAGACGGGCGCGCCCGCGACCATAGTGGTGGCGCCTACGCCGGCGAAGATCAGGCCCACCTCGCCGCGGGGCACCATGCCGAGGCCCACCGCCCAGCGGTTGAGGCCCTTCTCGAAGACGGCCAGCGAGCAGACCTGCTTGCCGGCGATGGCGGCGACGCTCAGAACCCCGGCGAAGAGCAGCACGCCCGGCGAGGCGAACGAGCGCAGGTCCACCTGCAGGCCCATGTAGACGAAGAACACCGGCACGAAGATGGTGCTGACCGGCGCGATGGAACCGCCGATGCGGTACCGCTCCTTCTGTTTGCCGAAGTGGCGCGCGATCGCGTCGTCGACCACCAGCCCCGCCGCGAAGGCGCCGACGATGTCGGCGAGGCCGGCGAGCTCGGCCAGGGCCGCCATCAGGAAGCAGTAGGCGACGGCGAGAACCACCGGCGCCGTCGGGGAGCGCGCAAGGCGGACGACCCGCATCAGGGGGACGAGGACGAGCCGGCCGAGGACCGCCGCGCCGGCCAGGAACCCGGCGGCCTCGGCCACGACGAGCAGGAGCGGCCCGACGGAGATGGCGGCCGTGCCTCCCGCGTCGGCCGTGCTCACCAGCCCGAGCACGACGGCCAGCACGATCAGGCCCAGCACGTCGTCCACGATGGCGGCGCCGAGAATGACCCTCGACTCGCGGGCGCCCGTGACGCCGAGGTCCTCGAGCACCCGGGCGGTGATACCGACCCTGGTCGCGGCGAGGCTGGCCCCCAGGAACAGGTGGACGTACCAGGCGGCGTCGGGCATGAAGAGAGAGGAGACGGCGTAGCCGAGCGCGACGGGCGCGACGACCCCCAGCACCGCGACCCCGACGGCGGACGCCCCCACCGCCAGCAGCTCGTCGAGGTTGCTCTCGAGCCCGACCTGGAAGAGCAGCAGGATGACCCCGATCTCGGCCGCGATGGCCAGGAACGGCGCGGTCTCGAGGGCGTCGAAGAACTCGATGCCGGTCAGGGCGATGTTGCCGAGGACGATGCCGAAGAGCAGCTCGCCCAGCACGGCGGGCTGGTTCAGGCGCTCGACGAGCTCGCCCCCGATCTTGGCGGCGACGAGGATGGCGGCGATGGCGAGCAGGAAGGGCGTCATCTCGCCCTCGGCGGACCCGCCGTGGGACGCGCCGGCCGCCGTCCACGCCCCGACGACGAGGGCGGGAACGAAGAGCGAGCACCGGCCCGGGAGGCCGCAGCCGGGTTGGCGGCGGTGCCGATCGCGCGGCGCCGAACCACTCATGCGGTCTCCTTCCGGACGGCCGGACGGTAGCCCGAACGTCATCGCAAGCCCGTGGCGGTGGGGGTCGGGTTGTCGGCCGGGCGGTCCCTCGGGCGTGCGCGCCCGGCGGATTGTCGACGGCCGCGGGCGGCGTGTCAACCTTGCCACGAGTCCGGAAGTGTGAACCTTCGCGCGCGCCAAGAGTTCCGCACATAGGAACGCCGGGGGTGGACGGGAACGCCCCGTTCAACATCGTCCCCGCCCCCCCTTGACGACTGGCAGGGCGAAGACGCCGACGGGGCGGCACCGCGAAATTGGCCTCGGCGCCGCCGGGCTCGTCCCGCTCGCCAAGGCCCGCGAGCAGGCCCTCGCCAACCGTATGCTGGCGCGCTCGGGGGCGACCCCTCGCCGAGAAGTGCCGTGTCCAGGTGTTCCCACGTTCGCCGAAAGCCGCCCAACGCGGCCTCGAAGAAGAGCGCGCGGCGGATGGCGCGTTGGTGGCACGCGCACAACTGGTGGCGGCATGGAGCGGTACGTGTTCCCCTCCGACGTAGTTGGCGAACAGGTTGCAGCTCCATGTTCGGCACTCTGGGTGCAGGTTCGTGCCTGCCGGCCCCGATGGAATCAGCCGACCCGATGCCTCATTCTCCCCCAGGGCTTATGAGCCCGGCCCATATAGGGCTTTGCGGGTCCGGTCCGTCCTGTTGCCAGCACGCCGTGTCACGCCTTGCGCAACTCAGTGTTGGACTTGGAACCTCTCCTCATCAATGCCGAGGTTGGCAATTTGCCGTCGCGCCCGTCACGCGAACTGCTTTCCGTAGTTCGCCTCGTAGTCTCGATCATGCGCCAGCAGGGCCCAGATGATGCGCGCCATTTTGTTCGCCAGCGCACAGCTAATACGTTGGATGGGCGCTTCCTGGTCAGCCTGAGCTGCCACGCTGACGGCGCCTTCCCGCGGGCGAGAGCCGAACGAGCGCCGTGGACCAACAGGGTCCGGACGTACTTGTCGCCGCATTTCGAGATGCCGAGCATTTGAAGTTGCCCGGTTTCGTGGACACCTATCCTGTTGGGGAGGAGGAGCGTCCGCGATGCCGAAAACGAGACCGCCGTACACGGCGGAGTTCCGGCAGCAGATGGTCGCGCTGGTGCGGGCGGGGCGCACGCCTGAGGACCTGGCTCGCGAGTTCGAGCCATCGTCCCAGGCGATCCGGACCTGGGTGGCCCAGGCCGACCGCGATGGCGGCACTCGCAAGCGACGGGCTGCGCACCCTTCCAGTCCTCCGCCGCCTCGATCCGCTCGCACGCCGTGCGGAACGTCGGGACCCGCGACGGCCGCACGGTCTCGGTCGGGTCACCACCCCGGCGCGCCACCTGACGATTGGCGAACGCTGCAGCACGCGCGTCGGCGAGCCCGACGTACGGATACCCGCCGAGCCCGAGGCCGCGGCGCTTGCCGTCGACGGTCAGTCGCTGGACCCAGTGGCGGCTCCGGCCGCCGGGCTCCAGGACCAGGAAGAGCGTCCCGCCGTCGCCGTGACGTCCTGGCCGCAAGGTTGGGATCTGCTTGGCTCTGAGTCGTCCTGCGACCGGGATGTTCCACCAGACGCCGCCCCACGAATACGCCACGTTTGGAGCGGGAACCAGCGGACCATCCGCGGAACGGCTCGGACCACCAATCGCCCAAGAGAGCCAAGAACACTCAACAAAACCGGACTCTCTCGGCGCTCCGCAGACGACCTCGGAACACTACCGGGGTTCCGGCAGAGCGAAGACGAACAGATTGTTGCCGGCGCTCGGTCGGATCTCCGGGGTCAGGCGCCCGAACAGCGACGCCGTGCTCGCGGTGCCCGTGCCGACGGCGATGTACTGGCGGCCGTCGACGGCGTAGCTGATCGGGAAACCGGTGACGGCCGATCCGAGGTTGATCTCCCAGAGCACCTCGCCCGTCTGCTGGTCCCAGGCCTTGAAGCGGCCGTTGTTGTCTCCCCCGAAGACGAGCCCGCCCCCGGTGGCGACCAGCGACATGGTCGCCGCGCGCTGCTCGTGCAGCCAGACGGTCTCCCCCGTCTCGGCGGAGATGGCGTACACCGTGCCGACCTGATCCGTGCCGGGCGCAATCTGGTTGCGCACGGCAAGCGCGTAGTGGGAAGTCCCGGCCGCGGTGGTTGCCAGCATGCGCGCGCAGGCGTTGCGGAGCGGGAAGTACATCGTGTTGGTCAGCGGGCTGTACGCGCCTGCCTCCCAGTCCTTGCCGCCGTTCCAGGTGGGGCAGGCCAGCACTTCCTGCCCGAGGGCGCTGAAGACGAGCTCCGCATTCTCGGTTACCGCGCCCGTCGCGCCGTCGATGCTGCTGATGACGTTCTGGGTGGTGGTCGACGTCGCCCAGAGGAACTCGCCGGTCTCGCGGTCGAGCGTGTAGACGACGCCGGTCTTGCCCGGAATCCCCGTGACGACCCTGCGGACCGCGCCGGGCTCGATGTTCGGGTTGATCCAGGTGACGGCGTCCGGGTCCGGGGCGACGGCGGTGTCGACCAGCAGCCGCTCGAACGGGTGGTCGAGGTCCCAACTGTCGTTCAGGTGCTGGTAGTACCAGCGGA
>JAPOYG010000398.1 GCA_026706755.1 Acidobacteriota bacterium
CGAGCCGGACGCTCACGTTGCCGTCGTTCGACGCGACGTACTCCCGCGCGTGGAGGCGGCGGCCCACCTCGACGATGGCGGCGCGCGCGTGCTCTTCGCTGTTCATCGCTCTCCGGGCGCGCCGGGCACGGGCCGCGCAGTTCCTAGCGCCGCCAACCCGTCGCAGGCTCCGGGTCGGCCCCAGCCCCCACCGTCCCAGGAGCTTGCGCCGCGGCACGCACTCCGTTGGCGTTCTGCGGCGCAAGCTCCTAGGCCCGGGCCCTGCGGCGGAACTCGGAGCGGCAGCTCTCCGAGCAGAAGTAGTGCACCGTGGAGCCGACCCGCGCCTCGATCGCCCGCGCCGGCTCGACGAACGTGCCGCAGACCGGATCCCGGACCAGCGCGACGGAGCGCCCGCGGGCGCGCGGCCCCGGCTGCGCGGGAGCGCGCAGTTGCCTGGCGATGAGCCACCAGACCAGGCGAATCACGAGAGCCGCAATCAGCAGGCGGAGCATCGGCGCGCAGGCTCGATGATATACCCGCCACGGCGGGCTCGGCGGGGCCGCGGGTCGCGGTGCGCCGGTCGCTCCCGCGGTCCGACCCCGCTCACTTCGCCGCTTGCGCTTCGGAGTCCGGCTCGCGGACGAGATGCCGGCGGGCGCAATCGGCGATGCCTGCCGCGAGCTCGCGCACGGTCGCCGGGTCGGGGCCCTCGATCATGATGCGCAGGAGCGGCTCCGTGCCCGAGTAGCGGACCAGGACGCGGCCCCGCTCCCCCAGGCGCGCCTCGGCCGCCCGGATCGCGCTGCGCACCGCGGGCACCCCATCGAGGACGGGCTGCTCGTCGACCCGCACGTTGACGAGCCGCTGCGGGAAGGTCTCGAGCCCGGCGGCCAGGTCGGCCAGATCCCGCCCGCTCTCCGCCATCACCCGCAGCACCTCGAGCCCGGTGGCGAGGCCATCCCCCGTCGGCAGGCGGTCGGAGAAGATCACATGGCCCGACTGCTCGCCTCCCAGGCGGACGCCACGACGCCGCATCTCTTCGCGCACGTTGCGGTCGCCCACCGCGCAGCGATGCATCCCGATGCCCGCCCTCTGCAGCGAGAGCTCCAGGCCGATGTTGCTCATCACGGTCGCGACGACCGCGTTCGCGGCCAGCCGGCCGGCCGCGTGCAGATGGCGGGCGCAGACGAAGAGCACCCCGTCGCCGTCGACGATCGCGCCGCGGTGATCGACCAGGATCACGCGGTCCCCGTCGCCGTCGAACGCGAGCCCCAGCCGGCACCCGTGCTCGACGACGGTGCGCTGGAGCGCCGCCGGCTCCGTCGAGCCGCACCCGACGTTGATGTTGCGACCGTCCGGCTCCGTGTGGATCGCGACGACGGGGATGCCCAGCCGGCGCAGCACGAGGGGGGCGATGCGGCTGGTCGCCCCGTGCGCGCAGTCGATGGCGATCCGGAACCCGTCGGGGGCCGGCGCGCCGGCCAGGACGGACGTCAGGTGCGCGACGTAGTCGTCGGCCAGCGCCGCGTCTGTCGCCGAAGGGCAGGGGCCGGGCGGCGCCCCGCCGCCGTCACGGGCGGCGGTCACGCGCGCCTCGAGCCGGGACTCGTGGCGGCGCGAGGCCTTCTCTCCGCCCGCGGTCAGAATCTTGATGCCGTTGTCGGGCACCGGGTTGTGGGATGCCGAGATCACGACCCCGGCGTCGAACCCGCGCGCGGACAGGAACGCCACCCCGGGCGTCGGCAGGACGCCCACGCCGACCGGAGTCCCGCCGGCGGCCCGGATGCCGCCGGCGAGCAGCCGTTCGATCTCCTCCCCGGACTCGCGCGTGTCGCGGCCGATGACGATGCGGGGCGCGGCGCCCGCTTCGGCGGCCAGCGCGGCGCCCAGACGGGCAACCGTTGCCGGGTCGAGCGGGAAGCGGCCCGGCGTCCCGCGCACGCCGTCGGTTCCGAACAATGCCTGTGTCATCGCCGGCGAGGGCTGGCGGGCGCTCACGGGCGCGTCGGCGCCGATTCCCGAGGGCGTTCGGCGGGCGGGTGCGCGACCGGACCCGGCCGGACGTCCACCATGACCTCCGCCGTCCGCGGGCCGACCAGGCGCAGCAGCGGGTCGTGCAGGGAGACGGCGACCGTGGCGCGCACCGGCTTCGACGCGCCGGCGATCGAGACCGGCTCGGTAAGCGCCGCCGCGACCTCCGCCAGCCTGCGTTCCGGACCCACCACCTCGACCTCCGGCGGGATGGTCGCAACACCCGCGATCTCGAAGCCCGGCGCGGGGTCGCCTTCGATCGCCGGCTCGATCGGCACGGCGCGGGGCGACCCGGTGCGTTCGAGCGTGACCGCGAGGACCGGCGGGACGACCCGCGTCACCTCCACCCCGAACGGGGCGCGCAGCCGGCCGGCGGTGAGCAGGTCGAAGAGGCGGGGGCCGGGATGCTCGTCCGCCAGGTCGAGGATCGCCATCACGTCGCCGGGCGCCAGGCGGCTCACGATGCTCGACGCGCCGCGCACGCGCACCGTGACCGTACCCGGCACCTCCCCCAGCTCGAGACCCGCCGGCACGTTCTGGATGCCCAAGGGGACGTCGAGCTGGCGCTCCACGACCTGCTCCGAGGCGACGCTCAACCAGAGGCCGACCGCCAGGACGAGGGCCAGCAGCTTGCGAGGCAGATCGCGAAACAGGGTCCGGACCGTCACATCTCGTACTCCGGGCGCTCACGCCGGTAGGCCGGGCGCCGCTCCGCGCGCGGCATCAGGACCAGCAGCCGGGACCGCAGGCGTTCGGTGTCGAGGCTGCGTTCGAGCTGCCCGTCGAGGGCGAGCGAGACCGAGCCCGTTTCCTCCGAGACGACCAGCGCCACCGCATCGCACTCCTCCGTCAGGCCGATCGCCGCACGGTGCCGGGTGCCGAACTCGGTGGTCAGGCGGGGGTTGACCGTCAGCGGAAGAAAACACGCCGCCGCCGCGATGCGGTTCTCCTGCAGGATCACGGCGCCGTCATGGAGCGGCGCGTCGGGCTGGAACAGGCTGATGAGCAGGTCGTACGTGACGGCCGAGTCGAGCGGGATCCCGCTCTCGATGTAGTTGCGGAGGCCGATGTCCCGCTCGATCACGATGATCGCCCCGATGCGCCGCCGGGCGAGGGCGCCGGCCGCGGTCACCACCTCGTCGATCGTCTCCTCCGCCGTCGCCGGCCGCGACAGGTAGCGGACGAAGCGGGCGCGGCCCAGGTTCGACAGGGCCCGCCGGATGTCCGACTGGAACAGGACGATGGCGACGAAGACGATGTAGCCCAGCATGTCCCGGACGATCCAGTTGGCCGTCCTGAGCGTCGCGACCTGCGAGCCGAAGTACACGCCGATCAGGATGGCCCCGCCCAGGGCGATCTGCACGGCGCGCGTCTGCCGCATCAGGCGCAGCACCTGGTAGATCAGGAACGCGACGACGGCGATGTCGAGCACGTCGCGCCAGCCGATCCGCACACCGCCGAGGAGGCCGGCCAGGGCATCGAGCATTGTTCACTGCAACGCGGCCTGCGCGGTTCACTGCAACGCGGCCTGCGCGCGAATGGAATCGGCGACCCGCACGACGTCGACGTGCGGCGCGACCGCGTGCACCCGCACGATGTGCGCGCCGAGGATGACGGCGGCCGCGACGGCGGACGCCGTTCCCCACTCCCGCTCTGACGGCGGCCGCTCGCCGAGCGCGAGGCTGAGGAACGATTTCCGGGACGGCCCCACGAGCACCGGACGGTCCAGTGCGCCGAGCGCTGGCAGGCGGCCCAGGAGCTCCAGGGTCTGCTCCGCCCGCTTCGCGAAGCCCAGTCCGGGATCGACGACGATCTGCGTGCGGGCGACCCCGGCCGCGGTCGCCGCCCGCACCGCGGAGGCGAGCTCGCGGGTCACCTCCGCCGCGACGTCCGCGTACCGCGCCTCGCGGTACATCGCGCGTGAGCGCCCGCGACTGTGCATCAGCACGAGCGGCGCGCCGGAACCCGCGGCCACGCGTGCGATGGCGGGATCATACCGTAGCGCGGAGACGTCGTTCACCATCGACGCACCCGCATCGAGCGCCCGCCGCGCCACCTCGGCCTTGTAGGTGTCGATCGAGACGGGAACGCGGACGCGCCGGGCGAGGGCGTCCAGCACGGGGAGGACGCGCGCGCACTCCACGTCCGCGGGCAGGGCCTCGGCGCCCGGGCGAGTCGACTCGCCGCCGACGTCGATCAGGTCGGCTCCCGCCGCCTCGAGCGCCTCCGCCGCGGCGACGGCGCGGGAAGGATCGAGGAAGGCGCCCCCGTCGGCGAACGAGTCGGGCGTGACGTTGACTATGCCCATCAGCAACGTGCGCGCTCCGAGCTCCAGGCTCCGCCCGTCCGGCAGCGAGAGGGTGTAGCGTCGGCGTGGAACGACCATGGACTTTCGCGGCCGCGCCGCGCGGCGCCCGCGCGACGGCGACCGGGAGGCAGGGGTGGGGTGCCCGCCGCCGCGGGGGCGACGGACGCCCGTGTGCACGAAAGGCGGTGTTCGGCGCGATCGGCGGCCGGCGCGCAGGCGACCGCGGGACCCGGCGCCGCGCGGTCGTGCCGGGGAGAGCCCTACTCCTGCGGGACCGCCTTGTCGAGCGACGGGACCGGGGGCACCAGCGGAGCCGCCTCGTCGTCCGGCTCGGAGACCGTACCGCCCGGCGGCGCCGGGGAGCGGGGCGCCGGCGCGGGTTCCTCTATCCGCAGCCCCTTCGCGATGCGGCGCACCTGATCGGCATCGAGGACCTCGCGGATGAGCAGCTCCTCGGCGATGCAGTTCAGCTCGGAGGCGTGGGCCTCGAGCGTCGTTCGCGCCCGCTCGTAGTTGCCGGTGACGATGCGCTTGATCTCCTGGTCGATCCGAATCGCGGTGTCCTCGCTGTAGTCCTGGTGCTGCGTGAAGTCGCGGCCGAGGAAGATCTGCTCCTCCTTCTTGCCGAAGGTGAGCGGTCCGATCTCGTCGCTCATGCCCCACTCGCACACCATGCGGCGGGCCATGTCGGTGGCCCGGTCGAGGTCGTTGCCGGCGCCGGTGGTCACGTTGCCGTTGGTCAGCTCTTCCGCGATCCGGCCGCCGAGCAGGATGGCGATCTGATCGTCCAGGTAGTCGCGCGAGTAGTTGTGCTTGTCGTCGACCGGCAACTGCTGGGTGACCCCGAGCGCCATCCCCCGCGGGATGATGGTCACCTTGTGGATCGGGTCGGCGTGCGGCAGGAGGACCGTCAGCAGCGCGTGCCCCGCTTCGTGGACGGCGGTGACCTGCTTCTCCTCGTCGTTGATGATCATCGAGCGCCGCTCCGAGCCCATCAGGACCTTGTCCTTGGCGAACTCGAAGTCCTGCATCCGCACGACCTTCTGGTTGTAGCGGGCGGCGTTGAGCGCGGCCTCGTTGACGAGGTTCGCGAGGTCGGCGCCCGAGAAGCCGGAGGTCCCGCGCGCCAGCACGTGCACGTCGACGTTGTCCGACAGCGGGATCTTGCGGGTGTGGACGCCGAGGATGCCCTCCCGGCCCTTCACGTCCGGACGATTGACCACGATGCGCCGGTCGAATCGCCCCGGCCGCAGGAGCGCCGGATCGAGAACGTCCGGGCGGTTCGTCGCCGCGACCAGGATGACGCCCTCGTTCGACTCGAAGCCGTCCATCTCGACCAGCAACTGGTTGAGCGTCTGCTCGCGCTCGTCGTGGCCGCCGCCGAGCCCGGCGCCGCGGTGGCGCCCCACGGCGTCGATCTCGTCGATGAAGATGATGCAGGGCGCGTTCTTCTTGCCCTGCTCGAACAGGTCGCGCACGCGCGACGCCCCCACGCCGACGAACATCTCCACGAAGTCGGAGCCGCTGATCGAGAAGAAGGGGACATTGGCCTCGCCGGCCACGGCCCGCGCCAGCAGCGTCTTGCCGGTTCCGGGGGGCCCCATCAGCAGGACCCCCTTCGGGATGCGCCCGCCGAGCTTCTGGAACTTCTGCGGCTCCTTCAGGAACTCGATGATCTCCTGCAGCTCCTCCTTCGGCTCCTCCACCCCGGCGACGTCCTTGAACGTCACCTTCTTCTGGGAGTTGGAGGAGAGCTTGGCGCGGCTCTTGCCGAAGGAGAGGGCCTTGTTGCCGCCGGTCTGCACCTGGCGCATGAAGAAGACCCAGAACGCGATGATCAGCAGCATCGGCGCCCAGGTGTAGAGCAGCGTCGCCCAGGGGCTCCCGGCGGCCTCCGTCGCGGTCACGGCCACGTCCCGCTCGACCAGCTTGTTGACGAGGCCCTCGTACTGCGGGGGCGCGAACGTGCGGAAGGTCTCGCCCGAAGCGGTCGTTCCGGTGACCTCGTTGCCCGTCAGGGTGACACTGTCGACCTGACCGGAATCCACCTGGCGAATGAACTCGCTGAAGGGCAGGGCGTTGTCGCCGGTCTGGAACCGCGTGGAGAAGTTCCAGATCAGGACCACCACGACGACGAGCACCATCCAGAAGACGAAGCTTCTGAGGGTCGAATTCACCCGAGTCCTCCCAATTTCCGGGATCGCAAGATTAGCACGCCTGCGGTTCCTCCCGTGACTCGAAAGTCCTCCGCCGGAGCGTGTCCTACCACCCAGACGATACCGCGGCGGCGGTCGGCGACGAGCGGTATCGTCCCCCGCGCGCCGCGCGCAACCTTGCGATCGACGAAGAAATCCTGCAACTTCTTCCGCCCGCCGAGACCCAGCGGCCGGAAGACGTCCCCCGCGCGCCAGCTCCGGACCGTCAGCGGCGGGGTCAGTCCTGCCGCGGCGACGGCCACCACCGAACCACGGGCGCGCAGGGGCGCCGGCGTCGTCTCGGCCGGCTCGGCCGCGATCGCGAGTCCCGCCTCCGGCACCGCCACCTCGCCGGGCACGTCGAGCCGGTACTCGAACCCGTCGCCGGCCGCCGGCCGCCGGCCCTCGCGGCCGGCGGCCGGCCGCAGCACGATGTGCGCGCCCCGGCGCTCCGCCCGACTGCCGGGGAAATCGGCCCCTCCCGGCTCCGATGCCGGCCCCGCCGCCAGGTCGAGCAGCCGCTCGACGTGGTCGAACCCCACGCGGCCTCGCCCGGAGGCGCGTTCGAGCGCCGCTCTCGCGATGCGGCGCGCCACCGCGAGCGGTTGCGCACGGATCGCGGCGACGTCCACGGCAACCGCGCCCTCCCTGTACGTGACGACGGAAGCGGCGCGCTGGTTCGCGACGCCGTCGATCCAGTCGGCGTCGGTCCGCGCGATCGCCGCCTCCCGCGCGAGCGCCGCGACGATGGAGGGCGAGAACTCCCGCTGCAGCAGCGGCAGCAGCCGGTGGCGCACCCGGTTGCGGATCACCCGCAGGTCGCGGTTCGAGTCGTCCTCCCGGTACGCCAGGCCGCGAGCCGCCAGGTGCTCGCGAAGCTCCCGCCGCGTGACCCCCAGCAGCGGACGCACGATGCGCCCCGCGCGCGGCCGAATGCCGGCGAGGCCGCCCGGGCCCGCGCCGCGGATGAGCCGCAGCAGGACGGTCTCGGCCAGATCGTCCTGCGTGTGGCCCGTCGCCACCCGGTCCGCCCGCTCCTCGCCCGCGACCCGCTCGAAGACCGCGTACCGGGCGCGGTGCCCGGCGTGCTCGATCGACAGGCCGTCGGCGCGGGCCAGGCCTGCGACGTCGACCCGCTCGACGCGGATCGGGACATCGAGCGCCGCCGCCAGGCCCCGACAGAAGTCCTCGTCGGCCTCCGCGGCGCTCCCCCGGAGCTGGTGGTTGACGTGGAGGAGCCCCGCCAGGGCGAAGCCGCCGCCGCCGGCGGCGTCGGCCAGGAGCGCGCTCAGCGCTACCGAGTCCGGGCCACCCGACAGGGCCGCCAGCACCCGGCCGCCCCGCGGAATCAGCCCGCCCCGCTCGACGGCCCGCAGGACGCGCGCGGCGAGCGGCCGCCGGCCGCCGGCGTGAGCACCGGTCACCGTGATCGTCCCGGGTCCGGGGGCGGCCGTCGCCGCAGCCGGTGGTGCCGCGGCCGCGGATCGGACGGAACAGTGGTGCCGGCGCAGGGACTTGAACCCCGGACCTAGCGGATATGAGCCGCTCGCTCTGACCAACTGAGCTACGCCGGCACGAATGATCAATTATGACAGGGATCGCGGCAGGGGATCACCCGCCGCGGGCGGGCCGCCCGGCAGGATCAGCATCGCGTCGCCGTAGCTGTAGAACCGGTAGCCGCGGGCGACCGCGTCCCGATAGGCAGCCAGGATCGGATCCCGGCCGGCGAAGGCGCAGACGAGCAGCAGCAGCGACGAGCGCGGCAGGTGGAAGTTGGTGAGCAGGGCGCTCACCACCTCGAAGCGGAACCCGGGGTAGATGTAGAGGTCGGTGGACCCGGGGCCGGACCGGACCTCCCCGCCGCCCGCGCGGGCCGCGGCCTCGAGGGCACGGGTGGTCGTGGTGCCGACGGCGACCACGCGGCGCCCTTCGGCGCGCGCGCGGTTGACGGCGGCGGCGGTCCGCTCCGGGATGGCGAAGCGCTCCGCGGCCAGCCGGTGATCGCCGACCGACTCCGTCCGCACCGGCTCGAACGTGCCGTAGCCGACGTGCAGCGTGATCGGGTGCCACTCCATCCCGCGCTCCCGGAGGCGCTCGATCAGCCGCGGCGTGAAGTGCAGCCCTGCCGTCGGCGCGGCGACCGACCCGCGGGCCGCCGCGAAGACCGTCTGGTAGCGCTCCCCGTCGCCGCCGTGGACGGGGCGCTTGAGGTAGGGGGGGATCGGGACCTCGCCGATCGCGTCGATCGCCCTGTCGACGTCCGTACCGTCGGGGGCGGTCAGGCGGATCGTCCGGCGCCCGTGAAAGTGCCGCTCCAGCACCTCCAGGTGCAGGCGGCGGCCTCCCCCGTCGAAGCGGGCCGCGGTGCCCGGACGGAGCTTCCGGCCCGGATGCACGAGCGCATCCCAGCGCTCTTCGTCGAGGCGCGCGAGCAGCAGGCACTCGACTGCGCCGCCGCTCGGCTCCCGGTGGCCGCGGAGCCGCGCCGGGAAGACGCGGGTGTCGTTCGCCACCACCAGGTCGCCCGCGGCCAGCAGCTCGGGCAGGTCCCGGACGTGACCGTGGCGGCGGGCGCCGTTGCGCGGGTCGAGGCAGAGCAGGCGCGCCGAGTCGCGCTCCGCCACCGGCTCCCGGGCGATGCGGTCGGCGGGAAGGTCGTAGTCGAAGTCGGAGAGCCGCAGGTCGTCCGCCGTCAACAGGCCCACCGCAGCAGCACCGCGCCCACCGTGAAGCCGGCGCCCACGGAGCTCAGCAGCACGCGCGTGCCCTTCTTGAGGCGGCCGTCGGCCCGGGCGTCGGCCAGGGCGAGCGGAATGGTCGCGGCGGTCGTGTTGCCGTAGCGGTCGATGTTGATGACGATCCGGTCGCGATCGACGCCGAGGTGCTCGGCCGCGCTCAGGATGATGCGGCGGTTGGCCTGGTGGCAGACGAAGAGGTCGATATCGTCCGGCCCGATCTCGTTCGCGTCCAGCACCCGGCGGCAGATCTCGACCATCTTGCGCACCGCGAACTTGAACACCGCCGGCCCGTCCTGATGCACGTAGTGCAGGCGCTGGTCGATGGTCTCGTGACTCGCCGGACGCAGGCTGCCCCCCGCCGGCATGCAGAGCGCCGGCCCGCCGCTGCCGTCGATCTCGTGCGCGAAATCGAGCAGGCACAGCCCGTCCTCGGTGGCCGGCGCCACGACCGCCGCCCCCGCCCCGTCGCCGAAGAGAACGCAGGTCGCCCGGTCCTGGTAGTCGATGATCGACGACATCACGTCGGCGCCGACCACGAGCGCGTAGTCGTGGGCGCCGCCCGCCACCATCTGCGCGCCGGTGGTGAGCGCGTAGGTGAAGCCCGAGCAGGCGGCGCCGAGGTCGAACCCCCAGGCGTTCCTGGCGTCGATCTTGGTCTGCAGAAGGCAGGCCGTGCTCGGGAAGAACATGTCCGGCGTCGTCGTGGCGACGACGATGAAGCCGATGTCGGCCGGCGTCAGCCCGGCCGCAGCGATGGCCTCGCGCGCCGCCTCCGCTCCGAGGTCGGAGGACGCCACGCCCTCGTCGACGACGTGGCGCTCGCGGATGCCGGTGCGCTTGAGGATCCACTCGTCCGTCGTCTCGACCAGGACCTCGAGATCGGCGTTGGTGAGCACCCGCGGCGGAACATAGGTGGCGAGCGACGCCACCTTCACCCGCCGCGCCGTCTGCCCGCCGGCCAGCCGACCGCCGTTTCGTGTCGCCACGCTCTTCAGTCCCCTAGAGAAGGCGCGGCGTCGTGCCCGGCGCCGGCAGCCCGAAGAAGTCGTACGCCCGCGCCGTCGCCACCCGGCCGCGCGGCGTCCGGTCCAGGAACCCGATCTGCATCAGGAAGGGCTCGTAGATGTCCTCGATCGCGTCCTTCTCCTCGCTGATGGCCGCCGCGATGGTGCCCAGCCCGACGGGGCCGCCCCCGAACTTCTCGATGATGGTCCGCAGCAGACGGCGATCCGCCTCGTCGAAGCCGCGCGCATCGACGTCGAGGAGGTCCAGGGCCCGGCGCGCCACGTCGTCGGTCACCACGCCGTCGGCCCGGACCTCGGCGTAGTCGCGCACGCGGCGCAGGAGCCGGTTGGCGACGCGCGGCGTCCCGCGGGAGCGCCGAGCGATCTCGGCCGTGGCCGCGTCGTCGATCCGCACTCCCAGAATGCGCGCCGACCGCCCGACGATCCGGACGAGGTCGGCCTCGGTGTAGAAGTCGAGCCGATGCGCGATCCCGAAGCGCGCGCGGAGGGGGGAGGTGAGGAGACCGGTGCGGGTGGTCGCGCCCACGAGGGTGAAGCGCTCCACCGGCACCTTGACCGAGCGCGCACCCGGACCCTGGCCGATCAGGATGTCGAGCTCGTAGTCCTCCATCGCGGGATAGAGGATCTCCTCGACGGCCGGGCTCAGGCGATGGATCTCGTCGATGAAGAGCACCTCGCGCGCACCCAGATGGGTCAGAAGCGCGGCCAGGTCTCCCGCCTTCTCGATCACCGGCCCGGCCGTGGCGCGCACCGCCACGCCGAGCTCGTGCCCGATCACGTAGGCCAGCGTCGTCTTGCCGAGACCCGGCGGGCCGTGCAGCAGCACGTGATCGAGCGCCTCGCCCCGCTGCCGGGCGGCGGCGACGGACACCTGGAGGTTCTCGCGCACGCGGTCCTGCCCCACGTAGGCGTCGAGGGTGCGCGGGCGAAGGCCCTCCTCGTAGCGGGCCTCCTCGTCCCCCTGCACGGTGCTCAGGATGCGTTCGCTGCCCATCGTTCAACGCTGCGCGCACATTCTACGCCCATCGATCAGCGGGCCAGCTCGCGCAGGGCGGCCCGCAGGGTCGCCTCGAAGCCGCCGTGGCCGCCCCGCAGGGCCGCCTCGGCGGCGCGCTCGGCGACCGGGCGCTGGTAGCCGAGGTTGACGAGCGCCGACAGCACGTCGCCGCGGAGGTCACCGTCCGGCCCCGGCTGCGACGGGCCCGCACCGTCCGCGGCGGGCAGCTTGTCCTTGAGCTCCAGGCCGATCCGCTCCGCCGTCTTGCGGCCCACGCCGGGAACGGCGTTCAGCCGCGCGTGCTCCCCGCTGCGAACCGCCTGCACCAGGTCGCGCGGCTCGATGCCGGACAGCACGGCCAGGGCCAGCTTCGGGCCGACGCCGTTCACGCCGATGAGCCGCTCGAAGAGATCGAGCTCGAGTCGCGAGGCGAACCCGAAGAGCGCCAGCGTGTCCTCGCGCACGTGCGTGTGGATGCGCAGGGACACGTTGGCGCCGGGCTCGCCGACCTCGGAGAAGGTCGGCAGCGGGACGTGGACCTCGTACCCCACGCCGCCCACGTCGAGGACCAGGCGGCCGGGCTCCTTCTCGGCGAGTCGGCCGCGGAGGTGGGCGATCATGTGGGCGGCCGGGGCCGGTAGCGGCGCCAGCTCCGAGCTTTGCCGCCCGCGCCCTTCACGGCGCCGCCCGCCCCGGCCGCGGTGCCGCCGCCCGCGCTGCGCTCCCCTTCGGCCGCCGCGGCGGCCTGGCGCACGGCCGCGGATCCCGAAACGTGCGCGTGGCACACGGCCACGGCCAGGGCGTCGGACACGTCCAGCGGCGACGGCGGCTCCGACAGCCCGAGCAGCAGCATGACCATCTGACGCACCTGCGGCTTGTCGGCGCGTCCGTAGCCGACGACGGCGCGCTTCACCTCCGCGGGTGCGAACTCGCTGACCGGGAGTCCGGCCTCCGAGGCCGCGAGCATGACGACGCCCCGCACGTGGCCCAGCTTGAGCGCGCTGCGGGCGTTGCGGGCGTAGAAGAGGTCCTCGATCGCCACCACACCGGGGCGGTGCCGGGCGATCAGCGACGCCAGCCCGTCGCGGATGGCCAGCAGCTTCTCCGGGAAGACGGCCCGCGCCGCGGGGGCGAGCACCCCGCACGTCACCACCCGGTGACGGCTGCCGTCGGTTTCGATGCAGCCGTACCCGGTCCGGTTCGATCCCGGGTCGACCCCGAGGATTCTCACGCCAGCGAGGCCTCGATCTCCTTCGCTTCGATGTCGAAGTTCGACCAGACGTGCTGGATGTCGTCCTGGTCCTCCAGCACTTCCATGAGCTTGATCATCTGCTGGGCCGTCTTGCCCTCGAGCTTCACCAGGTTCTGGGGGAGCATGGCGATCTGGGCCGAGACCGGCTCGGCGCCGGCCGCCGTGACCGCTTCGCGCACCGCCTCGAAGGCTTCGGGGCTGGAGACGATCTCCCACGTGTCGCCGTCCTCGCGGAAGTCGTCGGCCCCGGCGTCGATCGCCGAGGTCATGAGCGTCTCCTCGTCCACCGTCCCCTGCTCGACGACGATGTGGCCGTGCTTCTCGAACATCCAGGCCACGGAGTTCGTCGTGCCGAGATTGCCGTTGTGCTTGGAGAGGAGATGGCGGATCTCACCGACGGCGCGGTTGGTGTTGTCGGTCAGGCACTGGATGAGCAGGGCGGCGCCGCCGGGCCCGTAGGCTTCGTACGTCACCTCCTCGTACGAGACGCCCGGCTCCTCGCCGGTCCCCCGGCGGATGGCGCGCTTGATGTTCTCGGCCGGCATGTTCGCCGCCTTGGCGTCGGCGATGACGGTCCGGAGGCGGGGGTTCATGGTCGGGTCGCCGCCACCGTCGCGCGCGGCCACGGTCAGCTCCTTGATGATGCGCGTGAAGAGCTTGCCGCGGCGGGCGTCGGCGACCCCTTTCTTGTGCTTGATCGACGCCCACTTGGAATGACCTGACATGCCTGCATTATCGCAAAATCAGAAGTCGATCCGGGTGCTGACGCCGTAGCTCCGCGGCGGGTTGGTGAGGTACCCGACGCGGGCCAGCGTGCCCCGCTCCTGGTCGAGGGCCAGCAGCGCCCGCTCGTCGGTCACGTTGTCGACGAAGAAGGCGACATCCCAGCGGCCGTCGAGGATTCCGACCCGCAGGTTGAGGATGTTGTAGGCGGGAAGCTCGGGATCGAAGGCGAAGACGGTCCGGGTCAGCGGGCCACCGATGAAGGTCCCGGGCCTCAGCGCCGGGGTGAGCGCCGTGAGGTCGACGGTGCCGAAGCCCTCGGCCTGGTCGCCGACCTGCGTGAACCGCGAGCCGACGTGCTGGAACGTCCCGCTGAGGTAGCCGACCCAGTCGCCGCCCACCAGCCAGCGCCAGGTGGCGGCGGCGGCAGACTGGAACCGGGGCGTGGTCGGCAGCCGGTTGCCGGACTCGATGCCGGACACCACCCGGGACGCCCCGTCGGCATCGATCGACGTCACGGTCGACTGCAGCCGCGCGTCGGCGATGCTGGCCGAGAGCGCGAAGTCGAAGAAGGTCGTCGGCTGCGCCGCCAGCTCCAGCTCCAGCCCCGCGCTCCGGGCGTCGGGGACGTTGAAGATGATGCGGGACGAGCAGGTGCCGGCGGTCACCGTCGCCTGCAGGTTGCGGATGTCCATGTAGAACGCGGAGGCGTTGAACGTGCCGCGGCCCCCGAGGAACGTCGTCTTCACGCCGGCCTCGTAGTTCCAGAGCTCCTCGTCCTCCCAGGTGGCCCGATCACCGAACGTCACGAGATCGGCGGGGGAGCAGAGCGGCGTGTTCAGCGGGTCGTTGATGCCGCCGAGCCGGAAGCCCTTCGAGACCTGCGCGTTGAGCTGCGTGGCCGGCGTCATGTCGTAGCTGGCGATGACCCGGGGTGCGATCCCCGTCGCGCGGACCGTTCCCTCGCTGCCGAGGGGGTCGGCGAACAGCCCGTCGAATACCTGCGTGCGTCGCTCGTCGAAGTCGTACCAGCGGAGGCCGCCGGTCAGCCGGAAGCGGTCCGTGAGGGCCAGTGTCGCCTCCCCGAACGTCGCGAGCTGCTCGAAGTCGTAGTTCAGATCCGAGTAGAAGACCTCCTCCGTATCCGGGTGGCCGGCCAGCGTCCGCGATCCGGACCAGACGAGATTCGGGATCCCGGTGACCGCTCGCAGGAACTCCGACACCGCGCTGCCGTTGACGGCAACGAAGTCCTTCGCGTACGCGCTCTGCCCGTACTGACGCTCGGCGCGGCTGTAGAACGCGCCCGCCAGCCAGTCCACGCGCTCCGTGCCGCCCGCCACCCGCACTTCCTGGGTGAGTCCCTGCGCGATGGTCGAGTCGACGAGCGGGTAGTCGAGCGTGTAGCCGGCCTCGGGGCCGCCGAACGGGCTGAAGACGACGCTGCCGCCCAGCGCCGAGGCGTCGCGCACGACCTCGACGTCGCGGTTGGTGAAGGAGGTGATCGAGGTCAGCGCGGCGGCCCCGAAGTCGTACTCGATCGTGATGTCGCCCAGCAGGAACTCGTCCGTGTACGGCTCGTCGATCTGCGTGAAGAGCTGCCGCTCGCCCAGGGTGACCGCGGGCCGGGTGGTGGTGAACGGATTGGCCAGCACGTTGTATGCGTCGATCCGGTTCCAGCCGTTCATCGACACGTCCTGGTAGATGACGCGCGGAGTGACGGCCAGCCGGCGGCTCGGCTGGAGGCGCAGGGCCACCCGCGCGCCGGTGCGGCGACCGCCGTTGACGTTCTCGTGGACGCTCAGGTCCGGCTGCACCGCGTCCATGAATCCGCCGATCCCGGTGTTCCAGGCGGTGACGCGCGCCGCGGCGGCCGGACCGAGCGGGATGTTGACCGCGAACTTCGCGTTGTGGCCAAGACCGCCGCCGTCGAGCGAGCCGAAGCCGATCTCGGCCGATCCCTCGCGCACCCCGATCGCCGGCTGGTTGGTGATGTAGCGGACCGTTCCGGAGAGCGAGCCGGACCCGAACAGCGTGCCCTGCGGGCCGCGCAGCACCTCGATGCGCGACATGTCGAACAGGTCGATGTCCG
>JAPOYG010000105.1 GCA_026706755.1 Acidobacteriota bacterium
TCGCCCGCGCCGCCGGCGAGCTGGGCGTCACCCGCCAGGGCCTCTCGAAGCTGATGGCCCGCCTCAGAATCGACCGCTTCGACCCGACCCGCGACCACTCGGCGCAGGCGCCCTCCCGGTAGCCGGACGCAGCGCCGGCGCGAACCGCCCCGCGGAAACCGCCGCCGACCCCCTTCCTGGAAGGAACAGTTCGCCGGGAGCGACCCGGCGCAATAGGTGTGACTCGCCAGCACCTATTGCGCCGCAAAACCGCAGGTTTTGAGGGGGTCGCTCCCGGCACTACACCCGACGCAAAATGCCGGTCCGGCCGCTGGCTGCGACTCCGATCGGTCCGGCAACGACGGGGGAGTCACTTGCGACTACCCGGGGGCCGAAGTGTGATTCCGCCTGTGATGGAAGGGCGAGGATGCAATCACGGGCCGGCGCGGCACATTGAGGACGGTTCCGAGCCGTAAGCAAGAAGGGTGCCCGCGCTTTGCGCGAGCGGCTCGATGGCCTTCTGGATGAGCCGCGACCGGGCGCGCCGCGCGCCGTTTACGAACCGCGTCGACGCGCTCACGCCGATCCACGCGAAGGGCCGACGGATCAAGCATGCGGAGGGCTACGGCGCGGGCATGCGGTATCCCATTCGGTGCTCGGTGAGGATGTAGGCGGGCCTCGCCGCGTCGTCTCCGAGCTTGCGGCGGAGCTTCTTGACGAAGGTGCGGACGTGCGCCGGGTCGCCCCCGCGTTCTCCCCACGCCTGGCGCAGGAGCACCTCGTAGGTGACTACGCGCCCCGCGTTGACCGACAGGACGCGAAGCAGCTCGTACTCGGTGGCCGTCAGCTCCAGTGGACGGCCGGCCAAGGTCACCAGACGCCGCTCGTAGTCGATCTGGAGGTCGCCGAGCACGAAAGGTTCGGCCCCGGCCCGCCGGCGCAGGGCCGCCCGCACCCGCGCCGTCAGCTCCGCCGCCGAGAAGGGCTTGACGAGGTAGTCCGCCGCACCGGCCTCCAGCGCCCGGACGATGGTCTCTTCCCGTCCGTAGGCCGAGATGAAGATGACGGGAAGGTCGGCCAACTCGGGCACGCGCTCCAGCAGCTCGATACCGCCGGTCCCGGGCAGCAGCAGGTCGAGCAGGACCAACGCCGGCCGGTGCCTTCCGACAAGGCCCGCCAGCTCCTCCGCGTCGCCGCTCAGGACCGGCGTGTAGCCGGCTTCGGAGAGCGCGTCCTGGACGTAGCGCAGTATCTCCGGGTCGTCATCCACGACGAGGATGCGTGTCTCCTGCGTGCCGCCGGACGTCCGGCGGCGCGCAGGAGTCGCCGCTCTTCCCGCGGGCTCGTCCGCCACTGGAATCGTGAACGTGAACCGGGTGCCGTGCCCGAGCCCGGCGCTCTCGGCCCGGATGCGGCCCCCGTGCGCTTCCACCAGCCCCTTGCAGATGGCGAGACCGAGGCCGAAGCTCCGCTTGTCGTCCCCACCGCCACCGACGTCGGAATACTTGCGGAACAGGTGCGGCAGCCGCTCGGGCGGCACGCCCCGCCCTTCGTCTGAGACCGAGATCGCGACGTGCACGCCGTCCCGCATTGCCCCGACATGAATCGAGGATGACTCGGGAGAGTGCCGGGAGGCGTTGGAGAGCAGGTTGTTCAGCACCTCGACGATGCGCCGCTCGTCGGCCAGCACAAGGGGCAGGTCCGGCGGCAGGTCGATGCGGACGGACTGCCGGCCGCCGCCGCTCACGAACGTAGTCCGGGCCCGGTCCACCAGTGCGGCCACCTCCACCGGCTCGGGGTCGACCGACAACGTCCCGGAGTCGATGCGCCCCGCATCCAGCAGGTCGCCGATGAGGCCGTCCATGTGGTCGGCCTGCGTGTCGATGATCCGGAAGAACTGCCGCACCTCGGCGGGGTCGAGGACCCGCGAGGCGCGCAGCACGGTGGCCGTCGAGCCCTTGATGGAGGTGAGCGGCGCGCGCAGCTCGTGGCTCACCATCCCCAGGAACTCGGCCCGCAGCCGCTCCAGCTCCTCAAGCGGCGCCAGGTCCTGCAGGGTGACGACCATCGACACGGCGGCGCCGGCGGCTGACCGTATCGGGGTGGCGTTGACCAGCAGCCTGACGCTCCGGCCGTCGGGGACCGACAGCACGACCTGCTCGGCGCGCACCGTCTCGGCGCCGCTGATCACCCGTGTCATCGGAAACTCCGCCAGCTCGACCTCGCGCCCGTCGGAGAACCGGCACGTGAGCGCGTCCAGCAGTTGCTCCGGCGCAGAGCCGGGTATGCTCAATCTGCCGGCAAGCCGCCGGGCCTCTCGGTTGAACGACACGGGACGGCCGGTCGCGGCGTCGAAGACCGCTACCCCGACCGGGGAGGTCTCCACCAGGGCCTCGAGATCGGCCCGCGCCTGCTGCTCGTCGCGGTGCGCGCGGGCGTTGGTGATCGCGTTGGCCGCTTGCGCGGCGAACAACACCAGCAGGTCCTCGTCGTCGGCCGTGAACCCCCGCCCGCCCTCCTTCTCGGCGAGGAAGAAGTTCCCGACGTGTAGGCCCCGGTGGCGCATCGGGGTCGCCTGCAGGGCCGTCTTCGACAGCACCAGGTCCGTGGAGAAGCCGAGCGAGCGAAGGTAGGCCTGCAGGTCCGGCACTCGGAGCGGTCCCGGAAGGTCGCGCAGATGCTCGAAAAGACGCATCGCGTACGGCCACGCCATCATCTGCCGCTGCTCGTCGGCGGTGAGTCCGGAGGTGACGAACTCCTGCGGCTGCCCAGCCTCGTCGAGGGAGGTGATCACGCCGTAGCGGGCGCCGGTCATGGCGCGGGCGCTGTCGACGGTCTCGCGCAGGACGGCGCCGACCTCCAAGCTCGCGCTGATGCGCAGCACGGCCGCGCTGAGACTGGAGATGCGCTCGCGCAGCACCCGGATTTCGGAATCCCCCTCGCCGCTCGTCTTCAAGGGCCCGCCTCCACTGGGATCCGCGCGCTCGCTGCGGCCGTCGGGCATCTGGTCGAGGCGTCGGGTCCGCGTTCAGTTTCAGAGAACGCGGGAGGTGCGCGCCGACCATCAGTGCTCAATCGGAAGCGCCAACCATACTACACGAAAAGAACACTTTCTTGCAGCTAGTCAACATTCCAAGTACATGAGCGCTGTGGTAGGCTGTCTGCGTGGTCGCCAGGTTCGGCCCGACCCGTGCAAGGTAACGCGAAGGCGGGTCGCGGTCTGTGCCCCGAATCGGGTGGCCCACTTGGCGTCGCGTGCGCTTCGGCGGTCGGGCTTCTCGCTGCGCCGGCCGCCGGACAGGGGCGTGTCGCCGTGGAGGGCGGCTTCGTCTGCATCCGCGACCTCGCAGAGACCGGCAGCGCTCGGATCTCCGGAGTTGTCACGCTCGCGGTCAAGACCCGCGCCCCCAGGCGAGGCCGCGACCCCCTCACCGGAAACCCCATGAGGATCCCACGCCCGCGACGTCGTACCAGGCGCGCGTCTCAACCGCGCTCCGCAGGCGGGTCGAGAGCTTATAGGGAAACGAGGAGGAGCCCGTGCCCGACGCCACTGTCCCGACCGACCGGCCTGGACCTGATCGTGGTCCCTGACCTTCAGCCGGGCGATTCAGTTTCGTTCTGGGCTGAGATCAGCGGCAATGACGACAGCGGGCTCTCCGTCGATGGCGTGAGGGAGGGCGACCAGATCGTGATCGAGGACGGCTCGGGAACCTGCGCGTTCGAGGACAATCGACTGGATGTTGTGGTGAGCCTCGTCGCCAGCGCTGCGGAGGTCCTGAAGCCCGCCTGGAAGTCCCAAGTCTCCGACATGCGGAGAGCCCTTACTGACAAGAGCCGCGGCACGAACGGGGGGAAGAAGCGCGACGCCTGCGGCCAGGGAATCGGCGGCGATGGGAACTACGCCGAGAAGGAGGGCGGGCTCGTCGTCTGCTTGCCGTCACGCGGTGCGACCAGAAGGTCGACCGTGGGCCAGGAAGTCCTCCGGCGGCTTGACCGGATTCTGGAGGGAACGGAGCTATGAAAAGCGCTCTTGGTGCAGCGAGTTTGCTCGTGACGGTCCTAGCCGCCGACGTGGCCGCACAGCACGTCCCATTCCCTGACTTCAGCGAGACCGCGTACTGTCGCATCGGGACGTGGAACCGGTATCGGTTCACTGTGCCGGAAGGCCGGCTTTCGGACATCATCCCGCGCGACATCCGGATCAACCTGGACTACAGGGGGACCCGGGCGGTTGGGGGACTATGGTCCGTCTGGCTCGCGAAGCAAGGTGACGGCGCGGAGGCCGGCGAGCTGTTCTCCCGAGGTTCCTCCAAGGGAATGTCGCGCGGGGTCCATCTGCAGCTCTCCGACCAGCCTGGCACCTTCCAAGTCTGGGTCGGATGCTCGATGCCCGGCTGGTTCACGGTCAGCGCCTCCAGCGGGCGCCCGCTGGATCTGACCCGCCTGCGTTCGAGGTAAGTCAGGGCCGTCCGCAACGGAGAATGGAAGATGAACCGAATTCTGTTCGCCGCCACGACCGCGGCCCTCGGCGTGTTCCTGCAGCACCCAGCCGCGGCCCAGAAAGTTCCCACCGATCCGTCCAGCATGTGGTCCTGCTGGGGCAACGGTACCTACGCCAGAGCGTGGTACAACTGCGCCGGCTCCGTGGCGCGCACCGCCGAGGCGCAGCGGTTCTTACCCGCCGTGGGACATCTTGTCGCGGCACCATCCGGCAGTTCTCGCTGGGGAGAAAGGGAGTCGAACTCATCTGCGAAGGGAACTCCGAAGGGCACTCTTCCCCCGAGGAGAACCCCGATGTCGACCCGCCCTCCGGCGACTACGACTACGACATCAGGAACCTCCGGCCGTACGACTCGTACCAGCGACGCCGGGGACTGGCTCTACTTCGACTGGATCGCGCTCAAAGCGTTCGAGGGCGACATCCTTCCAATCGGGGAGCGTCTACGCGGATTGCCACGAGTACTTCTTCACGCCAGAGGCCGGCGAGCAGCAGGACTCGTCAGCGTATCCGTTCGCATGTCAAGCGTCTGACTGGCAGTGGTCCACCGTCACGTTTACGCCGAGCCAGCGAAGGGGGAGTTCCTCCCCATCGCTGCAAGGGCTGCGGAACGTACCGCAGGCTGGCGATCCCGGAGCGCAGGTCGCTCAACCCGAACGCGGTTGGTTCGACGATGGTCTCGTAGGTCGTCAGCGGCGTGCCACGCCAGTTCGCGGTGATGTGGCAGAAGAGCCGGACACGGAACTGCTCGCAGAAGTCGACAGCCGGATCCGAAAGCTCGACGCTCAGGTGGCCGAGGTCAGCCCGCTTGATGAGATCGAATCGTCGGCAACAAAAAGCGCCGTACGAGGAAACGCCGCGACCCTGGCCGGGGCCGCGGCGTCGAATCGGAAGCGGCGCGGGGAACTTCTGAAGGAGGCCCCACGCATGGCGAACAGACGCCAAGGTTCTACCGATTCGCTCGAACGCTGGTCGACCTATCGTTTCTTCTTCGAGGAACACGTCGTCCGGGGTGTCTACATGCGCGACCTGCTCGCGCCATCGGTCGGGATGATCGGCGCCGCGCTGGTCGTGCTCCTGTCGATTCCGGCCGCCACAGAGGCTCAGACCCCGCTCGACCCCGCGAGCATGTGGATCTCCTGCTGGGGATACAACGTGACGGACGGACGCCAGTACAACTGCGTCGGCTCCGTGGCTCGAACCGCCGAGGCGGATCGCTTCTTCCCCACCGCCGGGCAATCCTGCACCGGCAGCGTCAAGCAGTTCTCGCTGGACCGGAAGGGCGTCCAGATCAACTGCGCCGATACCACTGAGGTCCCCGGTCGATTGTGGACCATCGGCGGTGTCGGGCCAGACTACTTCGCGAAGCCTGCGGACGCCGTTCGCGTCCGAATTAAGTCGGGTTTCCATGGATCGTCCGACAGCTTCATCGTGTACTGCGGGGAGAATCTGATCGTCAACGAGCTGGTTGGAACGGACTGGGGAAATACCGGAACCGATGGTTACTACCGCATGCTGGAGCGGTCTGGGGACCCCTGCACCGAGGTCCGCGTCGGGGCTGGCCAGGACGTGACCTGGGTTTTCGAGAAGCAGCCCAGCCTGACTGCCTACACGCCACCGCGGAGCTGGTCGGATGTCTCGGGCGCCGGGTTGGACCTGGACGCCGAAGCCCTGCAGGACCTCGCGAACGCCGTCGAACTGGAGAGAGCAGCCGGTCGCTAGTGTCCTGCCTGACAATGCATTTACATAACGGAGCTGGCCTCTGCAAGAGCCTCTCGAGCCCGGTGGATCTTGGCCAGCGTCTCCGCGCCGTCCGCCTTCCACTGGTACGGCTTCGGGTTCTCGTTCCGATGCACGAGGTAGGCCGTGATCTCGTCGACCAGTTCCGAGACGGTTCTGAAACTCCCGGCACGGACGCAATCCTGTGTCAGGTCGGCGAAGACGATGCGGATCGCCTCGGGGTACTCGAGGAACCCGTCCGCGTAGAAATTGCAGCTCGAACGGGTTGGCCAGGCGGTCGCGGAGCGCTGCGGATGGCTCAGATCCGACCACCGCGCCTCCGTATTGGCTTCGCGTGGCTGGCCGGCGTATTCACTCTGTACGCCTTGTACGACTCGGCGCTGGCCATCATGCCGCCTGTCCAAGGGGAGTCTCTTGGAGGCCGTTCCTGGCCTGCCTGGGTGCGTGCGTGGCCCTCCTCGCGGCACTGCTCAACCGAGACCGAGCCTTCCTCCGCGGATTTCTCTTCGCGCTGGTGGCCTCGGTCGTCGCGCTACAACTCATCGTGTGCAACAGCTCGCCCCCCCGAACCCGCCTTCGGCCCCTGCGACCGTACATGCGGCGCTCTCAGCTCCACCCTAGTGTCCCGTCCCCGAAGCAAGCGACCGAAGTGTCCGAGCCCGAACTGCCGGTTGTGCTTGACGCATCTGCTTCACGACATATGTCACGAACCACGGGGACGGGACACTAGCAGGCCGTGGCCGAAGGCCTTCCCCGTAGCACAAGGGGAAGGTGCAGATGACTCAAGCCCGTAGCACCGATCGGCGACGGATCCGGCGGCCGGGGCGTCACGAGGGCCTCAGAGGGCGCTACGAGTCGCCAGAAGCGGCTCAGGACGAGTTTCGAGGCGTAGAAGAGGGCGCGGGCGCGGCCTTGGAGGCTCCGCGGCGTGCCGACACCCGTCAGGCGGCGAATGACCAGGCCGAGATTGAAGCCGCAGACGTGTACCAGGAGTCGCTTCCGGAGGTTCGTGTACCCCCGCAGATGTACCCGGCGCATGCCGCCGGTCTCTTAGAGATGGGCGTTGGGTCGTTCGAGGCGTTCGCCGCGCTGGCGCAGCAGCCGCCGACCGCGGGGCCTCCGGATCCGCCGCCGGTTCGCATACACGGCGTCACGGGCGGCGTGTTGGCCGCGCCAGCGTCGCCGGCCACGGTCCGGCTCCGACACGTAGCTGCCCAGCCCCAGGTCGGACAGCGCGACCATCGTCTCGTTGCTGTGGTAGCCCTTGTCCGCGACCACCTCGGCCACGCCTCCGCCGGCGGGCAACACCGCTTCGACCTGCTCCGCCGCCGTGACCAGCGTCTCGACCATCGTCGTCGTGTCGCCCGCGCTCGCATCCTGCACGGTGACGCCGACGACCGCGCCCGTCTCCAGGTCGACCGCGTGCTCGGCCGTGTACGCCATGCGCGTCCGGCCGTCCTTCATCTTCGCGATCTTCGCGTCGGGGTCATGCGGGTGCGTCCATTCCTCGTTAGAACCCTTCTTCGGCCGCTTCCGGTCCAGGCGGGCGGACGCTCGGGTCACGACGGTGATCGAGGCGGTGAAGCAGGCGCTCGAGGTCTCGACCGAGTCCATCGAGAAGTCGATCAACGCTTCGCTCGTGGGCCAGCGGGAGGTCCTGGAAAGCTACAAGAAGGTCATCAAGGGCCTGGAGCGAGGGTTGAAATGACGGTGCCGACGATCTCGTACAAGGGCGACCGGATCGACGACGTGCTCGCGGTCCTGGAGTCGCACGGTGGCGCGATGCGGGCTGTGGCCGATGGCCAGCGCGCGATCGTGGATCGCCTCGACCGTGTCGAGATCCGCCTCGACCGTGTCGAGCGGAAGCTCGACTAGCTCGACGCGAAGTTCGACGCGATGCACGGGGACCTCACCGCGCGCCTCGACCGTCTCCTGGAGGGACACAACAGCGGCGCCCATGAGAGAGGAGAGATGGATGCATAGAATCGGAATACTTCTGACCGCGATCTGCACCCTGGCCCCGGCCGCCGCCGCGGAGGCTCAGACCCCACTCGACCCCGCGAGCATGTGGATCTCCTGCTGGGGCTACCACGGCATCGCCGATAGCCGCCGCTACAACTGCGTCGGGTCGGTGTCGCGGACTGCGGAGGCTCAACGGTTCTTCCCCGCCGCGGGTTCGATCTGCCACGGGGGAGTCACGCAGTTCTCGCTGGGGCGGAAGGGCCTCATGATCCAGTGCATCGACGCAGGCAACGACGACCCCCCGCCCGGGGGCGGCGACTACCACTTCGAGATCGCGAACCTCTCGCGGTACGACGCTTACGGGGACGACGGCGATTGGCTGTACTTCGACTGGATCGTGCACAAGGAACTCGACGGGTACTACATCCTCAACCTGCGTTTCGAGGATCGGTTCGGCGGCTACACGGATTGCACAGAGCGTCTGTTCGACCCGGTCCCCGGGAAGGTCGAGGAGGCGTCGACGCACCCCTGGGCGTGCAGGAACGGCGACCGCGATTGGGTGACTGTCACGTTCAGTCCCGCCGAGGACCACTACCTCGGCGAGGTTCACCGCTGCAAGGGCTGTGGGACGTACCGGATTGCGACGATCCCGGGGGAAAGGCGGCTCAACCCGAACACGGTCGGGCCAGCCGAGCTGCACCACTTCCTGGACGAGGTCGAGTACAGAGCGCGCGCGGCGGCTTCCGAGAAGGCGGGGCAGCAGCGTGGACGCTGAACTCCCGGCCGAGGTCGACCGCCGCATGGTGCGCCAGGATGTCCTCGCGCGGCTCGACCGGCTCCTGATGCGGGAGGGGCAACGATGATTCGGAGCCTCGTCGTAGCCGCCGCTCTGTTCTGCGTGGCGGTGGCGTGCGACACAGCGTTGCCGAGCGAGCCGACCGAGACGGTCGAAGAAGACTCGCGCCGTTGCGGCGACGTGAATCGCGCGTGGACCGGGCATGGAGCGGACCACAACCGGTACGCATGCCGGCATGCTTGCGAGTTGCGAAACCGCGGGGCACGCGCAGGCCGAAGAGCAGTGCCGAGAACTCGCTGCGAATCTCCTCCGAGGTCGATTCTCGATCGAGGAAGTCTGCAGCGCCGCCTGTGGCGGAACCGGCTCTTCCCAGCCACAGCAGCCTCGGACCGGGAAACTCCTGTTCTGGACAGATGCCAGCCGCGGCTGGAAGGCGATCGAGATTCGGGTCGACGGGCAGTACGAGGGGACGTTACGCGCGTACCTGGATGAGGCTCCCGCGAGCTGCGACTACGAGAGCGACTCGCGGGTTATTGTCGAGCGCCGCCCTGGACGCTACACGGTAACATTGAAGGAGTCCTACGGTCGTACGACGTGGCCTCCGTACGAGGTGACGGTGAGAGCCGGGATGTGCGCCGGCACAGAATCAATTGCGGTCCCGACCGGAACTGCGGGTAGAGTCGCTGGATGACGAATGGCAAGACGGAGCTGACCTTCAACCACGACCCGCGCAGCGCGGTTCAGGCCAGCCTCGACGCGCTCGTACTCGCGATCGCCTGGTCCCCCGATGCTTCTTCGAGAATCCCTGGGTCTTCCGCGTGAACCGCCGCATCTGTTGGCGGACGGTCCCGTTCGCGCGCTCGACGTAGGACGTCCCGATCTTCTCGTCGTCGGGCAATCCGAGCCACTTCACGATCCGCAGCTTCTTCCCCTTCAGCCCCTCGCCGTACTCCCGCATCTCGTCCGGATCGCGCTTCGGCGCGATGACCTGCGCGTGGTCGATCAGGTCGGCGAAGACCCGCGTGATCGCCGCGGGGTACTTGAGGAATCCGTCCGTGTAGAACTGCAGCTCGAACGGGCTGGCCAGCCGGTCGCGGAGCTTCCGCAGGAATCGCTCCGTCGTCGGGTAGTCCCGCTTCCCGACCTCGTGCGCGGCGATCAGCTTCGTCCGCGGGTCGAGCGCGATGAAGAGGTACTGGTCGCCCAACCTGGGGTCGGTCGTCTCGCGGCCCCTGAGCTGGCGCTCCTTCTTCGCGACGAACGTCCACATCTCATCCGCCTCGATGTAGGGGCACGTCAGATCGCGGAGATGCTGGCACTCGACGAGCCGCAGCGCTTCAATCTGCGCGGCGCTCCACTTTGGGGCGCCCCGGCAGATGTACGGCGCAGCGGGTCAGCAGCCCGGCGTCGACACCGCCCCGGACCGCCGACCGGACCGCCGGGCGCTCGGCGGGCCGCTTCGCCGCTCGCCGGCGAGCCCGTGAGCGGCGTTGCGTTTCCCGGTTCGCCGCTCGGGTCGCTTCCCTGCACGCGTCGCACCGCGGCTGCCAGCGCTCGACGGGGACCGTGCAGTCGACGCATCGATAGGCGATCCGGAGAATGAAGTACCGGCGCCGTTGTCGTTGCCGGGCCGCTCGGGCGCACACGGCGCACCGGCGGCGCCCGCCAGGGCCGGACGCTGCCCGCAGACGGCGCACAGTCCGGCCCCTGCGAGCCGCCGGTATCGGTTCCCTTGCCGGTTGTGCGCCGGTCCCAGCGCATCGACGCCGGCCAGGTGGCACAGCCCGCAGACCGTCCCGGCGGGGCCATGCACGTCGGCTCCGCACCGTGGACAGCGGCACTCGGTGTTTGCCGGGCGCATGGGTCAATCCCATCCTACCCGGCGCATCGCTTCGGCCCGGTCGACGCCCGCGTCCGTGGGCGCCTTCACGGCCCGAGTCCGGCCGGCCACGTCCGCCACGCCCGCCGACCTACCGATGGTGAGCGCCGCGGGGGCGCTCGAGTTCTTCCGATACAACGTCGGCGAGCGGCTGCACCGTGAGTGTTGGCGCTCTTGTAGATCGAACGAATCTGACTTCGGGTCGACCACAAGATGTTGGGGCATCAGGCGGGCATCGTCAGGCCACCAGCGTGCGCGTGTGCTCGCCGTCGTCAAGGCTCCTCGCGACGCTCGGCCCCCGCTTCGCGGGGCTGACGGCCTTGACGACGGCTCCGCGCACGCTCATCCGGACTGGCTCTTGTCTGTCGATGCCGAATCGCGCACCCCAAGATGTTGGGGTCGACGATCCCTTTAGATTGACGCGCTTTCGGATGAGCGTTGACATGAGCGTCCAGAACCGTCGCAACGCTTCTCGCTGGGCGGTCCCGGCGTTGACGCCCATCGGCCCGAGCGGGGCCGGCACGCCGAAACACGCGAGCACCGAAGTCTCGACGTGCTGGCGGAGCGTCACGAGCGCCATCGGCGGATCGGCGCCAGCCGGCCGGCTCCCAGTCCGGCCGCGGGCGGCCGGGCGGTTCCGTGTCGTAGCCGCCCGCCGTCGTCTCGGGTAGCAGGTACGGCCCTTCGCCGTGCGGATCGCTTCGGCCGGCCCGCCGATCGCTGAAGCGCTGGTCAGGTTGCGCTCGTCGAGCGCCGCGCTGCTCGCCGTCGTGAACACGAACCCGGGTCCTGGCAGCCCGGGTCAGCCGCGAGGCGTCCCTCGATCTGGCGCCTGCGGCGGGGCGTGTAGCGCCGTGACGACGATGCTCGGCAGGGTGATGGTCCGCCTCCCCGCGCTACCCTCGGCTCTCGGGTGGTTGGGCGTCGCGCAGCACGACATCGCGTACTGGATGGTGCCGAGAACCGACGTGAGCCTCGACAAGACACGTGCGGACGTCGAGCGACGCGAGCCGAACGCGACCCAGGTCGGACATGATGTACGTCCGCAAGAGCTGGGCGGAGCTTCTCGTGCGTGCGCGGCCGGATGCGACCCCGCCGTCCTCCGAGCCAGCGGGTCAGGAACGCTCCGACGGGTCTCCTTGCGTCGGGACCGGCGCCTCCCTCGCGGGGCTCGGCTTGCCGCCCCTCCGCGATCGGCACTCGCCATCCGGCACCCATCGCTCCGCTTGCTGATACTGCTCTCACTGCGTTTCCTCGCAGCGCTTCTATCTCATCGCTCCTTCTGCTTGGCCCGGAAGCGTCGATAACGCGTCCGGTTGGCACAGGTCGACGTGCAGAACCGTTGCCGCCCGTCCGTCACGAAGAACGCCCGCCGACACGTCCTGTCTTCGCAGATGGCAATCGGTTGCCGATCCGCCAGCGCCAGCGCCACGCTCAGGTAGGCGACGCCGACGAGGTTGCGCGGCGCCAACCCCAGCCGCCAGGTCCCGGGCGTCACGCCGTGTTCGCCCGCGAACGCGCGGTCGAAGACGTACGGGGTGGCCTCGTCGAGCGCCCATCCGTCGTTCAACCGGCCGGCCGTGTCGTGGCTGGCGCGGAGAACCACGCTTCGGTCGTCCGCGTCGACCAGCCGGTCTTCGGCCGAGAGGACGTCGCCGGCCCGGGCGACCACGAGATCGCCGGCGCCGCGGACCGTGACCTCGCGGTCCTCCGGGATGACGAACCGCTCCCGCAACTCGCATATCGCCTCCGCGCCACCGCCGGCAGCCGCTTGAACGAGCAGCGCGTCTTCCAGGATGCCGTGCAGGTCCAGCGCGGCGGCCTCGAAGTCGACGAACCCCTCGCGGAGCGGTGCCCACCCATCCTCTGGGGCTCGCATCTGCACGACTCGTCGATCCTCGCGCGTCGCGCGGAGCATCCCAAAGCGCTGGACAAACGCTGTTGCGTCCTCCGGCGTTCGGACGCGAGACAGCTCGACGCCGACGTGCGGCTCGGCGAGGGGCTGGTAATCGGTCGAGCGCCGGAGATCCATCACGATGTTGTCGCCGTCGACCCACGCCGGGCCGCGCCGCCATCGAATCGGCATGGGCCGCACCAGCCAGTCGCGCGGTACCCGTCTGTTCATGTGACGCCCAGCGCGTCACGGTAACAGTAGTGGACACCGTTGTCCATAGCGTTTTATGCTGTCAGTCCGAGTTGGTCGGAGGGCCGAAAGCTGGAGGAGGGGTTCCCACATGGCCACGCGGCGTGGACGGGGCGAGGGCAGCATCACGAAGCGCGCGGACGGCCGCTGGATGGCCCGCGTCGATCTCGGGTGGCAGGACGGCAAGCGTCGCCGCAAGGCCGTCTACGGCCGGACCCGTCGCGAGGTCCAGGACAAGCTGCGCGAGACGATGCAGCGGGTCGCGCACGACCTCCCGCCCCTGCCCGAGCAGGAGACGGTCGAGGCGTACCTGCGTCGGTGGCTCGAGTTGCGCCGCGACGAACTTCGCCCGCACACCTACATCAGCTACGAGCAGACCGTTCGCCGGCACCTGGTGCCGGGCCTCGGGCGGGTACGGCTCTCGAAGCTCGGGCCGCGCGACGTCGCGACCTGGCTTCACAGTTGCCGCTTGCAGGGCATCGGGTTGCGCACCATCCAGTACTCGCGATCCGTTCTGCGGGCGGCGCTGAATCAGGCTCTCCGGTGGGAGTTGGTGTCGCGAAACGCGGCAGCGCTGACGCCGGCTCCGCAGCACAAGGCCCGGGAGATCAAGCCCCTTACGCCGGACGAAGCGAAGCAGCTCCTGGCGGCAGTCGCCGGCCACCGGCTGGAGGCTCTGATCACGGTCGCGGTGGGACTCGGGCTGCGTCGCGGCGAGGCCCTCGCGCTTCGGTGGGACGATGTGGACCTGACGGCGGGCGTCCTGTCCGTGCGTCACACCTTGGAGCGGGCGGGAGGTGACACCGTCGCGCGAAAGCCGCTGCTAGCTGAGCGGGCGAGGTTGCGCGCCCAACTGAAGGCCGCGACCGACGACGAGGCGCGGCGTCGGCTCGCGGCCGGCATTGAGGAAGTGCAGCGGCGGTTGAAGCCTGTGCAGACCACGGTGCGCCTCGCGGAGCCGAAGACAGCGCGCAGCCGTCGGACGATCACGCTGCCCGACCTTGTGGCGTCGGCGCTACGCGCGCACCGGAGCCGGCAACTCGAGGAGCGGCTGGCGGCCGGCGCTCGTTGGCAAGACACCGGGCTGGTCTTCACCACCGGGATCGGGACAGCGGTCGGCACGCACAGCCTTCACGCCACCTTCAAGGGTATGCTCTGCGCGGCCGGCCTCCCGGACATCCGCTATCACGATCTGCGGCACACGGCGGCGACCCTCTTGCTGGCGCAGGGGGTCGACGTCAGGACAATCATGGAGACATTGGGCCACGCCCAAGTCAGCCTGACGCTGAACACCTACGCGCATGTCGTACCGGCGCTCCGGCGTGAGGCGGCCGCCAGGATGGACGCGATCCTGAGTCGTTGAGGGTGGGCCGAATCGATCTCAGCCGGTTGCCGGCTGCCCGACCAGACGCGGGCACGGCCGGTTCTCCGCGTCCATCAGTTCCTCCCTAATGCGCCACGCGTCGCGCCCGAGCAGGACGACGACGTCTCGGTCGGCGTGGATCCCCCATAGGTCAGTATTCGCCAAACTGTCTACGTCCTGGTTCCCCGGCAACAGGTCGGCGATCTCCGTCGCTGCCTCCTCAGCTCGTACGCCCTGGAAGTACACCTGGGTCCTCTGCTCCGGGTATCGCCCTATCCAGTACTCCCGCGCGTCCAGCGAGCAGTCGTTCAGCACTCGCTTGAGCTGGTTCACCGTCCAGTAGAACTCGCTGTCGATTCTCGGCCGAACCGGGGTGTCGCGGATCGCGTTGAAGATCAGAACGTTCAGTTGCTCCGGTCCCCTTGGTGACAGTTTCTGGAGGAGCGGGTCGCCGTCCCGTGCCGTCCGGTCAAGCTCCGCTTGAAGCGAGTCGCGCTCGTGTTCCGTCCGGTCGAGCTCCACTTCGAGCGAGTCGCGCTGTGCGCTCCGCAGGTGACGCTCTTCGTTCCACCAGACGTCGAGTACCAGCGCGGTAGCGACGGCTCCCATAACGAAACCACCCGCCGCCGCGCGCGGCGACCGCGCCGTCGACGTTCTCCAGATCCGGAGCAGCCAATCAGACATGCTGGCGGCTCGCCCCAGCGCGACCTCCGTCGCATCCGTGCTCCGACTTCGCCCGAACCGAGCCAGCAACGTTGCCAACGCCTTGGCGGGTCGGGTGGCGTGACCGGCTCGTGCGAGTTAGGGTGTCAGTTAGGGTGTCAGCACGGAAGGGCGGCAAGGCGAAAAGTGCCATTTTTCCTTGAGAGAGTGGTGCCGAGGGCCAGAATCGAACTGGCGACACCATGATTTTCAGTCATGTGCT
>JAPOYG010000170.1 GCA_026706755.1 Acidobacteriota bacterium
GGATCAGCCGGGGCTGCGGACGACGGAGCGCTTGCTGCGGTGGCGGTTCAGGACCTCCAGGCCCAGCTTCTTGCTGAGGTAGACCTTCGATTCGCGGTTGTCGGCGGCGTGCGGCTCGAACTTGACGACGTCAAACTGCAGCGTGTCGAGCGTGCCGCGCATGTCGTAGAAGCGGTTCTTGGTCTTGACGACGATCTCGTCGAAGCCGTTGTCGTGGGCCCACGCCTCCTGCTCCTCGGTCAGGGCGCGGAAGAACCCCTGGCCGCGCCAGTCGCGCCGCGTGGCGCCGATCCAGCTGTAGAGCACCTTGCGGCCCGCGAAGTCGACCGTCCCGTGCAGGCGGGTCACGAGATCGGCCAGCTTCGCCTCGCTCTCGTCGAGGCGCAGCTCGTGGGAGACCTTGTAGGAGACCGGCACCACGGCGGACGGATCCTCCGGCAGCGGCGCCTCGGCCATCAGGATCTGGTGGTCGCGGCTCGCCAGGCGGCCCACCACCTCGGTGGCGGTCTTGCGGCGCGGGAACTCGCCGAAGTACTCCTCCATGTACTCGATCTCGAGCGCGCCCTGCTCGAGATCGTACTGGCGGATCTGGTACTCCATCGGCGAGGGGGAGCCATCATACACTGGCGCTCGTGCCCGAGTTGCCGGACGTCGAGGTCTACGTGGCGTGTCTCGAGCGGCGCGTCGTCGGGCAGGAGCTGACCCGCATCCGGGTGCTGCGCCCCTTCGTCCTGCGCTCCGTGACGCCGTCGCTCGACGCCGCGGAGGGAACGACGGTCCGGGCCGTCCGCCGCCTGGGCAAGCGCATCGTTCTCGCGCTCGCGGGCGGGCTGTTCCTCGTCATCCATCTCATGATTGCCGGTCGGCTGCGCTGGCGGGACCGCGGCGCGCCCGTCCCCCGCAAGCTCGGGCTGGCCGCGTTCGACTTCCCGACCGGCACGCTGCTCCTCACCGAGGCCGGCTCCATCAAGCGCGCGTCGCTGCACCTCGTCGAGGGCGAGGCGGCGCTCGGCGCGCACGACCGGGGCGGCATCGACGTCCTCGCCGCGGACCGCGCGGCGTTCGCGGAGGCGCTGACCCGCGAGAACCACACGGTGAAGCGCAGCCTCACCGATCCGCGGCTGTTCTCCGGGATCGGCAACGCCTACTCCGACGAGATCCTGCACGCGGCGCGGCTCTCGCCCCTGAAGCTGACGAGCCGGATGACGGACGACGAGATCGCGCGGCTCCACGAAGCGACGCAGGCGACCCTCCGCGCTTGGGTCGAGCGGCTGCGCCGGGAGGCGGGCGACCGGTTCCCCGAGAAGGTCACGGCGTTCCATCCGGCGATGGCCGTCCACGGTCGCTACCGCAAGCCGTGCCCCGCCTGCGGTTCGCCCGTGCAGCGCATCGTCTACGCGAGCAACGAGTCGAACTACTGCGCCGCGTGCCAGACCGGCGGCCGGCTGCTCGCCGACCGTTCGCTCTCGCGCCTGCTCGGCCGTGACTGGCCCCGCACCCTCGAGGAGCTGGAGGACCGGCGGGGGTAGGCCGTTCCTTCTGGCACCCGTGCCACGGCGCCTGCCGGTGCTACCGCGCTCGACGGTGCTACGGCGCGGGCGGAGCGGGGCCCCGAAAGAGGAGTGCCGCCGTATCGAGCGCTTCCCGGTCCCCGACCAGCACCGCGGTGTCGCCGACCTGGTAGCGGAACGTCTGGTCGCGGCGGTAGATCGGCACGCCGTCGCGCACCACGGCCACCTGGATCGCGTTCGTCCGCCGGCGCAGGTCGAGGGTGCGGGCGCTCCCGCCGACCGCGGCGGCGCCCTGCTCCACCTCGACGAGCTCGAGCGCCTCGTGGATGCCGAGGTGCTTCAGCGTGTCGAGCTTGAGGTCGGGCGCCGCCGTGCCGCGCAGCAGCCCGTAGTGCTCGCGCCGCACCGCGTCGAGCTCGCGCGCGATGCGCGCGGCCGGGAGCTCGTAGCTCCGCAGCGCCCGCGCGAAGAGCTCCAGCGACGCCTCGAACTCCTCCACCACCACGTCGGTGGCCCCCTTCCGCATCAGGTCGTCGATGGAGCGGACGTAGCGGGTGCGCACGACGATGCGCGCGGTGGGTGCGACCTCGTGGGCCACCGCGGCGCCCCGGCGCTCGTCGACCGGCGACGAGACGGCGTAGACGATGATGCGCGACCGCGCGGCGGCCACGCTCTCCAGCACGGCGTGCCGCGTCCCGTCCCCGAAGACGGCGAGCACTCCGTCCGCGCGCGCCTGGCGCACGAGCTCGAGGTTCTGATCGACCACGACCACCGTGATGCCGGCCGCCCGCAGCATCCGCGTGAGGTAGCGGCCGGCGACGCCATACCCGACGATCACCGCGTGCCCGTGCGCCGCGTCCGCCGGCGCCGGCCCGTCGGCCACGGCACGACGCCGCCCCGGCAGCCGGCGTACGAGGGCGTCGGCGATGGGCCGCGCCGTGGCCACGAGGAACGGCGTGGCCATCATCGAAAGCGCCGCGACCGACAGGAAGAGCTGGTAGTGGCCGTCCGCGAAGAGGCCCAGCGGGAGGCCCGCCGCGGCGAGCACGAAGGAGAACTCCCCTACCTGGGCGAGGCTGAGGCCCGTCGTCAGTCCGACGTCGAGCGACCGGCCACGCAGCACCACGGCTCCGGTCGTCACCAGCGCCTTGACGGCGATGAGCGCCAACGCCGCCCCGATTACGAGCAACGGCTGCCCGAGCACGAGCGGGACGTCGAGCAGCATGCCGATCGACGTGAAGAAGACGCCGCTGAAGAGCGCCCGGAACGGCAGCACGTCGGAGAGCGCCTGCAACCCGTACTCCGAGTCCGAGATGATCAGGCCGGCCAGGAAGGCGCCGATGGCGAGCGAGAAGCCCACGCCGGCCGTGACGAGCGCCGTGGCGACGGCGAAGAAGCCGATGGAGAGCGTGAACAGCTCGCGGTCACGCACGAGGACCACGCGGTCGAGCGTCCAGCGCACGACCGCCCGGCCCCCGACGACGAGGGCCCCGACCACCGCGAGCCCGCCCAGCACGCGGAGCCACAGGTCCGTCCCCGCCGCCTCCTCGCGGCCCGCGAGGAGCGGCGCGAGCAGCATGAAGGGGACGACGCAGAGGTCCTGGAACAGCAGGATCGACACCGACTCGCGCCCCGGGGGCGTGTCCAGCTCCCCGCGGTCGGAGTACGCCCGCGTCACCACCGCGGTCGACGACATGGCGGCGAGGAAGCCGTAGAAGAGAGCCCTGCCGAGCGGGACGCCCAGGGCGGCGCCGGCGCCCGCCACGAGCGCGATCATCCCGCCGGCCTGCGCACCGCCGGCCACCAGCACCGAGCGGCCCCAGCGCAGCACAACCGAGAGCGAGAACTCGAGGCCGATGGCGAACAGGAGCAGCACGACGCCGATCTCGGACAGGGCGGAGACCGCCTCCGGATCGGGGATGAGGCCGGCCCCGGACGGCCCGATCAGGACCCCGGTCAGGAGGAAGGCGACCAGCGGGGGCAGCCGGACCCGATGCGCCAGCGCCACGATCGGGATGGCGAGCCCGGTGATGATCGCCAGGTCGCGCAGCACGTCGAGGTCGTGCATCGTGACGGTGACGCTTCCCGCAACCCGGCTCTAGCGGGCCCTGCCGGCCGCGTGCGGCGTCTGCGCGGGCACGGAGTTCCCCATGGGACGATCTACGGCGCGGACTCCTGGCGCGGCTCGCCGTCCGGCGTGTAGGCGAGGTTGGCCGCGAGCCACCGTTCGGCTTCGGCGACCGGGACCGCCTTGCGATCGGCGTAGCGTTCCACCTGGTCCGCGCCCAGGCGTCCGACCGTGAAGTAGCGCGCCTCGGGGTGAGCGAAGTAGAGGCCGGCGACGCTCGCCGCCGGCGTCATCGCCGCGGCCTCGGTCACCGCCATCCCGGCCGCGCGCGCGTCGAGCAGGTCGAAGAGCAGGAACAGCTCGCTGTGGTCGGGGCAGGCGGGGTAGCCGAAAGCGGGGCGGATGCCGCGGTAGCGCCCGGCGATGAGGTCCTCGGGCGCGGCCGGGCCCTCGTGCTCGTAGCCCCAGTCGCGCCGCACCCGCGCGTGCAGGTACTCGGCGAACGCCTCGGCCAGGCGGTCGGCCAGCGCCTTGACCATGATGGCCCGGTAGTCGTCGCCGTCGCGCTCGAAGCGCCGCACCAGCTCGTCGGCGCCGATGCCCGCGGTGACCGCGAAGGCGCCGACGTGATCGGCGACGCCGGTGCCGGCAGGCGCCACGAAGTCGGCCAGCGACAGGTTGGGTCGCCCCCCGTCGAACGCCTCCTGCTGCCGCAGCATGTGGAAGCGGGCGAGCTCCGGCTCGGCGCGGTCGGCGTCCGCGCCGGCGTCCGCGCGGTCGGCGTCCGGGGCGCGAATCACGACATCGTCGCCGTCGCTCACGGCGGGCCAGAACCCGTAGACGCCGCGCGCGGAGAGGCCCTCGGCGTCGACGATCTGGCGCAGCAGCTCGGTCGCCTCCGCGTAGAGGTCGCGCGCCGCCGCCCCGTGGCGCGGATCGTCGAGGATGGCCGGGAAGCGGCCCTTGAGCTCCCACGCGGCGAAGAAGAACGTCCAGTCGATGTAGGGCGTCAGCTCGTCGAGAGGAACGTCGACGGCGCGCCGCCCCGTGAACGCCGGCGCCGGTACGTCCGCGTCCCCCCACTCCGTGCGCAGTCCGTTGGCCGCGGCGTCGGCGTAGGAGCGCAGGGGGCGCCCGCCGCGGGCCGCGAACTGCTCCCGGAGCACCTCCTGGTCGGCGCGGTTGGCCTCGTCGAACGCCGTCTTCCGTTCCGCGCTCAGGAGCGAGGCGACGACGTCGATCACGCGCGAGGCATCCGCGACGTGGACGGTCGGCGCGGGGTACTCGGGGGCGATCCGGACCGCCGTGTGGCGCCGGCTGGTGGTCGCCCCGCCGATGAGGAGCGGCAGCGCCATCCCGCGGCCCGCCATCTCCTTCGCCACGAAGACCATCTCGTCGAGCGACGGCGTGATGAGGCCGCTCAGGCCGACCAGATCGGCGCCCTCGTCCGCCGCCGTCCTGAGTACCTGGTCGCAGGGCACCATCACGCCGAGGTCGATCACCTCGTAGTTGTTGCAGCGGAGCACCACGCCCACGATGTTCTTGCCGATGTCGTGCACGTCGCCCTTCACGGTGGCCATCACGATCGTCCCGCGCGAGCGCCCCGCCGACGATTCCGCCTCCATGTACGGCTCGAGGACGCCGACCGCCTTCTTCATGGCGCGCGCGCTCTTGACCACCTGGGGCAGGAACATCTTGCCCGCCCCGAAGAGGTCGCCGACGATCTTCATGCCGCTCATCAGCGGGCCCTCGATCACGTCGAGGGGCCGCGCGCTCTGCTGCCGCGCCTCCTCGACGTCGGCCTCCATGAACTCCACGATGCCGTGCACGAGGGCGTGGGCCAGCCGCTCGTCGACCGACCCCTCGCGCCAGCCCAGGTCGACGGCGCGCCTCGTCGCCGTGCCGCTGACGCCCGCGGCGAAGCGCACCAGCCGCTCGGTCGCGTCCTCCCGGCGGTTGAGGATCACGTCCTCGACGCGCCCGAGCAGGTCCGCCGGAATGTCCTCGTAGACCGCGAGCTGACCGGCGTTGACGATCCCCATGTCCATGCCGGCGCGCGTCGCCCGGTAGAGGAAGGCGGCGTGCATGGCCTCGCGCACCACGTCGTTCCCGCGGAAGGCGAACGAGAGGTTGCTGACGCCGCCGCTCACCTTCGCGCCGGGGCAGGCCTCCTTGATGGTGCGCGTGGCCTCGATGTAGTCGAGGGCATAGCGGTCGTGCTCGGCGAGCCCGGTGGCCACGGCCAGGACGTTCGGGTCGAAGACGATGTCGTGCGGCTCGACGCCCGCCTGCTCGGTCAGCAGCGCGTAGGCGCGCCGGCAGATCTCCACCTTGCGGGCCGCGGTGTCGGCCTGGCCGCGCTCGTCGAACGCCATCACGACCATCGCGGCGCCGTAGCGCCGGATGCGGCGCGCCTTGTCGAGGAAGTCGGCCTCGCCCTCCTTGAGGCTGATGGAGTTGACGATCGCCTTCCCCTGCACGCACTTCAGTCCCGCCTCGATGACCGACCACTTCGAGCTGTCGATCATGACGGGCACGCGCGCGATCTCGGGCTCGGTGGCCAGCAGGCGCAGGAACGCGCCCATGACCGCCTCGGAGTCGAGCAGCGCCTCGTCGACGTTGACGTCGATCACGTTGGCGCCGCCGTGCACCTGCTCGAGCGCCACCGCGGCCGCCGCTGCGTAGTCGCCCGCCTTGATCAGCCGCGCGAACTTCCGCGAGCCGGTGACGTTGGTCCGCTCCCCGATCATCAGGAAGTTGCCGTCCGGCCGGACGGTCAGCCGCTCCAGGCCGCTGGCCTCGGTGTAGCGCTCGGCCGGCGTCGGGCGGGGACGCGGCGCGACGCCGGCGACGGCCGCGTCGACCGCCGCGATGTGCTCGGGCGTCGTCCCGCAGCAACCGCCGACCAGGTTGACGAGGCCGCTCTCGGCGAACTCCCGGAGCAGCCGCGCCGTCTCCGCGGGGTGCTCGTCGTACTCCCCGAAGGCGTTCGGCAGCCCGGCGTTCGGGTAGCAGCTCACCCAGGTGTCGGCGAGGCGCGCCAGCTCGCTCAGGTAGGGCCGCATCTCGCGGGCCCCGAGGGCGCAGTTGATGCCGACCGAGAAGGGGCGCGCGTGGGCGATCGAGACCCAGAAGGCGTCGATCGTCTGTCCCGAGAGCGTGCGCCCGCTGCGATCGGTGATCGTCACCGAGACTATCAGCGGGACCTCGGCGCCCCGCTCGTCGAAGACGTCGAGGATGGCGGCGATCGCCGCCTTCGCGTTCAGCGTGTCGAAGACCGTCTCGACCAGCAGCAGGTCCGAGCCGCCGTCGAGCAGCCCGCGCGCCTGCTCGGCGTAGGCGTCGCGGACGGCGTCGAACGTGACGGCGCGGAACGTCGGATCGTTGACGTCCGGCGAGATGGACAACGTGCGGTTCGTGGGCCCGATCGCACCCGCGACGTAGCGCGGGCGCTCCGGCGTGCGCGCCGTCCAGCGGTCCGCCGCCTCGCGGGCGAGCCGCGCCGCGGCGACGTTCATCTCGTAGGCCGCCGACTCGAGCCCGTAGTCGGCTTGCGCGACGGCGGTCGAGGTGAACGTGTCGGTCTCGACGATGTCCGCGCCGGCGGCCAGGTACGCGTCGTGAATCCGCACGATCGCCTCGGGCTGCGTCAGCACGAGGACGTCGTTGTTCCCCTTCAGCTCGTGGCCGTGCTCGGCGAAGCGCGGCCCCCGGAAGTCCGCCTCCTCGAGGCCGAGCGGCTGCACCATGGTCGCCATGGCACCGTCGAGCACCAGGATGCGCTCGGCGAGCGCCGCGTCGAGCGTGGCGCGCACGTCCGCCGGCGCGGAGCGCGGAGACGAATTCGTCATCGGGGCCTCGAGACCGAGTAGGGAATGGCCAGGCAAGACGGCGACCGCATTTCCGCCGTCCCGCCGCATCGCTTCGGGCGGCGACGGCGCCGGACGCCGACGCCGGACGCCGACGCCGGACGCCGGCACCCCGACGCCGGCACGTCGGTGCGCGACGCTACTTCGTGAACTCGCCGCAGGTGAGCATCATGGAGCCGTAGAACGGGTTGCGGATGTCGCCCGCGGCCTGCACCCACGACTTGTCGACCATCGGGCAGTAGGCGACCCGCAGATCCCCGAAGCCGACCTCCTCGCCGTAGGCGATGAGCGCGTCGCTGAGCGGTCCGAAGACGGCGCGCGCGGTACGCAGGTCCTTCGCCGCGGCCAGCGCCTCGGCCGACGCCGCGATGTCGGCCCCCGCCTCGCCCAAGGCGGCCGCGGATGCAGCGATCGAAGCCGCCGCATCGCCCACTCCGTCGATGGAATCGTTGGCAAGCGCGAGCTGGATGTGCAAGTACGGAGCCGCTACGTCGTCCGCCAGCTCAGCGGCGGCGGGCGTGCCGACGGCGACGGTCAGGAGTCCGGCGAGCAGAAACCTCTTCATCACTTGTCCTCCCGGGGAGCGGGCAGCCGAGCCCCGTCCGTCCATTCTATCCAAGCGGTGGCGCGGCGGCGCGGCGCGTCACCGCGGTCGAGCCCGGGACCGTGACCGCCGGCGACGGCGGCCGACCGCGCCCCGTTCGGCCGCCGGTCGTCCAGCCCGCCATTCGTCGACCGACGGCTCCGCCGGGCGCCCGGCCAACCCTCCGGGAGTCGCCGCCGGTTCTGCGGCTCGGGACTCCTGGCGTGTCAAAGAGAGCACTCATGACACGGCAAGGGTCCTCAACATGGGGGGTCCGCGGGGGCCCCGACGCCAGGGTTGTTCAGCTCCGGCTTCCGTGTCATAGTTGGTACACGGCCGGCAACAGAGCCGACATCAGGGAGTTGCGGGGCGACGTCAAGAAGCTGCTCGCAGGGGACGTGGCCTGGGTGCAGGCACTACTCAAGCTCAAGCGACGGACGGCGAGACCCCGCACACCGGGGGGAACCCGCCCCGGCGACGAGACGCATCGCTGCCCGTTGCCAGCCCCCGAGCGGGGGCGCTAAGCTGCACGCGATGCCTACCCGAATGATGTCGGCGGTCGTCGCCGTGGCGCTGGCGGTCGGGGTCGCCACGCTTGCGGCCCAGCAGCAGCCGCTGTTCCGGAGCGGCACGGAGCTGGTCGATCTCTATGTGACGGTCACCGACCGCGGCGGTCGGCTGGTGCCCGACCTGACGCGCGACGACTTCGTCGTCTTCGACAACGGACAGCCGCAGGAGCTGCTGCTCTTCGAGAACGAGGTGCGGCCGATCACGGTCGTCGTGATGCTCGACACGAGCGCGAGCGTGACGCCGAGCCTCCACCTGCTCAAGGCGGGCGCCGAGCAGTTCCTGATCCGGATGCTGCCCGACGACCGGGGGCGCGTCGGCGCGTTCAACGACAAGATCCAGGTGGAGCCGGCCGAGTTCACGGGCGACCGCGACCGGCTGATCGACGCGCTCGGCGTGCTCGACTTCGGCAATCCGACCCGTCTCTACGACGGCGTGGCGGCCGGCCTCGACGCGCTGTCCGACGTGGACGGGAGGCGCGTCGTGCTGGTCTTCACGGACGGGGACGACACGGACAGCGAGACGCGATCCCGAGACGTGCTCGACCGGGCGGTCGCCGACGAGGTCATGATCTACGCCATCGGCCTCGAGGCGGACTACTTCAACGGCATCCGGCGCGTCCGCACCCGCCCCGACCGCAACCTGCGGCGCTTCGCCGAGGAGACAGGCGGCGGCTACTTCGAGCTGGACGAGACGTCGGACCTCGGGCCGACCTTCACGCGGGTGGCGCAGGAGCTGCACAGCCAGTACGTGCTCGGTTTCGCGCCGCAGGTCCGGGACGGCCGGGTGCACGAGCTCGAGGTACGGGTGAAGCCGCGCGGGATGCGGGCGCGCGCCCGGCGCAGCTACGTCGCTCCGTCCGACTCGCCGCCGGCGGCGCGGCGCTGAGCCGGCGTGTACAGCGACCGCGTCGAGCTCGCCGTCGTCACCGCCCTGGAGGCCCACGGCCTGCGCCGCCGCAAGGCGGGGCGCGGCTTCGAGGTGGCGCACGCCGCCTCGGTGGCCCTCATCGTCGGCGACCACGGGTTCGACGAGGACACGGTGATCGCGGCCCTGCTGCACGACACGCTGGAGGACACGGACCTCGCGCCGTCGGTCATCCGGGGCCGCTTCGGGGACCTCGTGCTGGCGATGGTCGAGGACGTCTCCGAGCCGCCGCGCCCGGCGCGCTGGCGCGCGCGCAAGACGGTCTACATCGATCAGCTGCGGCGGACGCCGCGGGACGGATCGCGGGCCGTCGCCTCCGCCGACAAGATCCACAACCTGACGAAGATGGTCGCGGGGATGCGCGAGCGGGGCGCCGCGTTCCTCGCCGCGTTCACCGCGGGCCTCGACGAGATGCTGTGGTATCAGCGCGAGGTGCACCGGACGCTGGGCGAGCGCTGGTCGCACCCCATCCTGGACGAGCACGCCAACCGGCTCGATCGCTTCGTCGCCGCGGCGGCTGACCTGACCGGCAGCGGCTGACGTCGACCCGCCGCCACCAACTGCCCGTTGCGGCGGCCCCGAACTCCCGCTTGCAAGGCGCAGACCGCACGGACCGCGAACGGACGGCCCCGTCCCGAGCCGCTCGACGTGTTGGGTCCGACGTCAGTGAACGGTCCCGGACCGGGGACCGGCAAGGGAGGCGGGCCGGGGCTCGCGCGCAGCGTCCCCCACCGCAACCTCGTCCTCCCCGCAGTCGTCGCAGCCGTGGCACGACGCTCCCGCCCTGCTCCCGGGGCGGGACGGGATCACGAGGATGCTCCGCATGTGGCGGACGAGCCAGACGACCGAGAGGCCGACGATGACGGCGACGGCCAGCTCCTGCCAGAACATCAGATCCCCCAGCCGAGCAGCGTCCCGGCCTGGTAGACGACGAGCGACGCGCCGTAGGCCAGCACCGACATGTAGGCGAACATGAAGATCGGCCAGCGCCACGAGCCCGACTCGCGGCGCACGACGCCGATCGTGCTCATGCACTGGCACGCCAGCACGAAGAAGACCATCAGCGACACGCCGGCGAGCGGGGTCATCAGGGGCGAGCCGTCCTCGTGCCGCGCCTCGGCGAGCGAAGCGCGGAGAGAGGGGCTCTCCTCGTCCGCCTCCGCGATGCCGAAGACGATGCCGAGCGTCGAGACGAAGACCTCGCGGGCCGCGAATGCGCCGAGGATGCCGACCCCGATGCGCCAGTCGAAGCCGAGCGGCTCGATGGTCGGCTCGATGATGCGCCCGAGGCGGCCGGCGACGCTGTACTCGAGCGCCTCGCCCGCCTCGCGGCCGTTCAGCTCGGCGATCCGTTCCGCCTGCGCGTCCGGATCCCCCACCGACGCCGCGATCGCGTTCCGCTCCGACTCGTAGCGCGCCTCGATCTCGGCGCTGCGCGGATAGGACAGGAGCGCCCAGAGGATGATCGTCATCGTCAGGATGATCGTCCCGGCGTCGACGAGGAACTTGCGGAGGCCGCGCCAGGCGACGAGCCCGACGTTGCGCCACACCGGCATGCGGTACGGCGGCAGCTCGAGGACCAGCGGCAGGCGGGGCCCGTGGAGCACGGTGCGGCGCAGCACGGCGGCGGCGCCGAGGGTGGCGGCCACCGACAGCGCGTACATCGAGAAGAGCACCACGGCCCCGGCGCTCAGCAGACCGAAGACGCGCGCGTCGCCCGCGAAGACCACTGCCGTCACCAGCGCATAGACCGGGAGCCGGGCGCTGCACGAGATCATCGGCAGCGTGAGCATCGTGATCAGTCGGTCCCGGCGGCTTTCGATCGTGCGCGTCGCCATCACGGCCGGAATCGCGCAGGCGAAGCCCGAGAGCATCGGGACGAACGCCTTCCCGTGCAGGCCGATGCGGCCCATCAGACGGTCGATGACGAACGCGACGCGCGCGAGGTAGCCGAAGTCCTCGAGGATCGCGATGAAGAGGAACAGCATCGCGATCTGCGGCACGAAGACGACGACGTTCCCCACCCCGGCGATCACGCCGTTGACCATCAGGTCCTCGAGCGGACCGGCCGGCAGCAGCGTAGTGATGCCTGACTGGAGCGCCGCCGTCGCTCCCTCGATGGCGCCGATGAACGGTTCCGACCAGGTGAACAGCGCCTCGAAGAGCAGCGCCATGACGACGGCGAAGACCGCCATTCCGTAGACCCGATGGGTCAGGACGGAGTCGATCCGGTCGGTCCAGGGATGCGCCGGCGGGGCCGCCGCCGCCGTCCGGCGCACGTCGCGGACCACGGTCTCGATCCAGCGGTAGCGGGCCGCGATGAGATCCTCGTCGAGGTTCACCCCCTCCCCCGCGGCCGTCCGCCGTACGTCGTCGACACGCTGCCTCACCGCCGGCGGCAGCCCTTCGACATCGTCGTCGTCCGCGTCGGGGGTGTGCGACAGCAGCGACCAGATGGCCCACGACCGGCGGCCCGCCGGCGAGCGGACGAACGGGGCCCCGTCGAGCGAGCGCTCGACCTCGGCGACCGCGGTCTCGGCGCGCGCCGGCAGGCCCGCCCCCGCCGCCTCGCTGCGCAACGCGAGAGCGACGGAGCGGCCGATCGCGGCGTGCAGCGCATCGAAGCCGTCCCCGGCGGACGCGACGGTCGGGACCGCCTCCACGCCGAGCCAGTCGCCGAGCTTCGCTGCGTCCACCGTGATCCCCGCGGCCGCGGCCTCGTCGACCATGTTGAGGGCGACGACCACGGGAACGCCCGTCTCGACGATCTGCAGCACCAGGTAGAGCCCGCGCTCGAGGGCGCAGGCGTCGACCACGACGACGACGGCATCGGGAAGGTCGCCGCGCCGGCCGAGGACCTCGTCCACCGCCACCTGCTCGTCGAGCGAATGCGTGCTGAGGCTGTAGGTGCCGGGCAGGTCGACGACCTCGGCGCGCAGGTCGCCCGGCAGGGAGATCTGCCGCGAGGCGCGGGTGACGGTCACCCCCGGGTAGTTGCCGACACGCGCCCGCGCGCCGGTCAGGGCGTTGAAAATGGTGGTCTTGCCACTGTTGGCGTTGCCCGCGACCAGAACGCGCGGGACCGGCGCGGTGCGGTCGGAGCGTGGAGGATGGGCGGCGAAGCGTGCCGGCGCGGCCGCTCCGGAGCGAGCGTCATCGGCGGCTCCGGCGCCCCTGCCCGGACCCGCCGGCGCATCGCGACCGACGCCTGCGTCGGGATCGAGGTCCGCGTGGCCGTCCGCGGCGAGCGAGACGCCGGACGCCTCCGCGCGCCGCAGGCTCAGGAGGTAGCCCCGAAGCCGGACCTCGAGCGGATCGCCGAGCGGCGCGCGGCGGACCATCTCGATTCGCGTGCCGGGCAGCAGACCCATCTCCATCAGGCGGCGCCCGACCCGGCGCTGGCAGGCGACGCGGTGGACGACGGCGCTCTCCCCGATCGGCAGCTCGTCGAGTGTGCGGAGGCCCTGGTGCACGCGGATGCTCCGATGCCGGCATCGGGCGCATGGCGCCGAGCGTCGCCTGCGACCCGATCTCAGTTTCGCGTCCAGTCTACTGCAACCGGCCGGCGGCCCCGGCGGTGCCGGCCGGGGCCCGGCAACGCTCGCCTGCCGTTCCGGCGTCCGACGCGCCGCCACCCGCACTGCCCGCGCCCTGCCACTCCTGCCACGCGGGCCACGGCAGCGGTCCCTCCCGGTGCCGGACGCCCGCGGAATCTGCCGCCGGTCCTATAGCAGGAAGCCGGTGCGCAAGGGGTCGTCGTCGTCGATCAGGAACGCGTGCTCGCCGGTGATCCAGGCCGACCCCTCGATGCGCGCGCAGAGGGCCGGGAACTCGCCGACCGCGGTCCGCGAATCGACCGTCCCCCGAAAGCGGGTGCCTATCAGGCTCTCGTGCACGAAGGCCCGCTCGGATCCGAGGAGCCCCAGGGCGTCGAGCACCGCCATCACCGCCGCGGTGCCCGTGCCGCACGGCGACCGGTCGACCTGCGCGTCGGCGAAGATCGTGACATTGCGCAGGTCGGCCCCCTCGTGCTCGGGCGGCCCCGTGAAGATCGTCCCGTAGATGCCGCGGAGCCGGAGCTCGTCCGGGTGCGAGACGTCGGCGACCCGCTCGACCGCGCGCTTGATCTCCATGCCGAGCGCCCGCAGGTCCTCCAGGCGCTCGGCACGCAGCGGCACGCCGGCCGCCTCGGCGTCGACGATGGCATAGAAGGCGCCCCCGAACGCCACGTCCACCGGGAACGTTCGGGCGCCGAGGGTGACCGGCAGGCCTCCCTGCAGCACGAAGGACGGGACGTTGGCGAACGACACCCGCTCGACGCGCGGGCCGGGCGTCCGAGCGGCGTCGTCGCTGTCCGGACGACGGGAGGGCCTCCGGGAGCCGGAGCCCGCGGGCCGCAGGTGCGGGCGGGCCCGGACGGGACCCGCAGGAGTGTCGAGCACGATGTCGGCCGCCGGATTGGGCCGCACGAGCAGCCCACGCTCGAGGGCGATCGTCACGACGGCGATGATGCCGTGCCCGCACATCGAGCTGTAGCCCTCGTTGTGCATGAAGAGGATGCCGGCGTCCGAGCCGGGGCTCACCGGCTCCGTCAGCAGGGCCCCGTACATGCCGGCGTGGCCCCGGGGCTCGTGCATGAGGGCGCGGCGCAGCCGGTCGCGGCGGCGGCGCAGCGACGCCCGCTTGTCGAGCATGGTGGCCCCGGGGGGCGCCGGTATGCCGCCGACGACGAGGCGCAGCGGCTCCCCGGCGGCGTGGGCGTCGATGGTCGTGATGCGGCGAATCATCTCTCGGCAGCGCGGCAGCGCCCGGGGGCCGGCGGACGCGACCGGCCGGAGCCCGGCCACGATTATCCTGCACCGCCGTCTTGCACGAGGGAGCCGGCGGGTCCATGATGGACGACGGTTGACCAATGGCCCTCCGAGGGCCGCAGAGCAGGACAGAGGAGGAAGCAGATGATGCAGCGACGTCGTGCCGGATTCGCCGCCGCCGCGTTCGCCGCGGCCGCGCTCCTGGCGCTGCCGCTCGCCGCCGGGGCCCAGTCGGCGGAGGCGCCCCGGACCGCATGGGGCGCGCCCGACCTGGGCGGCGTGTGGGACTTCCGCACCAACACGCCCCTCGAGCGCCCGGACGAACTGGCCGATCGGTCCGAGCTGACGCAGGAAGAAGCCGCCGCCCGACGCGCCGAGCTGAGCGAGCTGCTCGTCGATCGCGAGCCGCCGCCGGGCGACCCGGGCGGCTACAACGTCTTCTGGGTGGACACGCCGGCCGAGCTGCTCGACCAGCGGGCCTCGCTGATCGTCGATCCGCCCGACGGCAAGATGCCGGCGCTGGTCGAAGGCGCCATCAACCAGGTGGGCTCGCTGGCCGAGGACGTGCCGGTGGACGGCCCGGTCCGCTTCCGGGCCGGCGGCGCCGGCACGGAGGGACCCGAGGCCCGCGGGCTCGCCGAGCGCTGCCTGCTCGGCTTCGCGCACGGCCCGCCGCTGACGCCCGGCGGCTACAACCAGAACGTCCAGGTGTTCCAGACGCCGGACCACGTGGTGATCCTGAACGAGATGGTGCACGACCCGCGCATCGTTCCGCTCGACGGCCGGCCGCGCCTGCCCGAGGACGTCCGGCAGTGGAACGGGGACGCCCGCGGCTACTGGGAGGGCGACACCCTGGTCATCGAGAGCACGAACTTCA
>JAPOYG010000016.1:0-7999 GCA_026706755.1 Acidobacteriota bacterium
AGCGCCACATCTGCCGCGGGGCGTCGGTCTGATACCCGCTGGAGTCGGCGTAGCGGGCCCCGTCGAGCCACTCGGCGGCCATCCGCTCGCCGTATCCCTGCGACTCGAGCATGCGGTCGACGTGCCGCTCGTAGGCATCGGGCGAGTCGTCATTGAGGACCGCGGCGATGTCGCCCGCCCTCGGCGGGAGCCCCGTCAGGTCGAACGTGACGCGGCGGATCAGCGTGAGCAGGTCGGCCTCGGGAGCCGGTTCCCTGGCTTCCGCCTCGAGCCGGGCCTTGACGAAGTTGTCGATCGGGTTGCGAACCCACTCGGCGCCGGCCACCGGGGGCACCGCCGGCCGCTCGGGCGGGATGAACGCCCAGTGCGACTGCCACTCGGCCCCCTGGTCGATCCACAGGCGCAGCGTCTCGATCTCGTCCGGATCGAGCGCGTCCTCGTCGGTGCCCGGCATGACCGGCGTGTTCAGGCCCAGCCGGTAGGGCATGCGCACGCGGGCGTCGTCGGCGCTCACGCGGTGGATCAGCGGGCTGTCGTCGGCGTTCCCGGGAACGATGACGGGACCCCCGAACGAGCCGCGATCGGAGAAGGGTCCTTCCGCCACGTCCAGGCGCAGGCCGCGCTGCCGCGCCTCCGCGTCCGGCCCGTGGCAGGTGAAGCAGTTCTCGGAGAGGATCGGCCGCACCTCGCGCGCGAAGTCGATCGTCCGCTCGGGCAGGGCCGGCACGTCGGCCGCCGCGAGCTCGTCGCCCCATTCGGCCCCGTCGTCGATCCAGCGGCGGACGAGGTCGACCTGCTCGTCGCTCAGCGGCAGACCGGCCGGCGGCATTCTCCGGATGGGGTCGTCGGTGGTCAGCCGTTCGTACAGCAGGCTGGCTTCCGCGTCGCCCGGCACGACGAGCCGCTCGAGGAACTCGTCGGTGTCGAACCGCAGGTCGGCCTGCCGGATGGCGTCGTTGGGCCCGTGGCAGAGCAGGCACGACTCGGCCAGGATCGGCCGGATGTCGCGGTGGAACTCGACCGGCCCGGCCTCCTGCGCGGCCGCAACGGCGACCGCTCCCGACCCGAACCCGCCCAGCGCGACGGCGACGACGCCGAACGACGACAGCACGCGGCGTAGTGTCATCCTCATTGGCTCCCTCTTCGGGCGCACTATCCCTCAGGCGCATCCTAGAACCGCCGCCCGCGCCGTGCAAGTGCTATCTCGCGCCCCTATCCTGAGATCCGCGTCGGCGGGTCCGGGTACTCGCACCGGTCCTCATGCTCGGCCCGGCATGCCCGATACGAGACCGCGAGCTGATAGTCGTTGCTGGGGGCGCAGCCGTAGTCGGAGACGCCGCACTCGCTCTCGCTCCGGAAGTGCAGCGCGCACTCGCCGTGCGGCGCCGACAGGACTCCCTCGAGCCAGAAGTCCGGGATCGGCTGGCCGTTCCGGAACCTCCTCGCGGCAACATTGATCACGACCCTGTAGTCGCAGGTATTTCGGAACGAGACAGTCCAACCGACCGCGTGTCGGCTCCATTCATCGGGGATCGTGGCGACGTGGTCGACGCAGTCGACGTAGAAGTGGGACGCGCTGGGGCGGGTGGGGCCGCCGTCGCAGGCGAGGCAGGCGGCGACCAGCGTGGCGAGAACGAAGCCCCTCATCTCACCTCGAACCCTACTGCACCAGGGCTGCGGGCCGCTACCCCAGCATGGGTGGTGGGGCGCTGCCGCCTGCGTGCTAAGCTGCGCCGGTGTCCGGGATCGAGGACGATAGGGAGCGGTTGCTCGAGCTGTTGCGGCGCGACGCACTGCTTCAGCGCGACGTGAGCCTCAGCAGCGGCTCGGCGTCCGGCTTCTACTTCGACTGCAAGCGCGTCACGCTGACCGCCGAGGGCGCCCGCCTGACCGCGCGGGCGTTCGTCCGGGAGATCGAGCACTGGCCGGAGGCGGTCGAGGCCGTCGGCGGCATGGCCCACGGCGCCATCTCCATCGTCGGGTCCATCGTCGTCCTCGCGGAGCTGGGCGGGTTCTATGTTCGCGACACCCCCAAGAAGCACGGGTTGCTGCACCTGATCGAGAACCAGCCCCCGGCCGGGACCCGGGTGCTCGTCCTCGACGACGTGGTCACGAGCGGCGGATCGCTCCTCCGGGCCGCGGCGGCCGCGCGCGACGCGGGGTGCAACGTCGTCGGCGCGATGGCGCTCGTCGATCGCGAGGCCGGCGGCGCGGAGCGGATTCGCGAGGAAGTCGGCCGCTACGTCCCGGTGTTCACGAAGAGCGAGTTCCCGACCGGCGCGTAGCGCCGCCCGTGCGCGTCTCGGCCCTTCCTCCACCGGCCTCGAAGCCAACCGGCATCTGAATCCGGGCAATCGGCAACCTGAGGGCGAGCCGACTGCGCGGTATGATGGCGGGCCGGGCGGTCGTCCGCCCGGCTCCGGGAGAAGACCGCCATGAAGCTCAGTGCCGCGGAGATCGCCGAGTTCAACGAGCGGGGCTACCTGTTCTTCCCGTCGCGGTTCTCGCCCGAGGAGGCGGCGGTGCTGCGGGCCGCGGCGGACGAGGTCTACGCGCTCGACCGCGAGGAGGTGTGGCGCGAGTCGAGCGGGGTGGCGCGCACGGCGTTCGCCGCGCACACCTACAACGAGGCCTTCCGGCGGCTGGGGCGGCACCCGCGGCTCATCGAGCCGGTGATGCAGCTCGTCGACGGGCCGGTCTACATGCACCAGTACAAGGTGAACGCCAAGGCCGCGTTCGACGGCGAGGTCTGGCAGTGGCACCAGGACTTCGGCACCTGGCACCGCGACGACCAGATGCCGGAGCCGCGGGCGATGAACATCGCGGTCTTCCTCGACGAGGTGACCGCCGCCAACGGGCCGCTGCTGTTCCTCCCCGGGAGCCACCGGCAGGGGGTGTTCGAGGCCGGGCACGACCTGGAGACGACGAGCTATCCCCTCTGGACGCTCGATCGGGCCACCGTGACCCGGCTGGCCGAGCGGGGCGGCTGCGTGGCGCCGACCGGCCCCCCCGGGAGCATCATCGTCTTCGCGTCGACCCTGGTGCACGCGAGCCCGCCCAACATCAGCCCGTTCGGCCGCAGCATCGTGTATCTCTCGCTCTGCCACGTCGACAACCACATCCGCCGCTTCCAGCGCAAGGCGTGGATCGCCCACCGCGACTTCGCGCCCATCGAGCCTCTCGCGGACGACTGCCTGGCCGAGCTGGCCGGCACCCGGACCGGAGCCGGCACCGGGACCGCGGCCTGAGGTCGCGATGTTCCTCCACGAGCGTCTCCGCGCCCGCGCCGCCGCCGGGCGGCCGGTGCGGGTCGGCCTCATCGGGGCCGGCAAGTTCGGCTCGATGTTCCTGAGCCAGGCGCCGACGACGGAGGGGCTGGAGGTGCGCGTCATCGCAGACCTCGACCCGGACCGCGCCCGCGCCGCCTGCCGGGCCGTCGGCTGGAGCGACGCGCAGATCGCGGCCACGCGCTTCACCGACGACGCGCGCGAGGCGGTCGGCGCGGGTGGCCCGGGTGCCGGCACCGTCGCCGGCGCTGCCGCTGGCGCTCCGAGCGGTGGCCGCGTCGGGGCCGGCACGGGTGCCCCCGGCGGCGCCCCCGGCGGCAACCCCGAGATCGATGTCGTGGTCGAAGCGACCGGCGACCCCGCGGCGGGCATCGCGCACGCGCGCCTGGCGTTCGCGGCCGGGACGTCGATCGTGATGGTGAACGTCGAGGCGGACGTCCTGGCGGGTCCGCTCCTCGCGGCGGAGGCCCGCGAGGCGGGCGTGGTCTACACGCTGGCCTACGGCGATCAGCCGGCCCTGACCTGCGAGCTGGTGGAGTGGGCGCGCGCCTGCGGCTTCGACGTCGTGGCGGCGGGCAAGGGGACGAAGTACCTGCCGTCGTACCACGCCTCGACCCCCGACACGGTGTGGGAGCACTACGGGCTGACGGCGGACGAGGCGGCCGCGGCGGGCATGAACAGCCGGATGTTCAACTCGTTCCTCGACGGCACGAAGTCGGCCATCGAGATGGCGGCCATCGCCAACGCGACGGGCCTCACGCCGCCCCCCGACGGGCTGCGCTTCCCGCCGTGCGGGCGGGACGACCTGGCGCACGTGCTGCGGCCCGTCGAGGCGGGCGGGCAGCTCCACCACAAGGGGCAGGTCGAGGTGGTGTCGTCGCTCGAGCGCGACGGGCGGCCTGTGCCGGGCGACCTGCGCTGGGGGGTCTACGTCGTCGTCGAGGCGCCCAACGACTACTCGGCCGCCTGCTTCCGGCAGTACGGCATGAACACCGACGCCTCGGGCCGCTACTCGGCGATGTACAAGCCGTTCCACCTGATCGGGCTCGAGCTGAACGTGTCGATCCTGGCTGCCGCCCTGCTCGGGGCGCCGACCGGCGCCGCGCAGGGATTCGTCGGCGACGTGGCCGCCACCGCCAAGCGGGACCTCGCGGCCGGCGAGACGCTCGACGGCGAGGGAGGCTACACCGTCTACGGCAAGCTGCTGCCGGCCGCCGCGTCGCTCGCGCGCGGGGCGCTCCCGATCGGCCTCGCGCACGGAGCGCCCCTGACGCGGGCCGTGCGCGCGCACGAGGTGGTCGGGTGGGACGACGTCGAGCTCGACCCCGCCCTCCCCGCCGTCGGGGCGCGTCGCGCGATGGAGGCTCGCTTCTCGCGCGGCGGAACTCTTGCCACGGCCGGCACGCCCCGGTAGGATTCGGGATTCGCCCGATCCTTCGTCGGTTCAAGGACGTGCCGATCCCATGACAATCGAGTACGGCGGCGACGACTCCGGCCTCGGCGACCTCACTCCCACCCCGGTCGGCCGGCGCGACGCGGTACTCGCGCGGCGCAACGTGCGGTTCCGGCGCCAGTTGCTTTCGGCGGAGCGCGCGCTCGCGCGCGGCAACCACGACGGCGCCGTGCGGGCGGCCGAGGAGGCCGGCCTCCTCGATCCGGACGACGAGCGCGTGCTGGCGATTCTCGACGAGGCCCAGCGCCTGCGCGACGCGGCGCCGGCGGGAGGGGCCGGGAAGGGCCGGGCGAAGGCGGCGGGCGAGCCGATCGCGCCCGCCTCGTGGCTCCTGGGGACGGCGTTCGCCGGCACGCCCCGCCGCACGACGAGCACCCTGTCGATCACGCTCTCGATCGTCGGGCACGCCGTGGTCGCGGCGGGGGTGGTCATCGCGCTGATCCGCATCGTTCCCGCGGTCGAGTTCACTCCGATGGCCATCATGGAGTTTCCCGCCGCGCTGCTGGGGAGCGCGGCGCCGCCCGAGATCCTCGATCCCGACGTGCCCGCGGAGACCGTCGAGGAGAACTCGGAGGAGGACATCAACCAGCCGCCGACGATCATGGCCACGACCCCGCTGGCCGACCTGTACGACATCCAGCCCGTGCGGCGGCGCGCCGTCTCTACCTCGGTCGCGCTCGCCACCGGCCGATCGCGAGGGCGTCTGGGCGTGCCGAACGGGTCACCGTTCGGCTCCGGCATGGTGCAGGGCCGCAGCCCGTGGCAGGTCACCGAGGCCGATCGGCCGCCGCAGCTCGTCCGCGCCGTGCCCCCCGTCTACCCGCGGGCGGCCTTCGACCAGGGCTTCGAGGGCATCGTGCAGGTCGTCTTGCAGGTGGTCGTCAACCGCGAGGGCGTCGTCGAGCGCACGAGCGTCGTCGAGGGGCTGCCGCTGCTGAACGCGGCCGCGCAGGCGGCGGTCGAGCAGTGGGAGTACCGCCCCGCCCTGCGCAACGGCTTCCGGGTCCCGTCGGTCTTCAACGTGTCGATCACCTTCGACTTCCGGTAGGTGCACCGTCGACCCCGATCCGCCCTGCGATTCCGACAGAACCTGGAGTTTCGATGGCAGCTTCGACTCCGCCGGGACGACCCCGCGACCGGTCCCGCGCCGCGCGCGAGCGCGTGCGGCCCGTAAGCACACGGCGGATGCGCGTCGTCGCCGGCGCCCTGGCCGCTGCCGCAATGGCCACGGCGGCGCTCGCCGGCGTCTCCGCGCAGCAGCGGATCCGGCAGGCGGTCATCTTCGACATGGTGCGGCTGAGCGCCGTCGTGACCGACGCGAACGGGCGCTACGTGTCGGGGCTCGACACGGGCGACTTCCAGGTCTTCGAGGACGGCGTCGAGCAGCAGATCCAGATCTTCAACGCGCCGGACAGCCCCATCACGTTCGCCGTCCTGGTCGACGGGTCGATCTCGATCCGGAGCCGGCTGCCCACCGTGCGGGCGTCGGTCCGCGAGCTGCTGCGCAACCTCGGCCCGCGCGACGCCGTGCAGATGGTGCAGTTCAACGAGCGCGTCTCGGTGCTCGAGACGTTCAGCGCGCGGCGCGCATCCCTCGAGGCGGCCATCGACAGCTTCTCCGCCGTCGGCGGGACGGCGGTCCTGAACGCCGTCTTCCGCGGGTTGCGCGAGATCGAGGCGCGGGCCCGCGAGGAGCGCGACGAGTCGCGGCGGCGCGCCGTCGTCCTGCTCTCGGACGGCGTCGACTCGTCGTCGCTGATCAGCGAGGACGTCGTGCTGTCGGAGGCCCGCCGCAGCCGGGCCAGCGTCTACTCCGTCAGCCTCGGCCAGAACCTGAGCGCGCGGCTCACGGCCGGGGCGCGCGGGGCGCGCGGGGCGGCCCTGCTCGAGGAGCTGGGCCGGACGACCGGCGGCCGGGTCATTGTGCCGGCCTCGGTCGATGACCTGCAGGCGGCGTTCGCCGAGGTGGCCGAGGAGCTGCGGCACCAGTACGGGCTGGCCTACGTCTCCGACAACGTGCTCCGGGACGGCCGCTGGCGGCGGATCGAGTTGCGCGTACGCAACCGCCCGGAGCTGAGCGTCCGCCACCGCGAAGGCTACTACGCGGGAAGTTGACGCGAACTGCGGTCGCGCTCCGGAGTCTCGCGGTGCAAGACTCCTCCGTGGCGGGCTTCCCAGGCGGGCGGAGCGCGAGGAGTCTGCGCGGCAGAACCCTCCATGGAGTACTCCGTTGGAGCGCAGACTCCCAACGCGCCCGTCAGGGCGCGCGTCAGCCGCCCGTGACGCGCCAGGCAAGCGTCCGCGCCCCGGCCAGCGGCGCGCCGCTCTGGTCCGTGATGCCGGGCCGGAGGACGATCTCGAACGTCTGTCCGCTCCGGAGGGCCGCGCCGGGATCGATGTGCAGCGAGCGCCGCTCCTCGGCGTAGTCGAGGCTGGCCCAGGCGAAGCCCGACCCGCCTCCGCGGTAGCGCAGCTCGACGTTCCCTTCGAGGGTCGCCGGATCGACCGGCTTCGTGAACTGCACCTCGAACAGGCTGTCCGGGCGGGCGCCCTCGAACTCCATCGGCAGAGCGAACTGGACGTCCGGCGGCAACGATCCCCAGCCGAGCATGCCGGGCGACGCCGCGCGCTGCGACCAGAGCGGCTGCGCCGGCGCCGACTCCGAGGGGTCGAGGTAGTAGACGCCGTCGTCCTCCGAGACGCGGCCCCGGACGCGCATCCACGTGGAGCTGTCGCGCTTGCTGCGCAGGTCCAGCTCCCAGCCGTCGCCCCGGGGGCGCGAACCCGTCACCCAGGCGGAGACGTCGCCGTCGCGCAGCACCCAGTGCTCGCGGCCGCCGCTCCGGCGCGAGCGCGGCGGCACGTCGCCGAAGAGGTTGCCGGCCCGGAACTGGCCGATGACGTCGACGTCGCGGGCCGACCCGAGCCCCGTGCCCAGGGGGCGCGCCCCGCCGCTCGTGGCGTCGAGGACGTCGGACTGCGCGCTCCAGAACGAGATCGAGTACGCCGGCGCGCCGCCGGAGAGCTCCCCCGTGCGCTGCCGCCGGAAGACGCCGGTCACCGTGACCGCCGTCCCCGCGAGCGCTTCGGCGTTGTCGGCGATCAGGGCCTGGGTCTCGGGGGCCGGCGCGAGGCCGATGACCGCTCCCTGCGCGGCGAGCGAGAAGGTCGGGGCGTCGCGCGACCCGCCGCGGGCGAAGCGGCCGCGCGTGCTGACGGCGCGCCCGTCGTAGGTGGACGGGGCGGCGAGGAGCGCGGC
>JAPOYG010000016.1:8288-15166 GCA_026706755.1 Acidobacteriota bacterium
GCGCCGGCCGTCCCCGACGGCGTCCAGGCCAGCCGCTCGCGCGCGCCGTCGACGAGCATCTGGCCCGGGCACGGCTGGTCCGCCCCGGCGAGCGCCAACTGCAGGACCAGCCGGTCGCCGCGGCGCGACAGCCACGCGGCGGGGTCGACGGGCGCGCCGCGGAACTCGGACAGGTCCGCCCGCGGGTCGGGCCCCGGCTCGGGGGCCGGCGGAGGCAACGTCGGCCGGGAGGCGCGTCCGCCGGCCGCGTTCCAGAGGCGGATCACCCGGCGCGGAAACTGGGTGGGCGGGGGCTCGAACCGCGGGTCGCTCCGCCGCGCATCGTAGAAGCGCTGCATCGCGGCCGCCTCGGTGTCCGTGTAGAGCAGCGCCCAGCCGAGGTACACGGAGGCGCGCGCGAGGTCCGCGCGGCTCTCCGGCTGGCCGTCCAGGATGAACGTCACCGCCTCGAGGGTCTCGGCCGCCGCCTCGAAGTCGCCCTCGGAGATGAAGGCAATCCCGACCTCGAGATCGTTCGTCGGGCCCGCGCCCCGGGTCTGGCCGGCGGCGCCGGCCGCGGCTGCCGGACCACCCGCGGCGCCGGCGACGGCCAGGGCGAGGGCCAGGAGTCTGCGCCGCAGAACGTGCCACGGAGCGGTTCGTGCCGGCAGAGACTCACGCGCCCGTCCGGCGCGCGCGAGCGCGGGCATCCGGGCGCCGGCGAGGCGGCAGGGAGTCTTCATCGTTCGCGGCCGTCGCTACTGAGGCAGCAGCGGCAGCCCCTCGTCGACGAGGTCGACCTCCAGGGCGGCGGGAACGCCGCGGGCGATGGTGACCATGCGCCGGAACTCGTGCTCGTCCGACCGCAGCCGGATCTGGTGGCGCCCCGCGGGCAGCCGCAGCATGCCCTGGGCCCCGTTCCCCACCTCCACGCCGTTGAAGAGGATGGCGGCGGCCGGCTGGACGCGGACGCGCAGGGCACCGCACGCTACCCTCTCGTCACAGAGACGGGCGACGACGATGGGCGCGGCCGGGGACGCCTCGGCCGCCGAAGCCTCGGGCGCCGGGGGCGGTGCGAGGTCGGGCCCCGCGGCGATGGTTCGGACCCCGGCCAGGGATGAGGCGGCCGGCAGGGCGGCGGGCCCGGGCTCGGCCGGTCGTTCCTCCGCGAATGCCGCGCCCGCAATGTCGCTCAGGGATGTCCCGTCGACCCGCCCGGTCTCGAAGAAGAGGGAGTCCCGCTCGTCGATGACGTCGCCGAGCATGCGACCGAGCTCCGAGCCGTCGTCGCCGGACGCCTCGGACGGGTCGGCCCCCAGGCCGAGGGCCGCGCTCACCGGGTCCACCCCGCCGTCGAGGGCCGACTCCCGCTCGCTCCCGTCCGCGTCCGCCGTGTCGCCGGCGCTCGCGATCAGCTCGCCCGTCTCCGCCTGCGGGCCGGCATCCGGGAGGAGCGCCAGGGTGGCGGCTCCCAGCGACCCGACTCCGATCACCACCCCGGCCGCGATGCGCCAGCCGGCCTGCGCCCGCCGGCTGCCCGCATTCAGGCGCGCGCGCACCGCGGCCCGGAGGTCCAGGGCCGGGCGGGAGTCGGGCTGCAGGTCGACGGCGCGCTCGGCGCACGCGGCGGCCGCCTCGAGCGAGCGCGCGTCCAGCAGAGTGCGGGCCTCGTCGAGCAACGCCTTGACCCGCGCCGGCCGCTCCGCGTCGAGGCGTGCCCAGAGCGCGGCCACGCGGGGATCCTCCGGGCTGAGCAGCGTCGCCTCGTCGACGAGCTCCTGCGCCTCGTCGAACTTGCCCTCCTGGTCCTTCGATTCGAGGGCACCGGAGGCCGCGGCCACCAGCTCGGCGAGCTTCGCCTCGCGGCGCCGGCGCAACTCGTCGCGGCCGATCTTCTCCCGGTGGCGGGAAGACGCCGGATCGGGCATCCGGTGATTCTAGTGACGGCTCAGCCGCCGGGCAACCCCGCACACGGACGTGTCGGTGGGGTCGACGGCCGGTCCGCCCTCGGCCGGACGCGCGGCGTCAGGCGGCCGTCTCGCGATCCTGCCCGGAGTCGCGTGCTGTTCCGCGAATCACGTCATCTGCGCCGGGAGTGTGCGAGCCGGCACTTCGTCACCCCTTCACTCCGCCGGCTCGAGGCGCAGGAGCGCGCCGTCCTCCGGGTCGTCCGTCAGGACGTAGAGCAGACCGTCGGGCCCCTGGCGCACCTCGCGGACGCGCTGCCGGAACTCCGTCAGCAGCAGCTCGCGCCGCAGCTCCTCCATGTGCTCGTTGAGCACGATGCGCTGCAGGTGGCCGGTGCCGGGGATGCCCCCCATCTGGAGCGATCCGACGAAGACGTTGCCCTGCCACGCCGGGAAGAGGTCGCCGGTGTAGACGGCGAGGCCGGCCGCCGCGATGGCGGGCAGCCAGACGACGATGGGCGACTCGAAGCCGTCGCGCGTCGGATGCGACGACACGCGGGCGCCGGGATAGAGGCGGCCGAAGCTCATCAGCGGCCAGCCGTAGTTGCGGCCCGCCAGCAGCACGTTGAGCTCGTCGCCGCCGTTGGGGCCGTTCTCGTGCTGCCAGATGTCGCCGGTCCCGGGGTGCAGCATCAGGCCCAGCGTGTTGCGGTGCCCGATGGTGTAGATCTCCGGCCGGTGGCCCGGCTCGCCGACGAACGGGTTGTCGTCCGGCACCGAACCGTCGTCGTTGAGGCGCAGGACCTTGCCGCGCAGGCTCGCGGGGTCCTGCGGGGCGTCGAGGAGATCGCCGTCCGCGGAGCGGATGCGGCCGCCGGTGGACATGTAGACCTTGCCGTCGCGGCCGAAGGCCACGCGTCCGTTGAGCCCCGAGTTGGTGTGGAAGGGCGCGGTGACCACGAGGTCCTCGACGTCGTGCAGCGCGTGCCCCACCAGCCGGCCCCGCGCGAGGGCCGGGGAGCCGCGGCCGTCGTCGTGCCCCTTGGTGTAGGTGAGGTAGACCAGCCGGTTGGCGGCGAAATCGGGGTGCACGGCCACGTCCATCAGGCCGCCGTTGCCGTCCGTCCGCACCTCCGGCACCCCGGAGATGGCCAGCCCCACGAGCCGGTCGTTGCGGACCACCCGCAGCCGGCCGTCCCGCTCCGTGATCAGCATTTCGCCGTCGGGCAGGAACGCGATCGCCCAGGGATGTTCCAGCCCGCGCGCCACCACGCTGACGCGGACCGCTTTCTGCTCGGCGGTGTCGATCACCCAGGGGCCGTCGCCGAGGGGCGGCACGGGGACCCCGATGGGAGCCTCCTCCTGGGCGTGGCCGGCCGACGGCACCGCGAGCAGGACGGCGGCGGCCAGGGCGGCCGCGGCGAGGGCGGCGATGGGTTTGCGCGTCATGGTTGAACCTCCTCTACGGGAGCGGCAGGAGCGGCTCGACGCCCTCCGGCAGGTGCTGGTCGAAGGCCGCGAGCACCGCGGCGTCCGCGGCGTGCGCACCCATCAGGCCGACGATGTCCACCAGGTCCTGGACGCCGAACGCGCGCTCGGCGCGGGCGTAGGTCTCGGCGCCGACGTTGTGGTCGCCGAAAAGCTCGCGCCCGAAGGCGATGAGCGCGGTGTCCTGCTCGTCGAGGCCGGCGAGCGGGCGGCCGTGGCGGACGACGTCGATGATCTCCGGCTCGAGGCCCGCATCGCGAGCCCGCGGCTCGTTCAGGGTCCAGTCGTACTGCGAGTCGTGCGCGCGCGCCGTCACCAGGACGGCGAGCTGCATCAGCCGGCGTCCGACCCGCGCCTCGAGCGTATCCTGGCCCGCGCCGTAGCTGCGGATGACGCCCGGCCCGATGCCGGAGGGCGAGAGCATGCGCCCGTAGAGCTCGGCCACCGACGTGCGGCTGCCCGGGCTCCGGAGCGGCACGCGGCTCCGCGAGTCGGGATGGATGTCGTCCGGGTGCGTGAACGGCAGGGGCAGCGACTGCCGCCACCCTTCCGGCATCCGCTGGTTGAACGCGGTGAGGGTGGCCGCGGTCGACGCGTAGCGGCCCATCACGTCGACCACGTCGACGAGGTTCGTCTTGCCGAGGAGCGCCAGGGCCCGCGCGTAGGTGTCAGACCCGAGGGCGCGCGTCCCGAACAGCTCGCGCCCCAGCTCGATGATGATCGCCTGCCGGTCCGGCAGTCCCGCGAGCGGCCGCCGGTGGCGCACGACGTCGATGACGCCGTCGCCGAGCCCCACCGCCAGCGCCTCGAGCTCGTGCAGCGCCCACTCGTAGGGCTGGTCGTACTCGCGCGCCGTCGTCAGCACGGTCAGCTCGGTCAGCCGGCGCCCCATCGGGGCCTCGAAGCGCAGGCTGGCGCCCGAGCCGTGCAGCCGGAGCGCCGCCGCCCCCGTGGGCGTGCCGGCCGGGCTCGCGACCGCGGCGTCGAACGCCTCGCGGCGGGTCGGGTCGAGCTCCTCGCGGTCGATCGGCGGCAGCCGGCTCCGCGACTCGGGATTCACGTCGTCGGGAAGCTGCCCCGCGTGGGCGGCCGGGAGCCCCGACGGAAGCGCCGCCGCCAGCGCGGCGACGACCGCCGCCCGCACCCATCGCTTCATCTTCATGGCCGCCTCCCCAACCAACCCTGGTCTCGTGAACGGTGTCGGCGCCATTCTAGCCCGCCGTTCGTCGCCTGCGGCTATTCAGAAGAGCCGGTGGGCCGGGACGGCCCAGAGGCCCGGAGCAAGCTCCTCCAGCGCTTCGCCGCGGTGAACGACCAGGCCGCCGGCCCACTCGTCGCCGAGCGCCTTCGCCAGTGCCCGGATCCGGCAGATCACTTGCGTCACCGGGACCGCATCGCGCGCCAGGAATGGCGGTCGCCACCGCTGCCGGTCGCTACGGACCGCAGCGGACTCCGGATTGCGACGCCGGGTCGCCCGGTCGTACGGGGACCGCGGCCGCGGACGAGCGCCAATACAATCGCCGCAGGTGCTCCGCGGAACCATGCTCGGCACGCTGCTCTGGATGGCCGGCCTGGCGGCGCTCGGGTGGCTGGCGCTGGTGGCGCTCCTCGTGCTGCAGGAGCGCCGGCTGATCTTCTTCCCGGCGCGGGCCCTCGCGGCGGCCCCGGCCGACTTCGGGCTCGCCGCCGAGGAACTCTCCATCCGAACGGCGGACGGCGTGATGCTCCATGGGTGGTGGATCGAGGGCCCCGGCGACCGGGTGCTCATCTGGTACCACGGCAACGCCGGGAACATCAGCCACCGGTTGCACAACGCCCGCTGGTTCGTCGACCGGCTCGGGGTCAGCGTCGTCCTCGTCGACTACCGCGGCTACGGGCGGAGCGGCGGGACGCCGGACGAGGCGGGCGTGTACGCCGACGGGCTCGCCGTCTACGACGCGGTGGTGGCCCGCGCGGTGGGGCCGGAGCGGATCGTCCTGTTCGGCCGTTCGCTCGGGGGCGCGGTCGCGCTCGAGGTGGCGCTCCGCCGTCCGACGGGGGCGATCGCACTCGAGTCGGTGTTCCGCTCGGTGCGGGCGCTGGCCCGCGAGCACTACCCGTTCGTGCCCGGCTTCCTCGTCCGCACCCGGATGGACAACGTCTCGAAGGTCGGCCGGGTCGGGGCGCCCGTCCTCGTGCTGCACGGGGACCGCGATTCCATCGTCCCGCTCTCCCACGGGCAGGAGCTCTTCGCGCGGGCGGCGGGGCCGGCCCGGCTGCACGTCATCGCGGGGGCCGGGCACAACGACACCTACCTGGTCGGGGGCGAACCCTACGCCGAGGCCTGGCGCGCGTTCCTGCGGGAGACGATCCCGGCCGGAGCAGGCGTCGACGCGGGCATGCCGCGCGAACGGGTCGCCGCGCCGGGCGGCCGAAGGGACGACCCAGACTCTCGCGGAGCAGAGCCCGGCAGGCGTCGGCTTCCGAGGTGACGGGCGTAGACTACGCGCAGGCGAGCCCGCCGGAGCTGCAACGCGCCGGGCAGGGGCGCCGGCGCACGCAGGCGGTACGGACGCGACAGGAGGAGAGCATGCGAACGCGAGCGGATCGTTCACACCACGGGTTGCCGGTCGCCGTCCTCGGCGTTCTCGCTTTCGCCTTCGCCGCCGCCGTCCCGCCCCCGCTCCACGCGCAGGCCCCGCGCGAGTTCGTGCCGGTGACCGACGCGATGCTGCAGGCGCCGTCCGACGACGACTGGCTGATGTGGCGCCGCACGCTGGACGGCTGGGGCTACAGCCCCCTCGACCAGATCGACCGGAGCAACGTGGGCGACCTGCGGCTGGCCTGGTCGCGCGCCCTGAGCGCCGGCGGCCGGCAGCAGGGGACGCCGCTGGTCTACGACGGGGTGCTCTACATGCCGAACCCGAGCGACGTCATCCAGGCTATCGACGCCGTGACGGGGGACCTCATCTGGGAGTACCGGCGCTCGCTGCCCGACGACGCGTGCGAGCGCATCCTGCCCGGCGTCTGCACCACGAACCGGAACCTGGCCATCTACGAGAACCTGATCATCGACACCAGCGTGGACGAGTTCATCTTCGCCCTCGACGCCCGGACCGGCGAGCTGGTGTGGGAGACCGAGGTGCTCGACTACACGACGCATCCCGCCAACCAGAGCACGGGGCCGATCATCGTCAACGGCATGGCCATCTCGGGGCGGAGCTGCATGCCCGCCGGGGGGCCCGACGCCTGCGTCGTCACCGCGCACGACGCGCGGACGGGCGAGGAGCTGTGGCGGCGCCGGACGATCCCGCGCCCCGGAGAGCCGGGCGACGAGACGTGGGGCGGCGTACCGGACGCCGAGGGGCGCCACGTCGGGACCTGGATGGCGCCGAGCTACGACCCGGCCCTGAACCTGCTCTTCGTCGGCACGTCGGTCACCTCGCCGGCCCCCAAGTTCATGATCGGCGGCGCCGACAACCGGCACCTCTACCACAACTCGACGCTGGCCCTCGACGCCGACAC
>JAPOYG010000173.1:0-12759 GCA_026706755.1 Acidobacteriota bacterium
GTCGACGTCGCGGCCCTGTTCGACTACGCTCGGGCATAGCCCTTCCATCCATCACGCGCACGAAACGCGAGGCATCATGCGAAATACGAGAATCGCCCTCATCTTCGCTGCCGTCGTCGGTCTGCCGTTCCTGCTCGCCGGCTGTGCCGGAGAGGCGCCGGAAGCGGCCATGGACGACGCGGCGGCCCCAAGCATGCGCGAGCCGATCGTCGGCACCTACCAGCTCGTCGGGCGCAACGTGAAGGACGAGAGCGGCGCCTGGGTGCCGGTCGAGGACTTCAACTCGCTGGGCTACATCACCTACAGCGACCGCGGCTACATGGCCGTGAACGTGATGCCGCTCGACCGCGAGCCGTTCGCCGACGACAGCGAGCCGACAGCCGAGGAGGTGCACGCCGCGCTCCAGGGCTACACGGCGTACTACGGCCCCTTCTCCGTCGAGGAGGACGGCGACGGCGGGTACCTGATCCACCACCGGATCGGCCAGATCAACCCGGGCGGCGAGGTGGACGCGAAGCGGTACTACGACATCGAAGGCGACCTGCTGATCCTGACGCCGGCGTCCGACACCGGGATGAAGAACGACGCCACGCGGCAGGTCGTCTGGCAGCGGCTGCCGGACGTGGAGCTGTCGGCCGAGGCGCAGCGCTTCCTCGGAATGCGGGAGCTCCTCTACACGGACAGCTACGTGGTCGAGGACGGCGTGCCCGTCGAGAGCGGGAACCGGAACGAGGATCGCGCCGGCTCCTGGATCCTCTACACCCCGACCGGCCACATGATGGTCCACCTGATGGCGCGCGAGGGGCGCATGCCGTACGCCGGCGACACGCCGACGCCGGAGGAGTCGCTGGCCGCCTACCGGACCTACGGCGGCTACTTCGGGCCCTTCACCGTGCACGAGGACGCCGACCCGCCGTACGTCGTCCATCACCAGGAGGGCCGGACGCGGCCCGTCAGCGGGGTGACGGACGCCGAACGGCTCTACCAGCTCGACGGCGACGTCCTGCGCCTCGGCGGCCGGCCGCGGACGAACGACGACGGGGATCTGGTTGGGGGCCACCTCTACTGGGAGCTGCTCCCCCACCGGCCGGAGTAGGTGGCGCCGTCCGGGTCGTGACCGGGGCCGGCCGGCAGATGGGAGCCGGCCGTCGATCTTCGAAGAAGAGTCGTTGAGGTCTGCCGCCCCACCGGCCGGAGAACGGGGGACGTTTGGGGCGCGCCACGCGAGCGGAGACGGAGTGAGCGGAGCGCGTGGCTAGCGGAACGGTCGCGATCACCGGCGCCAACAGCGCCGTCGGCACGGCGCTGTTGGCGCGGTTGGCCGGCCAGGAGACGCTCGCCGCCGTCGCCGTCGTCCGGCGTCCGGCGGCGCGAGACGGTCTGCCCGTCTCGCCGCGCATCACGGTGGAGGTCGTCCGCTACGACGAGCCCGAGCGCCTGACCGCCGCCCTCTCCGGCGCCGACGCCGTCGTCCATCTGGCGGGGATCCTCTTCGAGAGTCGGGCGACCCGCTACGAGACGGCCAACGTCGAGGCCACCCGCGCCCTGGTCGCGGCGGCACAGGCCGCAGGTACTGGCCACGTCGTCTTCGTCAGTTCCCTGGGCGCCGATCCCCGCTCGACGAACGGCTACTTCCGTTCGAAGGGCGAGGCCGAGCGGTTGCTCGCGGAGTCGGGCCTCGACGCCACCATCATCCGGACTCCGCTGCTCCTGGGCCCCGGCACGGCGGGCGGGCGTGCCCTTCGCCGTACGGCCGAGCAGCGCTCGGTCCGCGTCCTGGGCGGCGGAGCGCACACGTTGCGCCCGCTGGACGTCGACGATCTCTGCGACGCGGTGCTGCGGTGCTGCGCGCAGCGGGCCCCGGGCGTGCACACGCACGAGCTCGTCGGTCCGGAGCCGCTTCGCTACCGGGAGCTGCTGGAGCGGACGGCCGGCCTGCTGGGACACGGAATCGACGTTCGCTCGACACCGGTCCGGCTGGCGAGGCTCGGGGCGAGCCTCACGGGACTGGTCCTCACGGGCGGCATGACGACGGACGTCATCGACGTGATCACATCGGACGAGGCGGTCGAGCGCAACGCCGACGCCGACCTGGGCGTCCGCCTCACGCCCTTGTCGGATACGCTGGCGAAGCTGTGCGGAACACCCGCGCCCTGACCGAAGAGTGCAGCCTGCGATGAGCGCATCCGAGACCGAGCCCGCCCGGACCGCCAAGGCGTCCGCTTCCGCCGAGGGCCAGCCTCCCGCTCCCGCCGGGCGCAGCCGCGCGGGGCGCGCCGCGTTCCTCGCCATCGGGATCGCCTGCTTCACCTACCTCGCCTTTCGACTCGCCGTCGCGGCCGAGCGAGAGGGCCTGTCGCTGCCCGACTACATGGCGCAGGTCTTCCGGGACGTCCAGTGGGTGCCGTGGATCGCGCTCATGGTCGGCTACTCCGGCCTCTACTTCGTGATCGACACCCTCGTCGTCAGTCGTGCCCTCAGCTGGTTCATCAAGCCCATCCGCTACCGGGACATCCTCCCCATCCGCGCCAGCGCCTACATCATCTCGATCTTCAACGAGCAGATCGGCAAGGGCGCCATGGCCTACTACCTGCACCGGCGCGACCGGGTCCCCGGGTGGGAAGTCGGCTCGGTGATGCTCTTCGTGATGTTCTGCGAGGTCTACTACCTGCTGCTCTGGGCTACGGTCGGCTTCGCGTTCAGCGGCGGGACGCTGCCGCCGGCCTTCGGACTCGTGCCCTGGCTTGCGGCGGGCGCGGTGCCGGTCCTCGTCGTCTGGCTGCTCTACTTCCGCGGGACGCTGGCACCGGGCCTCCGCCTGCGGGAGCGGCGGATCTTCCATGCCTTCCGGCAGGCCTCGCTACGGCACTACGCCCTGTTCGTGCTGCTGCGCTCCCCGGCGCTCCTGGCCGCCGTCGTCGTCTACACGGTGGCCCTCAACCTGTTCGGCGTGGAGGCGTCTTTCCTGTCCCTCCTGGGCTATCTGCCGGTCGTCTTCTTCGCCGCCGCCGTGCCGACGCCCATGCGGGCCGCCGCCATCACCTTCTGGGTCATCCTCTTCCCCGAGAACGAAGGCCAGATGGCCGCCTTCGGCTTCGTCCAGCACAACTTCTTCATCCTCTTCAACGCCCTCATCGGCGTCGCGTTCTGGCCGCGAGCCCAGCGCGAGCTGTTCGGGTAGTCCGATTCGCCCCGCGCTCGAAGGATCGGCTCCGGCTCCAGGAACCCGCGCCGCCGGAGCCTGATGATCGCGAGAGACTCCCTGCCCGGCCGTCAGGAAGTCCCGCGCGACGGCCCGTTCCACGCCGCGGCCGGCTTCCCCGACCACAGCCAGATCACGTAGTCGACCAGCGGCGGCTCGCCTCCAATATCGCGCAGGCGGGTCATGACCTGTCCCCGGTGATGCGTCGTATGCGTCACGACCTGGAGGACGGTGTCCCCGAGAGTGACCGTGCCCTGCGGAGGACCCAGATACTGCTGCATCCGCTCGGCGAAGGTGCCCGACACCGTCTCGGCCATCGCCTCCGCGTCGGTGGCGTCCAGGAAGCTCCGCGCCGCTGCGTAGAACGGTTGCGCCCATTCGTAGACGGTGGCGAGCGAGGCGTCGTCCTGGGCACTCCGCGGCGGCCGGCCGGTCCACATGGTCAGGTACTGCTGCTGCGTCTCGTGGAGATGACGCAGCTTGTCCCGCAGCCGCGCATCATCGCGCGCCTCGTCCACCGCGAGGATCGCGGACCAGACCTTGGCGTCGGCCCATTCCATGTGGGCACCGAGTTGACGAAGGAGTTCCAGGTCGTACATCGAGCACCTCCATCCGCTGTCGAGAGTCAACCAGCCCGGCCGACGTGCGTGAATGCCGCCCGGACCCGTCGCGCCGGCTCCCACGAGCCGGCCGCGGGCCCGTCCGTGCGCCTTGGCTGATTCAGGATCCCATTTTGAATTAGCATCCACCCCGCGCGCGTCAGGCGCGTCCATCCAGATGGCGAGCATGGCGAATCTGCTCACCGGGCTGCGGCTCCTGCTGGCCCTGCCGCTGGCGGTCGCCTTCGCGCAGCCGGAGTTGCTGGACGCGAGGGTCGCCGCGGCCCTGCTGGCCGCGGCCATTGGCAGCGACTACGTCGATGGCAAGCTCGCCAGGCGGCTCGGCACGGCGTCGCCCGGCGGTCAACTCTTCGACCACGGGACCGATTGCCTGTTCGTGACCGCCTGCCTGACCGGCGCGGCCGTGGCGGGTCAGGTGCCCCCGGTGCTGCCCGCGCTCGTCGTCGTCGCCTTCGGCCAGTACGTGCTCGACTCCTACTGGCTGCACCGGCAGAAACGGCTGCGCATGAGCACGCTAGGGCGCTGGAACGGCATCGGGTACTTCGTGCCGCTGGTCGGGCTGGCGGCGGCCCGCCTGGACGCGTTCTCCGGCATCGCGGCGCTGCTGGTGCCGGCCGCCCGCGCGACCGCGTACGTGCTGGTCGCTTCGACCCTCGCCTCGATCGTCGACCGCGCGACCGCGGCCCGTCGGGCGCGGGGGGAGTAGGCTCTCAGAGCCACCCCTTCTGGCGGGCGATGCGCGCCGCCTCGACGCGGTTCGACGCGCCCAGCTTCCCGATCGCCTCCGACAGGTAGTTGCGCACGGTCCCCTCCGACAGGCCCAGGTCCGCGGCGATTCCGGCCCCGGACAGGCCATCGCCGGCGAGCCTCAGGACCTGCCGCTCGCGATCGGTCAGCGGGTCGGCCTCGCACCAGGCCTCGGCGGCCAGCTCCGGCGCGATGGCGCGGCGGCCGGCGCGCACGTCGCGCACCGCCCGCGCGAGATCCTCGGCCGGCGCATCCTTCAGCAGGTAGCCGCGCACCCCGGCGTCGAGCGCCCGACGCAGATAGCCGGGACGGGCGAAGGTGGTGAGGATGATGACCCGCAGGCCGCGCCCGACCAGCGTCGAGGCCAGCTCCAGCCCGCCCATCCGCGGCATCTCGATGTCGGTGAGCACCACGTCCGGCCGGAGGCGCCCGGCGAGGTCGAGAGCCTCGGCGCCGTCCCGCGCGCGGCCGACCACCTCGATGTCGTCCTCGAGGTCGAGCAGCGCGCAGAGCGCGCCGAGCACCATCGCCTGGTCCTCGGCAACCAGAACCCGGATCATGCCGCTTCCCGACCCGCCGCCCGCGCTCCCGCCCCCCGCGGCCCGGCGTCGGCCGGAAGGTGAACGGTGAGGGCTACGCCCCCTGCCGGGTCGAGTCCCATCTCGCCGCCGGCCCGCTCCACCCGTTCGCGCATGCCGGAGAGGCCCGAGCCCTCTCGAATCGCACCGCCTACCCCGTCGTCCGCCACCGTGAAGCAGATTCGAGGTCCCTCGCGGGCGAGGCCGACCCGGCAGTGACGGGCGTCCGAGTGGCGGACGACGTTCGTGATCGCCTCGCGCAGGCACATCGCCAGCACCGCTTCCCGGTCCGCCGGCACGTCGATCGGCGGCCGGTCGACGGCGAGCCGGATGCCCCGCGCCTCGCACGCGAGACGGGCAGCGGCCAGCTCGCCGTCCAGGTCCACCCGGCGGAAGCCGGCCACCGCTTCACGCACCTCGCGCAGGGCATCGCGGGAGATGGTCTCGACGTCGCGGATCTCCCGCTCCGCCTGCGCGTCTCCCCGCGCCACGAGCTTCGCCGCCAGCTCGGCCTTGATGGCGATTACCGACAGCGTGTGGCCGAGCAGATCGTGGAGGTCGCGCGCAATCCGCTCGCGCTCGGCAACGGCCGCGAGGCGCCGCACTTCCGTCTGCGACAGCTTCAGCGCGCTCTCCTGACGCCCGGCCTCCGCGAGGTGGACCGTCGCCGCGCCGACCAGCACGGAGACCGGCGCCCCGAACAGGAGGAAGATCGCGGGCAGGTCCAGCGCCAGCGACTCCAGGATGATCACGAGCGCGATGCCCGCGAGATACCCGTACGCGCGCGGCGGGCGGGCCGCGCGCCCGGCGAACGCGCTCCCGTAGATGAAGAAGGTCGTCGCCCCCGCGTTGAACGGCATCCACACGATGCCGATCAGCACGAGACCTGCGACGTTGAGGAGCAAGCGCCGGCCGGCGTGCCAGTAGCCATTGAAGTACACCGCGAGGAACAGCGGGACCGTGCACAACGAGAGGCCGAATTCGACCGGCTCGATCGGGACCAGGAACCACTTCTGGTAGAAGCTGACCAGCCAGAACAGCCACAGGTAGGGCATCCAGCCGAGCTGCCTCTGCGGCGGCAGGAGGCGCCGGTGCAGAGCGACGGCTACGCCCGCGGCGCCGCGGGCTCCGCCGTCACCCACCTCGCGCGCCCCTGCGGGCGCGTTGGGCGTCTGCGCTGGCGGAGCATCCTGCATCGCACGTCCTGCGGCGCAGACCCTCAGCGAATCTCCACGTCGTCGAGCTCGAAGGCGAAGGCTCCCGCGGAGGCTCCCGGCGGGGCCGTCGCCACGAACGAGAGCCCTCCGATGAGGCCCGGAGTCGCGGTCGGGAAGCGCGCGAGCGGGATCTCGACGTCCGTCCAGTCCGCGGGCGCGGTGAACGGCACGCTGGGAGGCACGGCCGTCGACGCGCCGCCGCTGAACAGCATGACGAGATAGCCCCTGCCGTCGCCGCGCGTCCGGAAGCGAAGCACCTCGCGGCCGGAGAAGTCGACCGGCTGCATCGGTGCCGGGCCGGGAAAATAGATGGCCCCCGCCCACGGGAACGTGAACGCGGAGTCGCCCGCGACGACCTCGCCCTCCACCCGCAACGCCCCTTGCGGGGCCGAGAGCTCGGCGGTCGACGCTCCACCCCGGATCTGGTCCGTCGACACCTGCCACCCGGCCCCGAAGCTGGCTCCGACGCCCTCCTCGAAGTCCGAGATCAGTGTGGTGGCGGGGGCCGCCGGCACCTCCGGCGTCTCCTGGTCGATGCTGCGCGCCACCGGGTAGCCGTCCTTCCAGACGGCGGCCAGGCTGGTGCTGGCGGAGACGTCGCTCTCCAGATCGCCGTCTACCAGCACCAGGTCGGCGATCCGGCCTGCCTCGATGCGCCCGCGGTCCTCGAGGCCGAAGATGGCGGCCGGCGTCGCGGTGGCGGCGGCCAGCGCCTCGGCGCTGCCGAGTCCCGCGCGCGCCAGGAGCTGCAGCTCGCCATGCTGGGAGATCCCGGCCCCGGTGCCCGGGTTGGGCGCGTCGGTCCCCGCGAGCAGCCGCGCACCGGCCGCGTGCAGGCGCCGCACGTTCGCGATGGCCGTCTCGCCCCGCGCGGCCGGCCGGGCCTCGTCGGGCAGGTCGGGGAAGCGGTTGGCCAGCGTCTCGCGCTGCATGCGAGACGCGGTGGCCCCGCCCGCGCCTTGCAGCAGCTCGGGATCGATGCCGTCGCCGCTCATCGCGGTCACGACCGACAGCGTCGGGACGACGAAGACGCCGGCTTCGGCGATCTGCGCCGCCTGCGCGTCGTCGACGACCGCGTCGCCCCAGACGTGCACCAGACCGTCCGCGCCGAGGTCGACCACCTCGAGCGCGTGCGCGAGCTTGGACACGTGGACGACGGCCAGCAGGCCCTCGGCGTGCGCGGCCGCGATGAGGGCGCCAATCGTCTCCGGATCGAGCGACGGGATGTCCATGTAGGGGCTGCCGTCCTCGTACACGATCTTGATCCAGTCCGAGCCCTCGGCCTTGCGCGCCGCGACCCAGGCCGCGGCGTCGGCGGGAGCGCTCACGGCCTCCACCGGGATCCCGAACTGCGTGCCGTGCCCGCCGTCGGCCGTCGCCAGCATGCCGGCGGTGAAGAGGTCGGCCTCGTCGCCGCGCGCCAGCGTCTCGCGCGCTGCGCGCTTCGAGGCGGCGAGGGCCGGGTCGGTGAACTGATCGAGCACCGTCGTCACGCCGAAGCGGACGGCGTCGTTGAGCGTCGTTCCGAAGGTATGCACGTGGGCGTCGATCAGCCCGGGCAACAGGGTCCGCCCGCTGCCCTCGATGCGGGACACATCAGCGGGGATCTCGAGCGCCGCGCCGATCGCGCGTATCCGACCGTCCTCTACCCACACGTCGTGGTCGGCCCGGAACGTCTCCCCGTCGAAGACCGTGGCGCCGACGACGGCGAAGCTCCCCTCCGGCAGCGCGTCTCCCTGCGCTTCCGGCGCCGCGGGCTCCGGAAGCGCAGTCAGCGTCCCCACGAACACCACCACGGCCGCCGCCCCGTACGCGACGGCACGCATCACGGTCCTCTCCGATCCGCTCATCCCCACCTCCTCGACACCTGCGCGCCCGTCACAACGCGCCAAAGTCTGCGCCGGACAACCTGCACTCTCGCTGCTTGGTCATCGCGCAGACTCCCTGCGCGCCCGTCAGAACGCGCCACGAGTCTGCGCCGGACAACCTGCATCTCGCTGCTTCCCGCCAGCGCAGACTCCCTGCGGCCCGGTCAGGGTGCGCTGACGCGGCGGAAACCGAACGACGCGACGATCAGGAAGGCGACCGTGCAGGCGCCCAGCACCGCGAGGTGCAGCACGACGGGCTGCCCCTCGTCCATGGCGATCACCTTCAACGCGAGCTGCGCGAGGTGGTAGGCAGGGAACACGACCGCCAGCTCCTGCAGGAACGATGGGAACACCCAGACCGGCACCCACAGGCCGGACAGGAACGCCATCGGCAGATAGACGAGGTTGACGATGGCGACGGCGGCCTGCGCCCGCACCCAGGCGCCGATGGCGAGGCCGAGCGCGCAGAACGGAACCACGCCCGCGAGCACCACGCCCGCAAGAGCGAACCACTGCCAGCGGTACAACGCCACCCCGGCCGCCGTCGCGCCGAGCAGGAACAGCCCGAGCACCACGGCGGCGCCGAACAGCAGCGCCATGGCCACCCGGGCGAACAGGTACGCTCCGACCGGCATCGGCGTGGTCTGCTTCAGGAGCAGCGCGCCGCTCTCCCGTTCCGTGGCCAGCCCGACCCCGAAACCGAACAACGATGGGGGAATGATCCCGAAGACGCCGTAGGTGGCGAGCAGATAGGTGGGCGTGGTGGGCGTGAAGGCCATCACCACGCCGAAGAAGACGTAGAACATCAGCGGGAAGATCAGCGTCGGGACGGTGAAGGCCGGCGTCCGCGCCACGGTCAGGCACTGGGCGCGCGTCTCCATCACGTAGACCCGGGCGCGGTGCGCGAGTCCCGGCCGAGCGCCGGCGCCGGCCGCCACGGCCATCACGCCTCCTCCTGCCGGCCGTCCCCGCGGATCAGCGTCAGGAACGCGTCCTCGAGCCCGACGCCGGTCACCTGCAGATCGTGGAGGTCCGGATCGCGCGCCAGCAGGATCCGCAGCACGTCCTCGGGTCGCGCGGCGAGGATCTCCAGGTGGCGGCCGTTCCGCTCCACCCGCGCCACGCCGGGCAGGACCGCCACCTCGTCGAGGTCGACTCGCGTGACGCAGAGGATGCGCCGGTCCGCGGCGCGCGACTTGATCTGGGCCGGCGTCCCTTCGGCCACCACGCGTCCCCGGTGCACGACCGCGATTCTGTCCGCGAGGGCGTCCGCCTCCTCCAGGTAGTGCGTGGTGAGGACCGCGGTGCGCCCGGCCGCCTTCATGGCGCGGATCTCCCGCCACAGGCTGCGCCGCGCCTCGACGTCGAGCCCGGTCGTCGGCTCGTCGAGGAAGACCAGCTCGGGATCGCCGGCCAAGGCGAGCGCGAACATGACGCGCTGCTTCTGGCCGCCGGACAGGCGCGCGAAGCGGCGCGAGGCGACATCCTCCAGACCGGCCACGGCGAGAAGCTGCGACACGGGCAGCGGCGCCGGGTAGTAGCTCGAGAAGAGCTCGAGGTGCTCGGAGACGGTCAGGGTGTTCGGGACACCCGAGGCCTGCAGCATGGCGCCGCGACGGAAGCGCACGGCGGCCGCCCCCGGCTCGCACCCGAAGACGCGCACCTCGCCGCGCTGCACGGGGAGGCTGCCCAGCAGCAGGGCTATCGCCGTCGTCTTGCCGGCCCCGTTCGGGCCGAGCACGGCCAGCACCTCGCCCGCCCGGACGCCGAGGTCCATCCCGTCGAGCGCGACGACATCGCCGTAGCGGTGGTGAACCCCGGCGAGCTCGGCGACGCACTCGCCGCACGCGTTCTGTCCCGCTGCCCCGGAAGCGACCGTCATCCTGCGATCGATGATACGGACCGCGTCGTGTCGCCGGTAGTGCCGCGCGTCACCGACTGCGACTGACGAATGTCACGGAGCCACCTTGCGGTACTTGCGGATCGGCCGTCCGCCGCTCGTCTTGAGGAGGAACGTCCGCCCGGGCACGTCGTACTCCCAGCGCAGGGTCTCGCCGTCGAGCACGAGCAGGTCGCCCTCGCGGCTGATCCGGAACGTGCGCATGCGGATCGGCTCCGAGCCGGTGACCGTGAGCTCGACGTCGTCGGGCGACGGCCCGTGCAGGTCCTCCGAGCGCTCGTAGCCGTAGGTCCACGTCATCGGCCCCCAGCGGTACTCGCCGTATCCGGCCGTCGACTCGAAGTCGTCCGGGCCGTTGCGGTGCCGTGTCGCCACGACGAGCCCGTCGTGCACCATCCAGCGCCCTTCCATCTCGGGAGGCCGCAGCACGCGGTCGCCGACGTGCCACTCGACGAGCTCCCACGTGCCTTCGATCACGGCCCGGACGTCCGGCGGCGGGGCCTCGTCCTGCGCTGCGGCCGGCACGGGATGCGCCCCGAGGGCTCCGCCCACGACCAGGGCGCCCGGCGCCGCCGGGAGGATGCTGACGACGGTCCGGCGTTGCGACATGCGATGACCTCCCTGGATGGTACGATCCTGACGAGCCGACCCGGTTCGCCGAGCGGCGTGCACGTCGGGAAGGGGATGAGAATGCGGTACAAGCTCCTGGGACGGAGCGGCCTGCGCGTGTCGGAGGTCTGCCTCGGCACGATGATGATGTCGACGGAAACCCCCAGCTCCGCCGGCCCCGAGGAGAGCCGCCGGATCCTGGAGGCGTTCGCGGAGAAGGGCGGCAACTACTTCGACACGTCCAACGAAGTGTACAGCGGCGGTCTCAGCGAGCGGATCCTCGGGGAGTTCGTGGCTTCCGACCGCCACCGCTACGTGGTGACGACCAAGTACACCAACACCCTGTACAGCGGAATGGACCCGAGCATCCGCGACCATCCCAACGCCGGCGGCAACCACAAGAAGAGCATGGTGCATTCGGTCGAAGGAAGCCTGAAGCGCCTCGGCGTGGACTACATCGATCTCCTCTGGATTCACTTCTGGGAATACAGCACCGACATCGCGGACGTGATGCGCAACGTGAACGACCTCGTGCAGCAGGGCAAGGTCCTGCACTTCGGCCTGTGCAACACGCCGGGCTGGGTGGTGGCGCGCGGCCAGACCGTGGCCGAGCAGCGGGGCTGGGAGCCGATCTCGGCCCTGCAGTACCAGTACAACCTGGTCTCGCGGGATCTGGAATTCGAGATCATCCCCTGCGCCCGCGCCCTCGGCATCAGCGTCAACGCGTACTCGCCGCTCGCCGGCGGCTTCCTGACCGGCAAGTACACGCGGGGCGACAGCACGGAGAGCCGGCGCTACGACAGCGGGTTCTGGAAGCAGGTCGCTTTCCAGTTCGACGAGAAGGCGTACGAGATCGCCCGCAAGGTGGACGAGATCGCCGACCGCCTCGGAACCAGCTCGGCCGCAGTGGCCCTGGCCTGGGTGCGGGACCGCGGCGTGCTGCCGATGATCGGGGCCCGCAAGGTCTCCCAGATCGAGGACAGCCTGCAGTACCTGTCGGTCACCCTGCCGGACGAGGACATGCGGGCCCTGAACGATCTGAGCGCCCCCCCGCTGCCCTGGACCTACCAACTGCTCCACGGCGAGAAGAGCCTGATCCGGCAACTGGCCACCGGAGGCATGCTGAACGCAATCGACAACGAGCACTCGCCTGTCTGACGCGCTGGACTATACTCGCCGGGTATTCCCGCGTGACGGCCCGGCGCGACGGGACGGTCGCGCCGGGCGGAGCCTTGGGAGGACGGGATGCCACCGGACCGGGACGTCGGCGATCCGGACGCTGCGGCCGCAGCCTCGGCTTCGCGCCGGGGCTTCCTGAAATGGAGCGCGCTGCTGGGAGGGACGGCGGCCCTCGGGGGCGGCGGCCTCCTGCTGTCGCGCGACCCTGCTCGGAGCGGGACGGGACCTGAATCCGCAGGCTCCACGGGCACCGCGCCCGGCGGCAGCCGGATCTTCCGCACCGCGAACACGCCGGAGTGCCTGCACTGCGCGCTCCTGGCCCACGTCGAGGACGGCCGGCTGGTCAAAGTGACCGGCGACCCCGACTTCAACATCCTCGCCTGCGCGCGCGGCCTCTCCCGCATCCGCCAGCTCTACAGCCCCCACCGCCTGAAGTACCCGATGCGCCGGCTGGGGCGGCGGGGCGAGGACAAGTGGGAGCGCATCAGTTGGGACGAGGCGCTCGACACCATCGCCGAGCGCTACCGCCGGATCCTGGAGGAGGACGGCAACCGGGCGTTCCTCTCCTTCGGATCGACCGGCAACTGGTCGACGTTCTCGACCGGCGTGCGCGGCATCTACTCCGCCTTCTGGAACCGCTTCGGCGGCGCGACGCCGATCATCTCGCAGCTCTGCTGCGCGTCGGTCACCGAGGGCTTCAACGCCGTCTTCGGCGGAGGCCGCTCGGAATTCCGCGACGAGTGGGTGCACAGCCGCTTCTTCCTCGCCTGGGGCAACAACCCCGCCGTCTCCAACCAGGGCTACATGAAGAACCTCTTCCAGGCCCGGGAGGAGCACGG
>JAPOYG010000173.1:12997-15042 GCA_026706755.1 Acidobacteriota bacterium
GGCGAGGAGTTGCCGGTCGATCTCCGCGACCTGGAGCTCCTGACGGACGGGCGCAGCGGCTCGGGGCGCTTCCTCGTCTGGGACGAGCGCGCCGGGCGCCCCGTGCCCGTCGACACGCCGGGCGTGCAGCCGGCCCTCGGCGGCAGCTACGAGGTCGGCGGCGCCCGCTGCCAGCCGGTCTTCGAATGGCTCCGCGCCATCGCCGCGCGCTACACGCCCGCGGTGGTCGAGCGCCTGACCGGCGCCCCGGGCGACGTCGTCGCCCCGGTGACGCGCGAGTACGCCGCCACCCGGCCCGCCGCGATCATCCAGAACATGGCCGGCGCGCAGCGCACCGACCACGGGACGCTCACCGTCATCGGCCACCTCTACCTCGCCTCGCTCACCGGCAACGTCGGCATGCTCGGGGGCGGGGTCAACGACAACGGCGGCTTCCTGGGGCAGGGCGGGACCATCAACTACCCGGTGCCGCTCCAGCGCAACGAGCCGATCGACGGCATCCCGGCCACAAAGCTCGGCGAATATCTTCTGGAACGCAAGCCGCACCCCATCCGGGCCATCCACGTGGCCGGGACCGGCGTCCTCACGCAGTACCCGAACACGCGGAAGATCATCGCTGGCCTCGACAACGTCGAATCCGTCGTCGTGCAGGACATCTTCATGACGACGACCGCGCGCTACGCCGACATCGTGCTGCCGGCCACCACCATCTTCGAGGCGCGCAGTCTGCTGGCGGGCATCCGCAGCCGCTACATCCAGCTCATGGAGCAGGCCATCGAGCCGCTGTTCGAGGCGCGCTCCGACCGCTGGATCATGACCGAGCTGGCGAAGCGCCTCGGCTTCGGCGACGACTTCGACAAGCCCGACGACGAAATCCTCCGGCACGTCCTCGAGCCGACCGGCGTCAGCCTCGAGCAGCTCGAGGAGGGCCCCGTCAACCCGATGCCGGACCCGTGGATCCCGTTCGCCGACAAGCGCTTCAACACGCAGTCGGGCCGCATCGAGCTCTTCTCCCTCTACCTGCAGGGGAAGGGGTTCGCGCCGCTTCTCGAGTACGAGCATCCGGTGGAGGCGCCCTGGGTCGACGAGACGCTCGCGGCGCGCTACCCGCTGCAGCTCATCAACCGCAAGAACCACAACCACGTCAACTCCAGCTTCCACCACCACGACTTCCTGACCGAGATCTGGGCCCGGCAGGTGCTGCAGATCCACCCGGACGACGCGAAGGCGCGCGGCATCGAGAACCGCGGCCGCATCCGCGTCTTCAACGACCGGGGGGAGATCGAGGCCATGGCCGACGTGACGCGGGGCATCATGCGTGGCGTGGTGAGCGTGACGACGGGCTGGGGCGGCGTCGACGAGAAGCAGACGGCCAGCATTCTCAGCCCCGACAAGTACGAGCCCATCTCGCTCGGCCACACGCTGAACTCGTCGATGGTGGAGGTCGCGCGGGGAGACGCCGCGCGGGGAGACGCCGCATGAGCCAGCAGGTCGCGTTCTTCTTCGACGCCAACCGCTGCACCGGCTGCCGCACCTGCGAGATCGCGTGCAAGGTCGAGAACGGGGTCGAGATGGGCCCGCGCTGGCGCAAGGTGCGGACCGTCGAGGGCGAGGACGGCAGCGGTCCCTACATGTACCACGTCTCGATGTCGTGCAACCACTGCGAGGTGCCGGTCTGCGCCGAGGCCTGCCCCTCCGGTGCCATCACGAAGCGGCCGGACGGCATCGTCATCGTCGACCAGAGCAAGTGCATCGGCGCCCGCCTCTGCGCCTGGGCCTGTCCCTACGACGCGCCCCAGTTCAGCGAAGAGACGGGCAAGATGGAGAAGTGCAACTTCTGCTCGCACCGCATCGACGCGGGCACGGGTGGGCCGGCCTGCGCCGAGGCGTGCCCGACCAAGGCGCTCCAGTGGGGCACGCTCGACGAGGTGTCGGCGAAGGCGGGCGCCACGGACCAGTTCGGGCCGCTGCCGGACGCGGAGATCACCAAGCCGGCGGTGCGCTTCATTCCCCTCAAGCTCGTCCGCGCCTAGGAGTCTGCGCCG
>JAPOYG010000481.1:0-11392 GCA_026706755.1 Acidobacteriota bacterium
CCGGGCTGCTGCAGGCCCTCGGGACGACCACGGCGGGGGCGCTGGCGGCGGTCCACAGGCTGCAGACGGAGGCGAAGCGGCTGGGGCGGGAAGTCGATCAGCTTCGGATCCGCGCCGCCATGGGCGCCGGACCGACCGGACCCGCGGACGGCAGCACGGTGGAGTTCGACGGCGTGACCATCGTCGGCCGGCGGGTCTCGAACCTCGAGAAGGGTGCCCTGCGGACGCTGGCCGACTCGCTGCGCGACCGGATCCCGAGCGGCGTGGTCGTGGTCGCGGCGGAGAACGACGGCAAGGTGGCGCTGGTCGTGTCCGTCACGCGGGACCTCACGGCCCGTGTGCACGCGGGCCGCGTCGTCAAGGAGATCGCGCCGGTCGTGGGCGGGACCGGCGGCGGCCGGCCGGACTTCGCGCAGGCGGGGGGACGGCGGCCGGACCGGATTGCGGACCTCTTCCCCGAGTGCCAGGCGGTCGTCCGCCGCATGCTCGGTGCGCCGGTGGACGCCGAGGCGCCGGGAACCGGGAGCCCTGGCGCGCGGGTCCCAGCCTCGTGACGGAGGTCCCCGCGCGCGTGCGGCTCGACGTCTGGCTGGACGTCGCCTGCCTGTTCCGGACTCGCTCGGAGGCCCAGAAGGCGTGCAAGGGGGGCAAGGTCGACGTCAACGGGCAGCGCGCCAAGCCGCACCGCGAAGTGCGACCCGGGGACCTCGTCTCCATCACCCGGCCTCATGGAGTGAAGCAGCGCGTGGCCGTGCAGGCGCTCGCCGACCGCCACCTCGCCAAGGCCGACGCGCGAGAGCTCTACGAGGACCGAACGCCGCCCCCCACCGCGGCGGAACGAGAGCTGCGCCAGATGCTGCGCCGCGCGGGACCGCCGCCCGCGCCGCCCAACCCGCGGCAGCGACGGAAGCTCCGCCTGGTCCGCGGCCGCTAGAGCGCCGTGTACGGGCGCGATGGGAGTCTGCGCAGGCACGGAGGTCGTGCGTCGCCGGTTCTGCCGCGCAGACCGCCGGCGCGACGTTCGGTCGCGTTGGGGAGTCCGCGTGCGGGACGCTGCGCGGGGCTTGGCCCGAGTCTCTCGCGGGTAGTAGGCTCAGGCTCTCTACGCTTGCTCAGCCTACGAAATGGGAGACCACATGCGCACCGCCGCCCCGCTCGCCCTGCTGCTCTGCACCTTGTTCGCCGCGGCCGGCGCCGCCGCATCCCAGGAGGCGTCCGCCGACGGGGAGATCGTCTACCGCCAGTCCTGTGCGCGCTGCCACGAAGGGGGCATGGCCCGCCTCACGCCCGGAGACACGTTGCGGGAACGCTCCGCGGACGAGATATACGCGACGCTCCGCTTCGGCCTGATGCTGCGGCAGGCGCTGGAGCTCAGCGATGCGGAACGCCGCGCGGTCGCCGAGTACCTCGGCGGCGACGTCCTCAGCGGTCCCCCGGTCGAGCAGATCCCGCAGAGCGCCTTCTGCGCGACCGGTGCCGCTCCGGCCGCCGATCCGCTCGCCGGACCGGCCTGGAACGGATGGGGTGCCGACCTCGCCAACACGCGCTTCCAGAGCGCCGCCGCGGCCGGCATCGCCGCGGAGGACGTGCCGCGCCTGCGGCTGAAGTGGGCGTTCGGCTTCCCCGGCGTCAACGCGGCCGGCTCGCAGGCGACCGTCGTCGGCGGGCGGATCGTGATCGGCAGCCGCGCGGGGCTGGTCTACAGCCTGGATGCGAAGTCCGGCTGCATCGACTGGATCTACGAGGCCGAGGGAGCGGTGAGGACCGCAATCCCGGTCGGCGCCGGCCCCGACGGGGCTCCGACGGCCTACTTCGGCGACCGCACGGCCAGCATCTACGCCGTCGACTTCGCGACCGGCGAGCTGCGCTGGCGGACGAAGATCGACGACCACCTCGACGCCACGATCACCGGCGCGCCGACGGTGTACGACGGGCGCGTCTTCGTCGGCGTCGCCTCCGGCGAGGAGGGCACGGCGGTCATCCCGACCTACGAGTGCTGCACGTTCCGCGGCAGCGTCGTCGCCCTCGACGCTGCGACCGGCGAGCAGCTCTGGAAGCGCTACACCATCGACGAGGAGCCGCAGCCGACCGGCCGCAATTCCGCCGGCGCGCAGACGTGGGGGCCGTCCGGGGCCGGGGTCTGGTCGGCCCCGACCGTCGACCCCGAGCGCGGCGTGATCTACGCCGCCACCGGCGACTCCTACTCGAATCCGCCGTCGCCGAACAGCGACGCGCTGATGGCGCTCGACATGGACACCGGCGAGGTGCGCTGGGTCTCCCAGACGACGCCGGGCGACGCCTGGACGGTCGCCTGCATGTCGCCCACCGAGGAAGGGCGCGCGAACTGTCCCGAGGACGCCGGCCCCGACGTCGACTACGGCAGCTCCACCATCCTCACTACCCTGGCCGACTGCACGCCGATCCTGCTCGCGGGCCAGAAGTCGGGCGTGATGTACGGCCTCGACCCCGACACCGGCGCCATCCTCTGGGAGACGCGGATCTCGGACGGCGGCATCCTCGGCGGCATCGAGTGGGGCTTCGCCATCGACGAGAACGACGTGGTCTACGCGTCGATCTCCGACTTCTTCGAGCGGCCCGCGGGCGAGGCCGGCGGCGTGACCGCGCTGACCGTCGCCGACGGCGCCGAGGTCTGGCACGCGCCGCCCGTGCAGGACACCTGCGGGTCGCGCGAGGGCTGCCATACGGCGCAGCCCGGCGCGGTGACCGCCATCCCCGGCGTCCTCTTCTCCACCAGCCTCGACGGCCACATCCGAGCCCACGCCACCGACACCGGCCGCATCATCTGGAACGCCGACACCGTGGGCGAGTTCGAGACCGTCAACGGCGTGCCGGCGAGCGGCGGATCGCTCAACGGCCCCGGTGTCACGGTGGTCGACGGCATGCTCTACGCCGTCTCGGGCTACGCCGGCCTGGGCATCCCGGGCAACGTCCTGCTGGCCTTCTCCGTGGACGGCGAGTAGTGTGCGCAGGGGAGCAACCCGCCGTCGCGACGACACGCAGGCGTCGGGGGCCTGCGTGAGCACATTGCTGTCTCACACCCATCGCAACTCACTACACACAGCTGACGGAGTACGCCATGCACCTCGTACGAACGCTCGCAACGACCGCCCTGCTCCTCGCCGCCTCGACCTTCCCCGCCGCGGCGCAGGTGGAACCGCTCACCGACCCCATTCCGGAGCCGATCCGGAAGGGCGACCTGATCGTCGAAGCCGCCCGATTCGTTCGCGCTCCGCAGACCGTCGATTCCGTCGCGAACGCCCCCCTTCTGACGCAGTCCCACGCCCGCATCCAGTACATGACGCCGCTCGGGGACGGCTCCGGGCGCCTCGTCCTCAACGACACTCGCGGGGTCGTGTACATCACCGACGAGAACGGCATGGAGCCCGTCGAGTACCTCGACGTTCGCGGCCGCGACATCGGCTTCGACGACTCGATGTTCCCCAACGAGTCCGGCCTGGTGTCGGTGGCGTTCCATCCGCAGTTCGGCGACGCCGGCACGCCGGGATACGGGAAGCTCTACACGGCCTACAGCGCGCGGTCGGGCAGCGGCCGCGCCGACTACCTGGACTTCCGGGATAACGACGCCATGAGTCACGAGAGCGTCATCCGGGAGTGGACGGCCGACGATCCGCAGGCGAACGCGTTCAGCGGCACCACGCGCGAGGTCTTCCGGATCGGCCAGTTCGCGCCCAACCACAACATCGGCACCATCGCGTTCAATCCGACGGCGGAACCCGGATCGCCGGAGTACGGGCTCCTCTACGCCTGCCTCGGGGACGCCGGGGCGGCCTACGATCCGCTCGACTACGGCCAGTCCCTGAGCGAGCCCCACGGCGCGATCATCCGCATCGATCCGCTTGGCGGCGACGGCAGCCGGGGATACGGCATCCCCGCGGACAACCCGTTCGTGGGCGAGGACGGCGTCGCCCCCGAGATCTGGGCCTACGGCCTGCGGCACCCGCAGCAGTTCTCCTGGGACACCGACGACGGCCGGATGTTCCTGGGCGACATCGGCCAGAACCTGGTGGAGGAGGTCAATCTGGTGATGCCCGGCGCCAACTACGGCTGGCGGCTCCGGGAGGGCACGTTCGCCACCGGCTTCACGGTCCCGCCGGGGCGTCCGGGGCCGCTGTACCCGCGCCCCGCGGAGGACGACGAGCCTTTCGTGTATCCGGTAGCCCAGTACGACCACGACGAGGGCTACGCCATCAGCGGCGGGTACGTCTATCGGGGCCGGGCCATCCCCGACCTGCAGGGGAAGTACGTCTTCACGGACTTCCCGCGCGGCCGCATCCTGTACATCGACGCGGACGGGCTCGTGCCCGGAGAACTCGCGGAGATCCTCGAGCTGCGGCTGGTGGTCGACGGCGAGGAGCGCGAACTCGCCGACGCGGTCGGGCATCCCAACACGTACGCCCCCGGGCCGCGGGCCGATGCACGCCTGGGCATCGACTCCGCGGGCGAACTCTATGTGCTGACGAAGAGCGACGGCTGGGCGCGGAAGCTGGGTCCCGTGCCGGCGCCGTGAGGCTCGCCGCTCAGCGCCGCACGGCGCCCGGCCGGCCGTCCTCGATGAGGAAGGATGCCCGGGTGGCGATCGGGCTGCCCGGCCGGGTGACGTACTCCAGCACCTGGTAGTCGGCCACCGAGCGCTCGGGGGTCACCTCGCAGCGGACATAGCCGCGCTGCGCGTTGAAGAACTTCACCCAGGGGTTCTCGGCCAGCATGCCGGCCGCCGCGTCGAAGGAGTCGCTGCCGTCGCCGCCGGAGCTGATCGACGTGCAGATGAGCTCGGTTCCCACCACCGGGGCACGCTCGTCGCGGTAGTCGACCTTGAGGTCCGCCACCCAGTTGCTGTGGATGTCGCCGGTGAGGACGAGCGGGTTCGACGGGCGCCGCGCGGCCAGGAACTCCATCAGGCGGCGGCGCGCCGCCTCGTAGCCGGACCAGACGTCCATGCCGTACGACTCGCCGTCGCCGCTCTGCCAGTCGACGCGCGTCATCTGCACCTGCTGCGGAATCACCTGCCAGCGCCCCGCCGATCCGTCGAGGCGCTCGGTGAGCCAGCGCTCCTGCCGCTCGCCGAGGAGCGTGGCGGCGGGGTCGTAGATGCCGTCGCACACGCTCGCGCGTCCGTCCCCGCAGGGCTGGTCGGTGCGGTACTGGCGGGTGTCGAGCACGTGGAACGAGGCGAGGCTTCCCCAGTCGAAGCCGCGATAGAGCTGCAGGCGCGGGCCGTCGGGCAGCGAGGCGCGCCGCAACGGCATGTGCTCGTAGTAGGCCTGGTACGCGGCGGCGCGGCGGCGCAGGAAGAGCTCGGCCGGGAGCCCGTCCTCGGGAACCCGGTTCGCGTAGTTGTTGTCGACCTCGTGGTCGTCCCAGGTCACCACCCAGGGGAAGGCCGCATGGGCCGCCTGCAGGTCCGGGTCGCTGCGGTAGAGCGCGTAGCGGTTGCGGTAGTCGTCGACGAGCTCGATCTCGTCGCCGGTGTGCCGCCGGACCCGGCCGTCGCGCCCCTCGTACTCGTAGATGTAGTCCCCGAGGTGGAAGACGAGGTCGAGGTCGTCCTCCGCCATGTGCCGGTAGGCGGTGTAGTAGCCCTGCTCGTAGTGCTGGCACGAGGCGAACGCGAAGCGGAGCCGCTCGACGTCCGCCCCCGCCGCCGGCAGGGTCCGGGTCCGCCCCACCGGGCTGACGCCTTCCCCCGTCCGGAAGCGGTACCAGTACCACCGCGCCGGCTCCAGCCCCGCCACCTCGACGTGCACGCTGTGCGCGAGCGCCGCGGGGGCCGGGGCGGTTCCGCGCTGCACGACGTCCTGCATCCGCTCGTCGCGCGCCACCTCCCAGGTGACGTCCACGTCCTCCGCGGGCATGCCGCCACCGTGGAGCGGGTCGCGGGCGAGGCGCGTCCAGAGCACCACGCCGTCCGCGGTCGGGTCGCCGGAGGCCACCCCGAGCGGGAACGGCGCCGGCTGGAGGACCGCCGCGCTGCTCCCGGTCCGCGCAACCACGCCAACGCCCAGCGCCGTCAGGCCGCGGGCCAGGAACGTGCGGCGATCGACAACCCCGCCGGCGGATCCTCGTGCGTCATCCATAGTCGTAGCCCTCGTGTCGCGAGCAGACGCCCAAGCGCCCGTCAGGGGCGCACTGGCCCGTGCCGGTGCGTGACGCGCGCATCATACAGCCGCAAGCCCACCGCACCTTCCGCGAGTGGGAAACCCAGGCCGACACCGAGGCGAACGCCGACCTCGGCACCTACCGCTCCGCGATCCGGTAGACCGCCTCCGCGGTGCGGATGATCAGGCTGTCGTCGAGGATGGCGGGCGTCGCCATCGTGAACTCGTCGAGCACATTCTCGGCGAGGATGCGGAACTCCGGGCCGGCCTCGATCACGTAGGTCGTGCCCTGCTCGCTCAGGGCGAAGACCTTGCCGTTGTAGGCCCAGGGCGACGCGGTGAACGCCTGCCCGACGTCGATGCGCTGCCGCCCGTAGACCTCCGCGCCGGTCCGGGCGTCGTGACACGTCATCAGGCCGCGGTCGAGCAGCGTGTAGTAGTGGTTGCGGTAGACGAGCGGCGACGGGTGGTAGGAGCCCCCCTGCTCGAGGGACCAGGCCACGAACTCGTTCGCGGACTCCCCTTCCGCCGGCGTGATGTCGCCCGCGGCGCCCGGGCGGATGGCATAGACCGGACGGAAGAAGTCGCCGATGTAGCCCGACTCGAGGTAGAGCAGGCCGTGGGCGGCGATCGGCGTCGGGATGACGATGGACGACATCCCGGCGAGCTCCCACAGCAGGTTGCCGTCGAGGTCGTAGGAGCGGATGCGGTCCGTCCCCGTCGTCACGATCTCGGTTCGTTCGTCGTGCTCCCAGACGAAGGGCGTGGACCAGTTGGAGCCCTCCTCCCGGTCCGTCCGCCACACCTCGGCCCCGGTCTCGGCGCTGAGCGCGGCCAGGTACGACTGCTCCTCGCTGTCGACCACCAGGTACAGGCGCCCGTCGTGGAGGACGGGGGACGCGGCGGTCCCCCAGCCGTTCCGGGTGCGCACCGGGGGCAACTCGCGCGACCAGAGCACGGCGCCGTCGAGACCGAGCGCGTAGAGCCCGACGTTGCCGAAGAGCACGTAGAAGCGCTCGCCGTCGCTCACCGGCGTCTCCGAGGCGAAGGTGTTCTTGAGATGATGCGACGTCCGCGGCACGCTGCTGTGCACCTCCGTCCGCCAGCGCGGCTCGCCGGTCGCGAGATCGAGTGCGTAGACCAGCCAGTGGTGCACGTCGGACGGGGTGTCGCGCTCGCCGCCGCCGTACCAGCCGCCCTCCGGGGTCTCGACGTCGCCGTCGCTCACGACCGTCGTCAGGACGACCACTCCGTTCGCAACGACAGGCGAGCTCCAGCCCAGGCCCGGCAGCGGTGTGCGCCAAGCGACGTTCTCGCTGGCGCTCCAGCGTTCCGGGAGCACCGGGCTGTCAGCGACGACGCCGGCCGCCCCCGGCCCCCGAAACTGCGTCCACTCCTGTGCCCCAGCGGGCGCCGGAAGGGGCACGACCAGGGCGGCGAACGAGGCCGCCGCCATCGACATCACGATCCCGCGCATGCGATGCGCCTCCTGTCGTTCACTCATCGCCGAACCACCGCCGCAGCTTCTCCTCGGCCTGCCGCCGGTGCTCGGGCTTGAGGTGCGCCTTCACGAGCCCGAGCGCGGCGACCAGCGCGCCCAGGTCATCGGCGAACCCTCCCGGAAACAGGTCGGAGATGGCGTCGAGCGGCATGATGAAGTAGCCGAGGGCCCCCGCGATGACGACCTTCGCCTCCTTCGGCGTATCCGGATCGATGCAGCAGTAGTAGAGCACCAGCGCGTTCCAGAGGACCTTCCGGCCCGCGCGGGCCGCGAAGCGGGACACCTTGTCCCACAGCGCGCGGTCGCTGTACGCCCGCGCGTAGTCGTGCTCCGGCCCCGGACGCTCGCCACCGTCCTCCATCGCTGCTCCAGGCGAGGCTCCCGAACCCGCGCGGCTCCAGGCGAGGCTCCCGTCCTCGCGCGGCTCCAGGCGAGGCTCCCGTCCTCGCTAACGGCGCCGGAAGATCCGAATCCCGTCGGCAGTCGCCGCGAAGACGTGCTCCCCGCCGACGGCCACCGCTCCGGCTTCCCCCCCGAGGTCCCCTTCGGCGATGAGCGCCGGCGGGCCGGGTGCGGACAGGTCGAAGACCTGCAGGATACCGTCACCGGCGACGTAGAGCCGGTCCGCCCACATCGCCACGCCGGAGAACCGGCCCGCGGGAGCGACGGACGCCGCCACGACCGGTGCCGCCGGATCCGACACGTCGACCACCTGCAGCCCCGTCGTCGCGCTCGCAATGGCAACGAGGGAGGGCGGTTCCGCGTCCCACGAGCGCGCATCCGGCACCGCGACCCCCGTGACCGGCTCGCGTCCGAGCGAGAGGCGCCCCATCACCGACGGGGAGGCAGGATCCGACACGTCCACCGCGAGCAGGCCCGCGGGCTGGTCGGCGACGAAGACGAGCGTCCCCGCCGCCGCGATGTCGCGCGGGAACCCGTCTCCCAGGTACTCGCCCACCCGCCGCATGCCACCTGCGAGTTCCACGGTGTCGAACCCGAGGGAGTTGTCGCCCACGTAGGCATGATCCGACGACACCGCCACGCCGACCGCCTGCCCGCGGGTCGCCACCGTCCCCGATACGGCGGGGGCGGCCGGATCGGACAGATCCAGCCGGCGCAGGCCGTCGTGGCTGTTGGCGACGTAGACGACGCGCTCGTCGCGCTTCCCCACCGCGATGTCGAGCACGGGTTGCTCGAAGGCGTAGCGGCCCGCCTCCATCGCCGCACCGGGCTGCGACACGTCCAGGATGCGCACTTCGTTGCGCGTTCCTGCGAGCAACAGGTCCCCGGCCACCGCCAGGACGGTCGCCGAGCCCGGGATGGTCCCCACGTGCTCGACGTGCGGCGCCTGGGCGGTCGCTCCACCCGCGCCGGCCGCGAGCAACAGGGCGGCGGACACGACGACGCGGACTACACGGGACGACGCCGCTCCCCGGCGGCCCACCCGCGCGCCGACCCTCGCCCGCGCCATCACGACCTCCGCGCGACGGCCGGGTGCGAGGATCGACCCCGCGGAAGCGCTTCGCGCCCGCCGGCGGAATCGCGCGCGGGCACCCGGTCCATCCGGGCTTCGATGCCGCCTCGGGTCCCCGTGCTGCCGGCCACGACCGCCGCGGCGGGCGGCAGAAGGAGACGGAACTCGATCTGCATCCGGGCTGGCGTCTCGCCACCGCGTCCCGTCAGCGGGAACCGCCGGTAGTCCCGCCGCGGATGGCTGGTGTCGAAGTAGCGGCGGTACGCCCCGATCCAGTCGGTCGCGATGTCGCGCTGCGCCGTGTCCAGATCGAGAGTGCCGGCGCAGACCATCCGGCCCAGGTGCTGCTCGAGCTCGTCCTTGACGTAAGCGTTCCAGACCGTCGCTCCGTAGGGTTGGGGCCAGAGGTTGCGCGGGTCGGCCGCGCCGCCGAGCTCCGGCGTAATCAGAAAGTCCAGCTCGTACTCGGCGGCCCGACGGTAGTCGATGCCGTACTGCGCGAACACCTGCCGCGGTACGCCCGCGGCGGCGGCCGGAACCGACGGCAGGTCACCGCCGCAGGTCTCGGCGGCCGTGACCGGGCGCACGGCGCCGGGCGTCAGGCGGCGGTCCGGCAGCAACCGCAACGGCACCGCCGGAGGGTCTTCCAACGCCGCGACCGAGGGATGGCCGGCATCGGGCGGGACGACCGACGGGAGCTGCTGCACCATCAGGAGCGCCAGAGCGACCAGCGCTGCCGCGCCGACAGGCAGGAGGCTCCGCGCGCCGGCCGGCAGGCGGAGCCAGCCCGCGGCATCCCGCGCGGCCTGCGCATCAAGCGCCGTCGCGAGCCGGACCCGTGCGGCGCGGTGCGCCCGTTCCGCCTCCGCGGCGCCCCGTCCGACGCCGGGCACGCGACGCATCGCATCCTCCGCGGCGGGGGTGCGCCAGAGCGACGCCACCTCGGCGAGATCCGCCGCGAGACGCGACCGTCGCGCCGTGCAGCCCGCGCACTCCGCTACGTGCTGTCTGACCGTCCGTCCGCGGCGCCCGCCGAGCGCTTGCGGGTCGTCGAGCAGCAGCAGCTCGTCGTCCGTTGGATGCGGGGTTCGACACTGCATGGAGTTACCTCTCGTCGATGCTCCGCAGACGTGCCAGAGAGCGGGCGATCGCGTTGGCGACGGACCCGAGCGAGATGCCGAGCTGGCGCGCGATGTCCCGGTAGCGCACCCCCTCGGCGCGGAGGATCAGGCACCGCCGATCGCGCTCCGGCAACGCGTTCACGGCCGCCGAGAGCCGCGCCTGCCGGCGACCGGCGGCCAACTGTTCCTCCGGATTCGGAATCGCTACCGGCGGACGCACCAGCGCCCACCACGCCAGTCTCGCGCTCCGGGCGTCGCGAGCCCGCTGGCGCAGCGCCAGGCGCTGCGTGACGCGAAAGATCCACCCCGTCAGGTTCGTGCGGGCGCCGCCTCGCGACACGTGCACGAACAACGCCAGGAACGCCTCCTGGACCACTTCCTCCGCAACCCCGTCGGCCAGACCGAACGAGCAGGCGTAGCGCAGCGCGCCGGCGCGATGCTCGTCGAACAGCGCGAGGACGATCCGCCGTGCCGCTGCCGGCTCGTCGGCCTCAGGCGTCGCGACCTCGAGCGGCTCGTCGATGCCCAGCGGGAGGTCGATTGTCGATCCGTCGATGGAATGCGCCATCCGTCCTGCGCCGCAGTCTACACCGGCCCCTGCGGCGCCGCATCGCGGACGCGCGCCGGGGCGGGACGCGGATCGCGGTGAACGGCAGCCCTCCCCGATGCATATACCGACATGGACAGTCGACCTCTCTCATCGTCCCCGTCGTGCCCGCCTGCGCCGACCCGGAAGGGGCGCAGCACCGCAGCCGCCGGCCGGCGGCGGGTCGCCGCGCTGGCGGTCGCCCTCGGCCTCCTCTGGACCCCGAACGCGGCAGCCGGCGGCGCGCAGGACAGCTCGCTTCGCGGCCGCGTCGCGGACGCGGGGGGCGAACCCCTGGACGGCGTCACGGTGGCCGCCGCCGCGGCTGGTGCGGCGGACCCCCGGACGGCGACGCCGGTGAGGACGACCACCGATCCGGCAGGCGAGTACGAGCTGGCGCTCGCCCCCGGCGCCTGGACGGTGACCTTCGCGCGGGACGGCTTCGCGACGGAGCAGCGGGACGACGTCGACGTCGCGGCGGGCGAGTCCGTGGAGCTGGACATCACGCTGGCGCTCAGCGCCTTCGCCGAGCAGGTCGACGTGGTGGGCGTCACCCCGCTCCCCGGAGCCGGC
>JAPOYG010000481.1:11728-14966 GCA_026706755.1 Acidobacteriota bacterium
ATGGGCGGCGCGCTCGCCCTCCAGCTCAAGGACGGTTTCACCCACACCGGCTTCCGCGGCGAGTTCTCCGGCGGCGCGTTCGGGCGCACGCAGGCGGTCGCCGAGTACGGGGCGAACAACGGGTCGTGGGCGTTCTACGGCGGCGCGTCCCACTTCGTCGAGGACGGCTGGCGGGACGAGTCGCCGTCGCGCGTGACCCAGGCGTTCGCCGATGTCGGCTACCGGGGCCGGAGCGTCGACATGGGGCTCAGCTTCACCTACGCGGATACCGACCTGACGGGCAACGCGCCGGCTCCGATCGAGCTGCTCGACGTCGACCGCAGCGGGATCTTCACCTTTCCGGACGTCACCGAGAACCGGCTCGCCTTCGTGCAGGGCCGCGCCAGCATCGCGGCGACGGACGTCTGGTCCGTGCAGATGACCGGCTACTACCGCGACCTCGACCGGGCCACCCTGAACGGCGACGAGGCCGAGTTCGATCTCTGCGACGACGACCTCCTCCCGCCCGGCGCCCCGCTGAACACCCTGTGCGCCGGCGGTGACGACGATGACGACGATGACTTCGGGGACGACGACGATCACGACGACGACGATCACGACGACGACGATCACGATCACGACGACGACGACGACGATCACGACCATGGGAACGGCGACGACGACGGCGACGATGACCACGGCGACGATGACGACGATCACGACGATCACGATCACGACGACGACGGCGACGATGATGATGACGGTGACGATGACGATGACGATGACGAGGCCGCCGCGCCCCTCGTCGACCCGCGCACGGGCGAGTTCATCACCACCGAGGCCGGCGGTGACGGCGCCTACAACCGGACGCGGACGCTGGCGCGCGGATACGGCGGCACCGTGCAGGCAACCGCGCGCATCCCGGTCTTCGAGCGCGAGAGCGTCCTCGTAATCGGGGCCTTCGCCGACGGCGCCGACGTCGACTTCACCTCGAGCAGCGAGGTGGGACGCCTGACGCCGGAGCGCGGGGTCGCGGGATCCGGCCTCTACGCGGGCATCTACGGCCTCGGGGGCGACGACCGTTTCAACACGGACCTCGCCACCGGCTCGCACAACCTCGGGCTGTTCCTCCACGAGACGCTGCCGCTGACGGACCGCCTCGACGTCATCGCGTCCGGCCGCTTCAACAACGTGGGGATCGACATCGACGATCACCTCGGGAGCTCGCTGGACGGCAGGCACTCGTTCTCGCGCTTCAACCCGTCCGCCGGCGCCGTCTTCCGTGCGAGCGATGCCGTCTCGGTCTTCGCCCGCTACTCGGAGTCGAACCGCGCCCCGACCGCGGCCGAGCTGAGCTGCGCGGACCCCGACGAGCCGTGCCGGGTCCCGAACGCCTTCATCTCCGATCCGCCGCTCGAGCAGGCGGTGGCCCGCTCCGTGGAGGCCGGTCTGCGCGGCCGATGGACGAGCGGCGGCGGGTCGCGGCACGTTTCCTGGTCGGCCGCCGCGTTCCGCACCCGCATCGCGGACGACATCCTCTTCATCGCATCGCCCGAGCTGATCGGGACGGGGTACTTCCAGAACGCGGGCGACACGTCGCGCCTCGGCGCCGAGGTCGAGCTGAACGGGCGCATCGCGCGCTTCGGCTGGTACGCCAGCTACGGACTGGTGGAAGCGACTTTCGAGTCGGCGCTGGAGCTTCCCGGGAGCGACGAGGTGAACGACGCCGCAACCGAGGACGGCTCGATCCTGGTGGAGCCCGGCGACCGGCTGCCCGGCATTCCCCGCCACAGCTTCAAGGCGGGGATCCGGCAGGGAATCACGCGCGCCTGGGACGTGGCGCTGGAGACGATCGCGGCGTCCAGCCGGGTCTTCGTCGGGGACGAGGGGAACGACCAGGCGGAGCTCGACGGCTACGGCATCGTCAACTTCCGGACGGCGTACCGCTTCGACGCCGGCGTCGAGCTGTTCGCCCGCATCGACAACCTGTTCGACGCGCGCTACGCCACTGCCGGCGTGCTGGCCGAACTCGAGGTCTACCTGCGCGAGGTGCCCGACGCCCGCGATCCCCGCTTCATCGGCCCCGGCCCGCCCCGCGCCGCGTTCGCCGGCGTGCGCGTGCGGTTCTGAACCCCGGCGCTCGCAGGAAACGCGGCGTGGTCTGCGGCCGCCCCGAATCGCCCGCGGGGATCGCCCAGGGCACACAGGGCGCACGAGGGCCTCGCCGGGCTGGGGCGCTTGGGCTCGGGCACCGGGATAGAATCAGGCTGTCACAGCGGCCGGCGTCCGACAGAACCGCCGCAAGCACCGGGGGTGCCGCCATGCTCGATCGCGCCGCGTCCGTACTGGTCCTGCTGAGCTTGGCCGCGTGCGCGGCCCCCGCCTCCGCGCAGGACGGAGCAACGGCCGCCGAGTGGCCGACCTACGGGGGCGACCCCGGCAGCACCAAGTATTCGCCGCTCGATCGGATCGACGGCGAGAGCGTCCGGCGCCTGCGGCAGGTCTGGCGCTGGGATTCTCCCGACAACGAGATCGTCCGCACCCATCGCAGGGACCTCCCGATGCTGCCGTGGGCGTTCAAGGCGACGCCGATCCTGGTCGACGGGGTCCTCTACATCAAGACCTCGATGAGCCAGGCCGCGGCCGTCGACGCTGCGACCGGCGAGACGCTCTGGGTGTTCGACCCCGGCACATGGGAAGGCGACCCGCCGGCCAACACCGGCTTCAACTCGCGCGGCGTCGCCTACTGGTCGGACGGAACGGACGCGCGCATCTTCCTGCCGACCGGCAATGCCTACCTCTACGCGCTCGACGCCGCCACCGGCCGGCCGGTCGCCGACTTCGGCGCCGACGGCGCGGTCGACGCCACCCAGGGCCTGCGCCGGCCCATTCCGCGGCGCGAGTACCAGTTGATGTCGGCCCCGATCGTGGTCGGCGACGTCGTCGTCGTCGGCTCCGTGGTCTTCGACGGGCCCCGCTACCAACTGGCGCCGCCCGGCGACGTGCGGGGCTTCGACGTGCGCACCGGCGAGGAGCTCTGGGAGTTCCACACGATTCCGCAGCCCGGCGAGTTCGGCAACGAGACGTGGCAGGACGGGTCGTGGCGCGACACAGGCGCCGCCAACGCCTGGGGCCTGCTGAGCGCCGACCCGGAGCTGGGCTACGTCTACGTCCCGACCGGCACGCCGACCAACGACTGGTACGGCGGCCACCGGCCCGGCGACAACCTGTTCGCCGAGAGCATCGTCTGCCTCGACGC
>JAPOYG010000209.1 GCA_026706755.1 Acidobacteriota bacterium
ACGTCCTCGAGGATCCGCAGGTGCCGGTAGGGGTTCTGGCCCGCGGCCTCGCGGCCGAGGAAGCCCCCGACGAGCGTGAAGGCGACGAGCGGGACGGACGCTACGAGAACTGCGAATCGAGTTCTGGACAAGGCATCCCTCCGGCAGCGGCGAGTCGAGTCCTCGACGAGGACATCCACCGGCCGATCTGCGGCGCATCGTAGCAGAACGCCGGTCGGAGGTCGATTGGCGCCGGGCCGTCGGCCCGCCGCGATGGTAGGCTGAGACTTGGGCGGGCTCCGAGCCGTCGGTGCGGGCCGGCGGGGCGCACGCGATGCGGGTACTGGGAGTCGACTACGGAGAGAGACGGATAGGGCTGGCGGTGAGCGATCCGTCGGCGACGCTCGCCCGACCGTTGCGCACCCTGCGGCCGGGAGGCTCGCTGCCGTCGCGCGTCGCGGCCGTCGCGGCGGAGGCGCAGGCGCTGGCGGCGGACGCCGACGGGCTGGCGGCGGTCGTGGTCGGACTGCCGCGCTCGCTCGACGGCACGCCGCACGAGCAGACGGCGCGCGTCCTCGCCTTCGTCGATCGGCTGCGGGCGGCCATCGACGTGCCGGTCTCCTTGCAGGACGAGCGGCTGACCAGCGTGGAGGCGGAATCGCGCCTCGCCGCCCGCGAGAAGAGCTGGCGGAAGCGGAGCGAGCGGCTCGACGCCGCGGCCGCCGCCGTCATCCTCCAGGACCACCTCGACGAACACCGGGCGCCGAGCGGGCCGTCGCCATCGCCGTCGCCATCGGACCGGGTCACCGCGCCGAGCGGCAGGCGCCGATGATCCGCCGTCTCCTCGTCGGTCTGTGCTGCCTGTCGGTGCTCGGCGCGGCAGGGGCGGGCGCCGCGTGGCAGGGCCTGCTGGCGCGCATCGAGACACCGCATCGCGATCTGCCCTCCGAAGGCGTCTTCGTCGACGTCCGGCCCGGCGACTCGACGCGGGCGATCGCGGAACGGCTCGAGGCGGCCGGCGTGGTCCGCGAGGCGTGGACGTTCCGCTTCGCCGCCTGGCGGGGCCGCCACGAACGGTCCCTGCAGGCGGGGGAGTACCACTTTGACGCGCCGGTCTCGCCGGCCGCCGCGCTGGCGAAGATCGTCGCCGGCCGGGTTCATCTGAAGGCCATCACCTTCCCGGAGGGCCTGACCCTGCCGCAGATGGGAGCCATCGTCGAAGAGTGGGGGCTCGCCCCGGCGGCCGAGTTCGCCGCCGCGGCGCAGCGGGTCGAGCTGGTCGCCGACCTCGACCCGGACGCCGCGGACCTCGAAGGGTACCTCTTCCCGGAGACCTATTCGCTGCCGCGGACCGCCACCGTCGACGACCTGGTCGCGGCGATGGTGGCGCGCTTCCGGGTCGTCTTCGACGCGGAGCTGCGCTCCCGGGCGGCGGAGCGCGGCCTCAGCGTGCGCGACGTGGTCACCCTGGCGTCGATCATCCAGCGGGAGTCGGGAAGCGGGGAGGAGTTCGCGCTGGTCTCGGCCGTCTTCAACAACCGGCTCCGCATCGGCATGCCGCTGCAGAGCGATCCCACGACGATCTATGCCCTCGAGCGCGCCGGCCGCTACGACGGCAACCTGACCCGGGCCAACCTGCGCTTCGACTCGCCCTACAACACCTACGTCTACGGGGGCCTGCCGCCCGGCCCCATCGCCGCTCCGGGCGGCGCCGTCCTGCGCGCCGCGCTCGCTCCGGCGGACGTCACGTATCTCTACTTCGTGAGCCGCAACGACGGAACCCACGCCTTCGCCGACACCCTGCGCGAGCACAACCGCAACGTGCGCGAGTTCCAGGTGGAGTACTTCCGCCGCCGCCGCGGGCCCTGAGGGACCTGGGCGGTTCTCTGGCGCGCAACTCCTCCGCTGCGGAGTCGGGGCTCACCCCCTCCCGGCACCCGTCTCGTTGGAGACCGCGCGCTCGCCCTCGTTTGGAGCCCGCGCTCGCCGGGCGCACGCGCATCAGGGGCGGCGCGGGGGGAGGTAGTCCTGCCAGCCGTCGATCTCGGTGTGGAAGAGGGGCGTTGCGTCGCGGCCGGTGTCGAGCGCGCGTTCGACGGCCGCGGCGGGCGGTGCGCCGGCCCGGGCGGTCTCCGCCAGGGACACGCGGTCGAACAGGATGCCGCCGAAGGCGAGGTAGGCCGCGGCCAGGGTGAGGACGACATTGAACGCCTGCCCGGTGACGTAGAGCTGGATCGGCCGCCCCCCGGCGGTGTGACGGGCGAGGTCGCGCAGGCTCGACTCCAGGCCGATGCTCATGAAGGCCAGACAGAACAGCCAGCCCCGCACGTCGGAGGTCAGGTCCAGCATGGCGGCGACGCGCGCCTCCCCGAGCGACGGCGTCAGCGCGAACGAGAAGAGGAGCGACGCGGCTACGAAGCCGAGGATGAACTTCGGCAGCCGGTGCCAGATCTCCATCGCCGCGGGACGCCGCTCGCCGGTCGCCTCGATCCGGGTGACCCAGTAGACGGCAACCAGGAAGGCGACGAGCCCGATCAGGGTGTTCTGGATCATCTTGACGACGGCCGCGATCTGCTCCGCCTGCTGGCCGAGCAGGGCGCCGGCCGCGACCACGGCGCCGGTGGCGTCGACGGTGCCGCCGATCCAGGCCGCCCCGACCACGGGGTCCATGCCGGCGGCGCGGATGCCGAGCGGCATCAGAATCATCATCGCCACCGTGAAGATGAGCGACATGCCCACGGCGAGGGTCAGCTCCTGCTTGCGGGCGCGGGCGGCGGCGGCCACCGCGATGGCGGCCGAGACGCCGCAGACCGACGTGGCGGCGGCGATGACGATGACGAGCGACCGGCTGCCGATGCGGAGGAAGCGCACGCCGAACTGGTACATGAACAGGATGACGATCGGCGTGACGAACCAGGCGACGAAGAGCCCCGGCGCCCCGAGGCGCAGGATGTTGCCGAAGAGCACCTCCGCCCCGAGCAGCACGAGGCCGGTCTTGATGTAGAGCTCGCTCCGGAGCGCCGGCTTGATCCACTCCGGCGTGCGGACGGTGTTCGCGATGAGGAGCCCGATCAGCAGCGCCCAGAAGGCGTATCCGAAGCCGGCCGCCCGAACCCCCGCCTGGTTGGCAAGCGTGTAGGCGAGGACGGCGAGCGCGAAGAGCGGCAGGAACGCCGTCGCCTGCCGGCGGGCCGAGCGTCCCATCACGCCGACCGCGAGGCCGGAGAGCGCCGCCATGGCGAGACCGAGCACGACGAGGCCGCCGGCGCGGCCCGCGAACGCCTCCGCGGGGGAGCCCGTCCAGCGGCCGACGCCGGGAACGGCGCCGACCAGTCCGCCGATCACCCCGGCCAGGACAAGGCCCGCAAGCCAGACCGCCCACCAGTCCTCGGAGGCGAGCAGCGGGTTGCGGGGCGCGTGGCGAGGGGTCGTGGCGGACGGTTCCTGCGGCATGCCGCGCCTATAATGACCGAGTTCCGTTCGCAATGGGAGTGGCGACGATGAAGTCCACGCAGACGGTGGGGAGGCCGGCGGTGCCCGGCGCTCGGGTGGTGGTCCAGGCGCTGGTCGTGGCCGTGGCGGCGGCCGCGGCTCCGGACGCGGCCGCCGAGGAGCCGCGGCGCGAGACGATCGCCCTGCCCGGGTTGATCGCGCCGGTCGAGATCGTCACGGACCGGTGGGGCATCTCCCACATCTACGCCGGGAACGAGCACGACCTCTTCTTCGCCCAAGGCTATGCGGCCGCCCGCGACCGGCTGTTCCAGTTCGAGATCTGGCGCCGCCGGGCGACCGGAACCGTCGCGGAGATCCTGGGTGCGCGGGAGCTCGAGCGCGACACCGGCGCCCGGCTCTTCCGCTTCCGGGGCGACCTGACGACCGAGATGCGCCACTACCACGAGCGCGGGGACGAGATCATCCCGGCGTTCGTCGACGGCGTCAACGCGTGGATCGCGCGGACGGAGGAGGACCCGGAGCTGCGGCCGATCGAGTTCGAGCTCCTCGGCATCGAGCCGGGGCACTGGACGCCCGAGGTCGTGATCTCGCGCCACCAGGGACTGGTGGCCAACGTCGCCCGGGAGATCGACAACGCGCGGGCCGTCGGCGCCATCGGGGCGGAAGCCTTCGCCGAGCTCAGCTACTTCATCGGCGACCCCGACCTGACGATCGATCCCGCCATCGACGTCTCGCTCCTCGACGACGGCATCCTCGATCTCTACCGCGCCCACCGGCGCCCCATCGCGTTCGCGCCGGAGGACGTCGCGGTCGCCCACCGCGGCGATCGGGAGTCGTTCGAGCGCCTCGCGTCGGCCCTGCCGTCGGAGATCGACCTGGAGCGCAACGACTACGACGCCATCGGCAGCAACAACTGGGTGGTCCACGGCTCGCGGACCCTCGGCGGCTACCCGATCATGGCCAACGACCCGCACCGAGCGCAGTCGGCGCCCTCGCTGCGCTACTGGGTGCACCTCGTGGCGCCGGGCTGGAACGTCATCGGCGGGGGCGAGCCGGTCCTGCCGGGCGTGTCCATCGGCCACAACGAGCACGGGGCATGGGGCTTGACCGTCTTCGGTCAGGACAACGAGGACCTCTACGTCTACGAGACCAACCCCGCCGACCCGAACCAGTACCGTTACCTCGGCCGCTGGGAGGAGATGACGGTCATTCGGGAGACGGTCCCCGTCAAGGGGCAGGCGGCCGTCGAGGTGGAGCTGAAGTACACGCGGCACGGTCCGGTCGTCTTCGAGGATCCGGCGAGCAACACCGCATACGCGGTGGCGGCGGCGTGGCTCGACTACGGCTCGGCGCCCTACCTCGCGAGTCTCCGCATGGACCAGGCCGAGACGTGGGAGGAGTTCGTCGAGGCGTGCCGCTACAGCCGGATCCCGTCCGAGAACATGGTCTGGGCCGACCGCGCCGGGAACATCGGCTACCAGGCGGTCGGCGTCTCGCCCATCCGTCCCAACCACAGCGGTCTCGTGCCGGTGCCCGGGGACGGGCGCTACGAATGGGACGGCTTCCTGCCGATCACGGCCCTGCCCAGCGTGGTCAATCCGGCCAAGGGATACTTCGGGACCGCGAACAACTACACGCTGCTGGACGTTCCGGCGCGCTACCCGCACTGGGAGGCGCTGCACTACACGTGGGGCGACCAGATGAGGGCGGCGCGAGTCGAGGAGGTGCTGGCGAACGCGCGGCACATGACCGTCGTCGACAACATGCAGCTCATGATGGACGAGTTGTCGGTAGCGGCCCGCAACCTGGTGCCGCTGCTCCGCGGCGTCCCGGACCTCGGCCCGCGCGGCGAGCGCGCCCGGCGCATGCTGCTCGCCTGGGACGGCGTGCTCGACAAGGACTCCGTGGAGGCGGCGATCTACGTGAGCTGGGAGCGCGAGCTGCGCTCCGCCGTGCACCGCACGGTGGTCCCGGCCGCGGTCCGCGACTACGTGCGCGGCGTCAACGTCAAGCGCATGATCGACTGGCTGACGGCCCCCGACGGACGCTTCGGCGACGACCCCCTCGCGGGCCGCGACGCCGTGCTCCGCGATGCCCTGGACACCGCCCTCGGAGGTCTCGAGCGCCGCTTCGGATCGGCCGACATGACCACGTGGACCTACGGCGGCGAGCGGTTCAAGCACGCCCTGATCCGCCACCCGCTCAGCCCGGCCGTCAACGCCGAGCTGCGCCGGCGGCTCGACGTCGGCCCCGTCCCGCGCGGCGGCTACGGCGGGACCGTCCACAACACGGGCGGGGGAGACAACCAGACCTCCGGCGCATCGTTCATGATCGTTGCCGACACCGGCAACTGGGACAACTCGGTCGGGTTGAACACGCCGGGGCAGGCGGGTGATCCGGCGAGCTCCCACTACCGCGACCTCTTCGACGTCTGGGCGCGCGACCGCTACTTCCCGATCTTCTTCTCGCGCGCCCGGATCGACTCGGTCACGGAATCAGTGACGGAGCTGGAGCCGTTGGGACGCCGGGAGTCGGCGCCCTGAACGATGCGGACTCCCGTGAGGACGGGTCCGGCGCCAGGCGGAGCCGTCAGGCGGGATGGCGGTCAGGCGAGCCAAGGTGTCGGTGCCGAGGGTGAGACGAAAGTGCCGCGCGCGGGCGTCGACTCCCAGGCGCGTGGGTCAGCGTGCGCTAGTATAGCCGCGAGGCTGCGGCCACTCGCAGGAGGCAAGGCAGGGCTGCGGCAGAGCGCGGGAGGCAGCCGGATGCGTGCAGAGCATCATCGCGGATCGGGAGCGCGGGTGGTCGTCCTGACGGCACTGCTGGCCGCCTTCGGCCTGCCCGCCGAGACGCGTGCGGCAGAAGTGGCGCCGCTCGTCGCGGCGGTCAAGGCGGCGGACGGCGATGCCGTGCGTGCGTTGCTCGCGCGGGCCGTCGACGTCAACGCGCGCGAGCCGGACGGCACGACGGCGCTGCACTGGGCCGCCCACAAGGGCGATACGGATGCCGTGCGGCTGCTGCTCGCGGCGGGAGCCGACGTGGAGGTTGCGAACCGCTACTCGGTCACCCCGTTGATGCTGGCCTGCGCGCGGGGAAGCGCCTCCGTCGTCGAGGCGCTCCTCGGAGCGGGAGCCGATGCGAACGCGGCCCTGCCGGAGGGCGAGACGGTGCTGATGACCGCGGCGCGCACGGGCGACGTGCGCGTGATCCGGCTGCTGCTCGCGGCGGGCGCGGACATCGACGCCCGCGAAGGCTGGCGCGGACAGACCGCCCTGATGTGGGCGGCGGCGGAGGACCACCCCGCCGCGGTGCACGCACTGATCGAGCTGGGGGCTCGCGTCGACCAGCGCTCGACCGCCGGCTGGACGCCGCTGCTCTTCGCCGTGCGGGCCGGCAAGGGCGACGCGGTCCGGGCGCTCCTCGACGCGGGCGCGGACGTCAACGACACGATCCGGCCGCTGGTGTCCGCCGAGGACCTGACGGCGCGACGACCGAGCCGGGGCGATCCGGCGGTCGGGACCGACGGGACCAGCGCCCTCGTCATCGCCGTCACCAACGCGCACTTCTCGCTGGCGACCTACCTCATCGAACGGGGCGCCGATCCGAACGCCGCCGCTCAGGGCTGGACGGCGCTGCACCAGCTCGCCTACACGCGGCGACCGAACTCGGGCAAGGGGATGCCGCCGGTGGAGATGGTCGACAGGCTCGACACGCTGGCGTTCGCGAGATTCCTGCTCGACAACGGGGCCGACCCCAACCTGCGCCAGACGAAGCGCTTCAACAATCGGGAGCGGAACAACCTGAACCGCGTCGGGGCGACGCCCTACCTGCTGGCCGCGAAGCACGCCGACGTGCCGTTGATGCGGCTCCTCGCCGACCACGGCGCCGACACCCGGCTGCCGACGGAAGGCAACGCCTCGCCGCTGATGGTGGCGGCCGGGGTGGGCATCTTCAACGTCGGGGAGAGCGCCGGCACCAACGAGGAAGCCTACGAGGCGGTCCGCCTCGCCTGGGAGCTCGGCGATCGAGAGGTCGGCCGAGCAGACGATCGCGGTTACACGGCCCTCCACGGGGCGGCGCTGCGGGGCGCGAACCCGATCGTCTCCTTCCTGGTCGAGCGGGGCGCGGACATGCTGGCCCGCTCGTCGGAGGGATGGACGCCGCTACGCATCGCGGACGGCGTGCACTACACGGGCACGGTCAAGAGGGCTGACCACACCGCGGAGCTGCTGCGCGAGCTGATGAAGGAGCGGGGCGTGTACGCGGCGGAGCACGAGCGCGACGTCAACAGCGTCGCCGTGGTCAAGCCGGCCGGCCAGTAGCACATCCGCGGGGGCGCGGGGACGGCACCGCCGGGCGTTCGCCGACCGAGCCCGCAATCCAGGTCCGTCGGTGGGCTGGGGGCCGAACACGGAGCCTGCGACGGGTCGGGGGCCGCTACTCGGCGGGCTCGCACGCGGCGGCGACCATCGCCAGCGCGCTGACGTTGATCCGGTCGCCGACGGGATCGCGGATCAGGAACCCCTTGACCTCCATGCGATGCCCGGCGTGCTCCGTCGGGTCCGGATAGACGCTCATCAACCCGAAGGTCGCGTCGCCGAACGGGCGCTCCGCAAGCATCCCGAGCGCATCCGCGTCCGATGCCGCCGGGTCGCGGGTGCGAACGGCCTCCGTGCTGTCCGTCAGCCGCCACCCACCGTCCGGGCTTGCCTCCAGGCACCCGACGACCTGCACCAGGGAGAAGCTCGGCACCGGCCCGGGGCCGTCACGGCCCTCGATGCGGATGTCGGCGAGGCGTTCCGGGTCGAGGTCGGCCTCGCCCGCCGGGAAGCCGTTGTACTGGAGGACGAAGGCGACGCTGTCGAGGTAGATGTCGTCGGGGAGAGTGGCGGGATCGTCGAAGGGCATCAGGTTCCGGACCCGTGTGTACAGCGTGTCGACCGTATCCTCGCTCCAGTCCTGCATGAAGCGGGATCCGGCGAGCGGCCGCGCCTCCAGCGACCCGCTCAGATCGGCGGCGTGACAGGAGGCGCAGTGACGGGCGTAGGCGGTTCGCCCGCGCTCGGCCTGCGCCTCGCTGTAGACCCCGTCCCACACCGTCCGACCGACGTCCTGGGCCGCCGCGGGCGGCGGCAGAGCCAGCGCGGCGCCGATCGAGAGCGCCGCCACGAGGCGGGATGCGGTCCGGGCGGGCGTCGGCAGGGATCCGGCTGGCATCGCGCGGAGTATAGCAAGCGCGCGCCGCGAGCCCGGATCCCCCGGGGCGCCCGTCAGGGCGCGCCACCAGGATTGCGTGGGCGCTTCGCGGCGGGAGGGCCGGCTACGGCAGCCCGCGCCGCCCCGACGATGCGCAGGCTCTCGCGTTCCTGCAGGAACACCACGGCGTGCAGCCGCTCCCGCGTCCAGGCGGCATCGAGCCGCAGGCGCGCCCGCACGGATCGGCCGGCGGCGGCCGCCTGCGCGGTGAACGTGTCGAGCCGTTCGAGATGCCGCACGACCCCGGTGTGGTGGAGGCGCCGGAACCGGTTCTCGCCCGCCCGGACGTCGGTCTCCAGGCCGCTTTCCGTGATCGCCAGCCACGCGCCGATCGCCTCTGCCGCGGCGGACAGGCGGTCCGGCCCGACCTCGGCCGTCACCTCCACCACGCGACTCCGCGGGTGGCTGTCGACTTCGACGCGCACCGGCACCTTGGGCCGGCCACGGGCCTCGAGGATGGCCGCCCGCACCTCGACACCGCGGCTGCCGACCAGCCCCACCTGGCCGTCCACCACCATCTGCGGCGTGTAGATGCTCGCGGCGTCCAACGCCGAGGCGTAGGATTTCTGCCGCGCCGTGAAGCGGGGAGACGAGAACGGATCCCGCCAGCCGAGTCGATCCCAGTAGTCGACGTGCTCGCTCAGGGGAATGATCGTGGCGCCGGGCACCGGCTGGTTGCGGGCGAGGCCGCGCAGCAGATCGTCCGCCGGCGGGCAGCTCGAGCATCCCTGCGACGTGAAGAGCTCCACGATCACGGGCGCCGGCGAGCCGGGGGCCGGATCGTCGGGCGGGGGGGGCACCGGTCCCGGGGCGGCGCCTCCGGCGGCTGCGAGGGCCACGACGACGGCGATGCCGGCCGACGCTCTCGTTGGTCTCATGACGGTGCCCTTTGTGTGCTAGGCTGCGCGAGTCGGACGTCACCCGGAGCCGGCTCTCACTCTACGCCGGCGGCAACTGGAAGGGAAGGCGACATGTCCAAGCCACTCGCCACGATTGCTCGATGCGTCGCTCTCGCCTCGCTCGTCCTGATTCCGTCCAGCGCGGCCGAGGCGCAACTCAGCGAGACGGCTGCCTGGGCGGCCCACGTGTCGAACGAGTACCGCGTCATCCCCAACGTGACGTACCACGTGGCCAGCAACTTCGAGAACCGGGTCGACCTGTATCTGCCGCGCGAGGCCGACGGGCCGACGCCGGTCCTGATGTACATCCACGGCGGCGGCTGGGTCGGCGGGAACAAGGAGGCGAACGTCCTGCGCCTGCTGCCGTACCTCGACATGGGCTGGGCCGTCGTGAACGTGCAGTACCGGCTGGGCCGGGTCGCCCGCGCTCCGGCGGCCGTCGAGGACTGCCTCTGCGCCCTCCAGTGGGTGAAGCGGAACGCCGACACCTACAACATCGACGCCTCGCGCATCGTCGTCACCGGCAACTCGGCCGGCGGGCACCTGGCCCTGACGACGGGCATGGCGACCAAGGAGTCCGGTCTCGACCTCGAGTGCCCGATCCAGGAGGATCTCGGCGTTGCCGCCATCATCAACTGGTACGGCATCACCGACGTCGGCGACCTGCTGCAGGGCGAGAACACCAAGAGCTACGCCGTGCGCTGGACGGGGAGTCTCTCCAACCGCCTCGACGTGGCCCGCCGCGTCTCGCCGCTCAGCTACGTGCGGGAGGGGCTGCCGCCCATCCTGAGCATCCACGGCGACGCCGATGGCATCGTGCCCCATCAGCACGCGGTGAAGCTTCATGCGGAACTGGAGCGGGTGGGGGTGTCGAACGAGCTCCACACGGTCCCCGGCGGTGGCCACGGCGGCTTCAGCCGCGCGGAGACGTACGAGATCTTCGAGACGATCTACGCGTTCCTCGGCCGCCACGGGCTCGCGGACGCGCCGAGCGACACGCAAGGGCAGCAGTGATTGTGCCGGCCCGCACGTCGGCATCCCGGCCGGCGCGGCGCGGCGCGGCGCCGCCGGACTTGCGCCCGTCGGGATGCCGGGCCCGGCGGTGGGTCACCCTCGTCGCGGCGCTCGGCACGGCGATGAGCCTCGGATTGCCGATGGCGGCGGCGGGCGGTCAGGCGGGTGACCGCGCGGCGCTCGACGAGGGCGTCGCCGCTTTCTGGGCCGCGGATTCGGACGCCGGGTACCAGGACGCCATCGACGCCATCCTGGCCGCCGATTCCGACATCGACGAGATCTGGTCGCGCCTGCGCCGCGGTCGCACCTATCGCGCCGGCGTGCCCACCGGGCGCCAGATCCTCGGCCGCCGGAACCGCGACGGCGTCGAGCACCGCTACATCCTCCACGTACCGGCGGACTACGACCCCGCCGTGCGGTATCCGGCGCACGTGCACCTGCACGGCGGAGTCATGCGGCCCCGGCAGGACGACGGCGGCTGGTGGCGCAACGAGGACCGCGTGCTCCGCGACGACGCGATCGTGGTGATCCCGGAGTCGTGGGCCGAGTCGCTGTGGTGGCAGGATTCGCAGATCGAGAACCTCGCCGGGATCCTGCGCGACGTCCGGCGCACCTACAACGTCGACGAGAACCGCATCCACCTCCTGGGCGTGTCCGACGGCGGGACCGGCGCCTACTACCACGCGTTCAAGGCGACGACGCCCTGGGCCAGCTTCCTGCCTTTCATCGCCCATCCGGTGGTCCTCGCGAACCCGTCGTCCGGCGCCGACGGCGACATGCACCCCACCAACCTCCGCAACAAGCCGCTGTTCGTGGTCAACGGCGGCCAGGATCGGCTGTACCCCACTGCCTCCGTCGTTCCCTACCTGCGGCTGTTCCGCGAGGCCGGCGTGTTCCTCGACTTCCGGCCGCAGCCTGAAGCCGGACACGACCTGAGTTGGTGGGAGAGCGAGGCGGATGCCATCGACGCATTCATGGACAATGCACGGCGCCAGCCCGCGCCGCCCCGCGTCTCCTGGGAGACGGAACGGACCGACCGCTACAACCGGGCGCACTGGCTGGTGATCGACGAGCTCGGATCGGCGCAGGGCGAGCCGGGGCTCGGCTCGTTCAATTCCATCGCGGATCCGGCATCCGGCCAGCCGCTCGGGATCAGCATGATCGGGGAGCTGGTCGACGGGTCGGGGATCCGGGTGTTCGAGATCGAGGATGGCTCCATCGCGTCCGACTCCGGGATGCGGGACAACGATACGATCGTCGAGATCGAGGGCCGCGAGGCGCCGACCGTCGAGGATCTGAAGAACGCACTGATCGGCTTCGCGCCGGGGGACAGCCTCGCGCTGGTGGTCGAGCGCGACGGCGTGCAGGAAGCGGTGGCGCTCGTCTATCCGCCGACCGCCGCCCCTCGCACGCGGACCGCGTTTCCGCAGCGGCGGCCGTCCGGGCGGGTCGAGCTGAGCCAGCAGCGCAACCGGGTGGAGGCCTACACGCGCGGCGTCCTCCGGTTCACGCTCCTGCTCTCGCCGGAGCAGTTCGACTTCACGCAGCCGATCACGGTCGAGGCGAACGGAACGACGGTGTTCGAAGGTATGGTCGAGCCCGACGTCCCGACCCTGCTTCGCTGGGCCGCCATCGACCAGGACCGGACGATGCTGTTCGGGGCGGCGCTCGAGATCGAGTTGCCGGCGGCGGACGCGCCCTGAGGGGCACGCACCCCGGGGAGCTCGTCGGGAGTCCGGCGGGTGCGGGACTCCCGGGTGCGCCTACCTCCTGCGGGTACGTTGGGGTCCGCGCGGGCGAGGCGTCCGTGCGTTGCCGGCTCTACGGCGCCGACGACTTCTGGGGTGCTGGCCCGGGAAGCGGGAGCCGCCGGACCGCGAGCACGGTCAGGTCGTCGGCGAAGCTGGCGCGATCGGTGTAGCGTTCCACCTCCCGGACCACCTGGCCGCAAAGGTCGTCCACCCCGGCGCGCGCATGCGTGTCGAGGATGCCCCGCAGTCCGGCCTCGTCGAGCGGTTGGCCGGCCGGGTCCTCCGCCTCCGTCACGCCGTCGCTGTACATCAGCAGCAGGTCGCCGATCTCCAGGTCGCAACGGGCGGATTCGTAGGTGGCCCCCGGGAACATGCCGAGTGCCATGCCGCCGGTCGTCAGCCGCTCGTAGCGGCCGTCCGTCCGGCGCAGCAGCGGCGGCGTCTGGCCGGCGTTGACGTACTCGCAGGCGCCGGTCCGCGGGTCGATCATCGCGAAGCAGAGGGTGATGAACCGCGACCCCGGCGTGTGGTCATGCACCAGCCGGTTGAGGCGGGTCACGAGGCCCACGGGGGGCAGATTCTCGGCCGCCAGCGTGCGCAGCATGGCGAGCAGCAGCGCCATCAGCAGCGCGGCCGGGCTCCCCTTGCCGGAGACGTCGGCGAGCGCCACGAGGACACGGCCGTCGGCAAGCGGCAGGATGTCGTAACAGTCGCCCCCGACCGTGTTGGCAGGCCGCGTTCGTCCGGCCGCCTCGACCCCCGGGGTCGCGTAGGTCCGCTGCGGCAGCATGGCGAGCTGAATGTCGCGCGCCACCTCGAGGTCGTTCTTCAGGGTCAGCCGGTCGGCCACCTCGAGCAGGACGAGGAGGTTGAGCAGGCCGAAGCCGAGCAGCAGCCAGAGGCTGCCGTCACTCCAGAGCGGGCCCGGAAGCCCGATCGTGACGAGGAAGGGGACGAGCGGAACGCGGACGATCCCGAATCCCTCGAAGAGCTGCAGCAGGCCGGCGAGGGCCGCGGCCAGGGCGACGCCGAACAGCAGCCGCCGCGCCGGGGAGAGCTTCAGCGTGAACGCGAGAAAGACGAGCCGGGCCCGCAGGGCGAGGCGGCGCAGCGGCGGCAGGTCCCGGAACGCCCGTTCGTCGATCTGGCGGGTGAAGAACTGCAGCGCGTTGGGGGCGTCGCGCGTGAACAGCCGCTGAACGTCCTCGCTCCGCAACCCTCGGGTGTAGACCTCGAAGAAGTCCGCGTTGCGGTCGGCGTCTCCGGCGTCGGCCATCTGGGGATCCAGTATACGGACCCGCCGCCGGCGAAGGCAGAGGCCCCCGCCGGCGACGGCATCCCCGCGGCGTGCCGCATCGCCGGTCCTGCGGCGCAGACTCCCCGCGGCCCGACCCGGGTCGTTACGGCAGCCGGATCAGGTCCCCCTCGAAGGTGATCTTCTCGCCGGGAACGATGAGGACGTCGAGCTCGAGCGGTTCGAAGCCGGGATGGACGATCTCGACCTGGTGCGGTCCCTCCTCGAGGCGCAGCCGCTGGAACACGCCGTCGAACTCGTTCACGACGCCGACGAAGTAGCCGTCGACGAAAACCTGCGCCTGGCGGGGCCGCACCTTCAGGCGGAGGAACCCGGTATGGAGGTCGGTCGGGTGGTAGCCATACCCGCCGTAGTAGTCGTAGCCCGGGTACCAGTGAGCCGCCGCGCCGGAGCCGTAGCCGACGCCGAACGAGAAACCGGGCGCGAAGAACCACGAGCCGTAGACCTGGCGGTGCGCGTAGCCGGGATAGCGGATGTGCACATGCGGGGCGTACCAGTGGTGGTAGCGCGGACCCAGGCGGTGGTAGCCATAGCCGCCCCGGTAGTTCCAGCCGTACCAATAGCCGGGCCGCCGGACTCGGCTGTACCCCCTGCCATGGCGCCACCCTGGGCCGCGTCGGTACTCGCGCCCTCCACGGTACTCGCGCCCTCCACGGTACTCGCGCCCTCCACGGTACTCGCGTCCTCCCCGGTACTCGCGCCCTGCGCGGTGCTCTCGTCCTCCGCGATATGCGCGTCCGTTTCGATACGTGCGCTCCCGCCCGCGTTCGCCGCGGTAGCCGCGACCCCCCCCCGGCGCCCCCGGCGGGCGGGGGACGGCACGGGTGCTCGAGCCGTTGCCCCCGCGGCGTCCATCCGGCTCCACCGTCTGCCGACCGGGGCTCCGTTGTCCACCGGCGTTCGGCGGACGTGCCGCGACGCCGTCGACGGTGCCGGCGGGACGGCGGACGCGAACGTCCGCGCCGCCCCGGGCGCCTTCCGCGGCCTCCGATCGGCCGGAGCGGCGGACGGCGGTCCGTGCGGTTCGGGAGGCCCTGCCGAGGCCGGGCTCCCGGTCCGCTGCGGGGTGCCGCGCGACCGCCGGCGGGATCCGGTCTCGGGCGGCGGCCGGCGACCGCCGGTCGACACGCGGGTTTGGGCGCGGCGCCGTGGACCGGCGCACGGCCGGGGGACGAGGGGCCGTCGCGCCGGCCCGCGCCCGGGCGACTGCCGCAGCACGGCCCGCCGCCTGCGGGCGGGCGGTCGTCCTGCCCCCGCGCGCCCG